>DATEKT010000172.1:0-7867 GCA_035277305.1 Steroidobacteraceae bacterium | reverse complement strand
CGTTGCGTTCCGCGCCGTCGGTTTCGTCCTGACCCTGCTCACGAGCTGCGGGCTCGCAAGCCTGCATTTCACTGCCCCGCGGTATCCGAGCTCCGCCGGCGGCGTGCTCGGCTCGTTCGTCGGGCAGGGACTCGAAGCCGGACTGAGCTTTCTGGGCGCGACGTTGTTGATGCTTGCGCTGTGGCTCGCGGGTGTCTCGCTGTTCGCGGGCGTGTCGTGGATCGAAATCATGGATCGCACCGGCCGCTGGACGCTTGCTGCGCTCGGCTGGCTGTCCGGCCGCATCACCAGCGCGCGCCAGATCAAGGCCGGCAGGCAGGTGAAAGAAGCGCGCACCGAAGTGATTCGCGAAGAGCAGAAGCGCGTCGCGAGCCGCCCGCCGCCGAAGATCGAGCCGGTGGTTCACAAGGTCGAGAAGAGCGAGCGTCACGAGAAGGAGCGCCAGGTCGCGATGTTCGACCGGCCGACCGCGAAGGAGCTGCCGGCGCTGTCGCTGCTCGACGATCCGCCGCCGCGGCAGTCCGGCTATTCCGCGGAGGCGCTGGAAGCGATGTCGCGGCTGGTCGAGCTGAAGCTGCGCGATTTCGGCGTCGAAGCGGAAGTCGTCGAAGTACATCCGGGGCCGGTGATCACACGCTTCGAGCTGCGGCCCGCGCCGGGCGTGAAGGTCAGCCAGATCTCCAACCTCGCCAAGGATCTCGCCCGCGCGTTGTCGGCGGTGAGCGTGCGCGTGGTCGAGGTGATTCCGGGCAAGTCGACCGTGGGCCTGGAAATTCCGAACGAGAAGCGCGAGCTGGTGACGCTCGGCGAGATCATCAAGTCGAAGACCTACGACGAGATGACGTCGCCGCTGGCGCTGGTGCTCGGCAAGGACATCAGCGGCGCGCCGGTGGTTGCGGATCTCGCGCGCATGCCGCACCTGCTGGTCGGCGGTACGACGGGTTCGGGTAAATCCACCGCAGTCAATGCGATGGTGCTCTCGCTTCTCTATAAAGCGACGGCCGAGCACGTCCGCCTGATCATGATCGACCCGAAGATGCTGGAGCTGTCGGTTTACGAGGGCATTCCGCACCTGCTCGCGCCGGTCGTCACGGACATGAAAGAGGCAGCGAACGCGCTGCGCTGGTGCGTGGCGGAAATGGAGCGTCGCTATCAGCTGATGGCCGCGCTCGGCGTGCGCAACCTCGCGGGCTTCAACCGCAAGCTGAAAGAGGCGCAGGACGCAGGGCAGCCGATCCGCGACCCGCTGCTGATGAAAGCCCTCGGCCCGGACGGCAATCCGAACGAAGTGCCGATGCTCGAGGCGCTGCCGTTCATCGTGGTCATCGTCGACGAGCTCGCCGACATGATGATGATCGTCGGCAAGAAAGTGGAAGAGCTGATCGCCCGGCTCGCGCAGAAGGCGCGCGCGTCCGGCGTCCACCTGATTCTCGCCACGCAGCGGCCCTCGGTCGACGTCATCACCGGTCTGATCAAAGCCAACATTCCGACGCGCATCGCGTTCCAGGTCTCGGCGAAGGTCGACTCGCGCACGATCCTCGATCAGATGGGCGCCGAGCAGCTGCTCGGACACGGCGACATGCTGTTCCTGCAGCCCGGCACCTCGGTGCCGATCCGCGTGCACGGCGCGTTCGTCTCCGACCAGGAAGTGCATCGCGTGGTCGGCGGCCTGCGCAGCGCCGAGCCGAACTACATGCGCGAGATCCTCGAAGGACCGAGCATGCCGATTCCGGGCATGCCGGGCGAGCCGGGCGACCCCGGCGTGGAAGTCGAGGGCGGCGCCGCGGATGGCGAGCAGGATCCGCTGTACGACCAGGCCGTGCGCATCGTCGTCGAGAGCCGCAAGGCTTCGATCTCAGGTGTGCAGCGTCGCCTGAAGATCGGCTACAACCGCGCGGCCCGCATGATCGAGACCATGGAAGCAACCGGCCTCGTCGGGCCGCTGCAGTCGAACGGCATGCGCGAAGTGCTGGCGCCACCGCCGCCCGAAGAGTGATCCCAAATGAAGTGTCTGCAATGGGCGCGCCTCGCCGGCGCGCTGATCTCGCTAGCCGCGCCAGCCAGCCCGGCATTTGGCGCGGCGGCTGCGCCGGGTGCGCAGGAAGGTCAGAAGCGCGTCGAAACGTTCCTGCAAGGGCTCGACGGGCTGCAGGCGCAGTTCAAGCAAACGCTCAGCGATCGCAGCGGTCAGCAGCTCGAGGAAGCGAGCGGCACACTGGCGATCTCGCGTCCCGACCGCTTTCGCTGGGATTATCGCGATCCTTACCAGCAGGTGATCGTGGCCGACGGCGCGCGCATCTGGATCTACGACAGCGACCTCGAGCAGGTGACAGTGCGCAAGCTCGACGAAACGCTGGCGGGGACGCCGGCGATGCTGTTGAGCGGCCGTAGCAATCTCGCCGACAATTTCAGCGTGACGCAGGCATCGCGAGAAGGAGCGGTCGACTGGGTTCGCATGGAACCGCGGCGCGACGACACCGATTTCAGGTGGGTTCGCCTGGGGTTCGAGGGTCCGGTCCTGAAATACATGCAACTCGCCGACAAGCTCGGACAGACGACGAGCCTGGAATTCAGCAAGGTCGAGCGCAATCCGCCGCTCGATCCGTCGCGATTCACCTTCACGGTGCCGCCCGGCGCCGACGTGATCGGCGATGCCTCGCCGCAGGCCGCTCCGGCGCGCAAGCAATAACAGATGTTGCTCGCTCTGCGTCATCCACGTCTGTGGCTCGTATCCGGCTGGCTCCTGATCGCGGGCGCGTTCGTTGCGAGCCTCGTGCCCCAGCACGATCTGCCGAAGCTCGGTGGACTCAGCGACAAGATCGAGCACATCGTCGGTTACGCCGTGCTGGCGCTGTGGTTCGCGGGAATCTATCCGCGGACGCGTTATCCGGCGATCGGCGTCGCGCTGCTGGTGATGGGCATCGTGATCGAAGGGCTGCAAGGCGGGATGCACCTGGGCCGCCAGGCCGATCTGCGGGACGTGTACGCTAATACGGTCGGCATCGTGTGCGGGCTGACGCTTGCGCTGATCTGGTTCGGCGGCTGGGCCATGCGCGTCGAGGCGCTGACGAGGAAGTTATGAGCGTGCGGGGCGCCGCGGCGCCGGAAACACGTCCGCTCGCGGACCGTATGCGTCCAGCCTCGCTGGATGAATACGTCGGACAGTCGCACCTGTTCGGCGCCGGCAAGCCGCTGCGCCGGATGCTCGAAGGCGGGCACCTGCACTCGATGATCCTGTGGGGTCCGCCGGGGACCGGCAAGACGACCTTGGCGCGGCTGGTCGCGCAAACGTGCGACGCCGAGTTCATCGCGTTCTCTGCGGTGATGGCGGGCGTCAAAGATATTCGCGCCGCGGCCGAGCGCGCCGCCGAGGTTCGCAGGGAATCGGGTCGGCGCACCGTGCTGTTCCTCGACGAAGTTCATCGCTTCAACAAGGCACAGCAGGATGCTTTCCTCCCGTGGGTCGAAGACGGCACGCTCGTGTTCATCGGCGCCACCACGGAGAATCCTTCGTTCGAGCTCAACAACGCGTTGCTCTCACGCGCGCGCGTGTACGTGCTGCGCTCGCTGACGGAGCAGGATCTGCGCCAGGTGCTCGGGCGAGCGCTCGAGCGGCAGGGCCGCGAGTCTGAGCCGATCGAAGCAGAGGAGCCGGCGCTGGTGCTCATCGCACGCGCCGCGGACGGCGACGCGCGTCGCGCACTGAACATGCTCGAGCTCGCGTGCGACCTCGCGGGCGACGCGAAGCCGCCGCGAATCACTGAGGCGATCGCGGCGGAAGTCGCGACCGGCGGCCTGCGACGCTTCGACAAGCAAGGCGAAGCCTTCTACGACCAGATCTCCGCGCTCCACAAATCCGTGCGCGGCAGCGATCCCGACGCAGCGCTGTATTGGTTGTGCCGCATGCTCAATGGCGGCTGCGATCCGCGTTACATCGCGCGGCGCGTGCTGCGGATGGCGTCGGAAGACATCGGCAACGCCGACCCGCGCGGCCTGACGATGGCATTGGAGGCGTGCGAGGTGTACGAGCGGCTCGGCACGCCCGAAGGCGAGCTGGCGATCGCGCATGCAGTCGTGTTCCTCGCGTGCACAGCGAAGAGCAACGCGGTCTACGTCGCGTTCGGCGAAGCGATGGAGGACGCGAAGTCGCTCGGCTCGCTCGACGTGCCGCTGCATCTACGGAACGCGCCGACGCGGTTGATGAAGGAGCTGGGCTACGGCAAGAACTATCGCTACGCGCACAACGAGCCGGACGCCTTCGCCGCGGGCGAGACCTACTTCCCCGAGGGCATGCCGGCGAAGCAGTACTACCGCCCGGTGCCGCGCGGGCTCGAGATCAAGATCGCGGAAGCATTAGAGAAGCGGAAAAAGAAGTAGACTTTCCTCCATGCTCGATCCCAAGTTGCTCCGTTCCGATCCTGCCGCGGTCGCGGCCAACCTCGCGCGTCGCGGCTTCAAGCTGGACGTCGAGCGCCTTGCCGCGCTCGAAGAGTCGCGCAAGAAGTGGCAGATCCGCGCGGACGAGCTGCGCAACGAGCGCAATCTGCACGCCAAGAGCGTCGGTAAAGCGAAGGCGCAGGGCCAGGACATCGCACCGCTCCTGAAGCAGACCGAGACGCTCGGCGCGCAGCTCACCGAAGCTGAAGCGGAGTTCGCGAAGGCTCAGAAGGAGCTGGACGACCTGACGCTCGGCCTGCCCAACATGCTGAACGCCAGCGTCCCGGAAGGTCGCGACGAAACAGCGAACGTGGAAGTGCGCCGCTGGGGCGAGCCGCGTCGCCTGGACTTCAAGCCGCGCGATCACGTCGAGCTCGGCGAGACGCTGAAGATGATGGACTTCACCGTCGCCGGCAAAATCGCCGGCGCGCGCTTCAGCGTGCTGACGGGCTCATTGGCTCGCCTGCATCGCGCGCTGATCCAGTTCATGCTCGACCTGCACACGAGCGAGCACGGCTATCGCGAAACCTATGTGCCGTATCTCGTCAACACGCAGTCGCTGATCGGCACCGGGCAGCTGCCGAAGTTCGAGGCGGACCAGTTCGCGATCCGCGGCGAGTCCGGGCTGTGGCTGATTCCCACCGCGGAAGTACCGGTCACGAACATGGTGCGCGATTCGATCGTGGAGGCAGACGCGTTGCCCCTGCGCTTCGCGGCGCACACGCCGTGCTTCCGTTCGGAAGCGGGCTCGTATGGCAAAGACACGCGCGGCATGATTCGCCAGCATCAGTTCGAGAAGGTCGAGCTGGTGCACATGACCCGGCCGCAGGATTCGTACGAGGAGCACGAACTGCTGACGCGCAATGCCGAGGAAGTTCTGAAGCGGCTGCAGCTCGCGTATCGCGTCGTTGCACTGTGCGCCGGCGACGTCGGTTTCGGCTCGGCCAAGACCTACGACCTCGAGGTCTGGCTGCCCGGGCAGAATGCCTATCGCGAGATTTCCTCCTGCTCGAACTACGAGGCGTTCCAGGCGCGGCGCATGCAGGCGCGCTGGCGCAACCCGGAGACCGGCAAGCCGGAGCCATTGCACACGTTGAACGGCTCAGGTGTCGCGGCGGGACGCGCGTTGGTCGCGGTGATGGAGAACTATCAGCAGGCGGATGGCAGCATCGCCATCCCGGAAGTCCTGCGCAGCTACATGGCCGGGCTCGAGGTCATCGAGCCCGGCCGATAGAAGACTCAGTTGCGCGCGCTGAGCAGGCGCAGCAGGCTGAGGAACATGTTGTAGATCGAGATGTACAGCGTCACGGTCGCGCTGATGTAGTTCGTCTCGCCGCCGTGAATGATCTCGCTCGTCTTGAACAGGATGAGGCCGCCCGACAGGAGCAGGAACATCCCGGAAACGACCAGCGACATCGTCGACAGCTGGAAGAAGTAGGCGACCAGGCCGAGCACGAAAGCGCCCAGGAGGCCGACCACCAGGAAGCCGCGCATGAAGCTGAAGTCCTTCTTGCTCGTCACTGCGTAGGCCGACAAACCGAGGAAGGCCACGGCCGTAACGCCGAGCGAAGTCATGATGAGCTGCGCGCCGTTCGGCACCGCCCGCAGATAGAACTCGAGGATCGGACCCAGCGTCAGGCCGAGGAAGCCGGTGAGCGCGAACGTCCACACGATGCCCCAGCCGCTGTTACGCGTCGCCTGGACGGCGAACAGCAAGCCGAAGTAGGGCAGCAGCATCCACAGCCCCATGAAGGGCAGGTTGATCGCCATTGCCACACCGGCCGTCACCGCGCTGAACAGGAGCGTCGCGCCCAGCAGCAGGTAGGTGTTGCGCAGGACCTTGTTGGTAGCCAGGACCGATGTTTGGCTGGTGCTGGCGACGGTGCTCGGATAACGATCCATTTCGATTGATCTCCCGGCCGATTGAAGAACTGGGGCCTATTCTACCCAAGGGGCAGCTCCCGGCTAGATTGAGTTTATTTGCTGCAGTTTCAAGTAGCTGCGAGAATGCGCGCCGCGCGCGGAGAGGTGGCAGAGCGGTTGAATGCACCGGTCTTGAAAACCGGCAAGGTCGCAAGACCTTCGCGAGTTCGAATCTCGCCCTCTCCGCCAAAATCAACTAGTTACACGTACCGCTGAATCGTTAGCCACTCGGAAGTTGCACTTTCAGTTGCACTATCTTCCCGAGTCGCCGCATATTTGCTCTTGTGCGTGCAGAAAATCAAGCACGAGTCAGCGAGAGCGTGAAATGCCAACGATAGTGAAGCGTGATGGTGCTCGGCCGTGGCTTGCCCAGGTTCGCGTCAAACCGTACAAGGCGGCGAGCAAGACTTTCGACACCAAGCATGAGGCCAAGGAATGGGCTGACTCGCTCGAGCGTGAGCTGAAGCGACAACGCAAAGTCCGCAGCACGCGTCCGAGCCTGACGCGCTACACCGTCGCCGAGCTGATCCGCGACTTTCTCGCCGATCCCGAAACGAATGTCCTGCGCACGTACACCTCGCTGCAGCTGCTGCTTGCATGGTGGGTCAATCACTACGGCGCGAACCGAGTGCTCGACGTAGGCGCGCTCACGCTGCGCGAGGCGCGCGCGAAGCTGCAGCCGGGCAGGAAGCCGGCAACCGTCAACCGATATCTGAGCGCGCTGCGCTCTGCCTGGAACTGGGGCAGGGCGGCGGAGCTGATCCCGCAGAAACTGTCGTGGCCGTCGCGCCTCATGCTGACTGAGCCCAAGGGCCGCACGCGGTTCCTGAGCGACGACGAGCTCGCACGGCTGCTTGAGGCGAGCGCTGCGCACTCACCCTTGATGCACGCCGCAGTGCTCGTCTCCATTGCTTGTGGAGTGCGGCAGAGCGAATTGCTTCGACTCAAATGGGCCGACCTCGACTTCGACAAGCAGCGCCTGCGCGTCATGCTGTCGAAGAACGACGAAGCCCGCAGCGTCTACCTGCCGCAATCCGCCGCGACGGCGCTTAAGGCGCTCAAGCGTGCGCCCGTGCTCGGCCAGCAAGTGTTCACGGATGAAACGGGACGATCAGCGAACAAAGGATGGATCGAGCACCGTTGGAAGCTGGTCCGATCAGCGGCCAAGCTCCAGGATTTCAAATGGCACGACCTGCGGCACTCGTGCGCGTCGTTTCTGGCGCAGCAGGGCGCGAATCTGTTGGAGATCGGCGCAGTTCTCGGACATCGCTCGGCCAGCGTCACGCGTCGCTACGCGCACCTTGTGGAAGGCGCGCCGGTCACTGGCCACACGAAGCTGGATGAGAAGCTCGGGGGTGCCAAATGAGGAAGGTTGCCCAAACGCGAATGCACGAATGGCGTTCGGTGCCAGAGTGCCCCCAACAGGCAAGCGACCTCTTCAAGCGGATCATAAGGGGCATGATTGACGACGAGAGAGCGGATCCGAACACGCCGCAATTTTCGTTCT
>DATEKT010000171.1:0-14091 GCA_035277305.1 Steroidobacteraceae bacterium | reverse complement strand
ATAAGGTTTGCGGCGCGGATGGAACTGCGATTTCAACTGAGCGTTCCGTCATTCGATCACTGCAGGAGCGCTCCGATCAAGCGTCCGGGTGGTTCGAACGTGAAGCAGCGCACGCGGCGCCCCCGGGCGTTCCTCTAGGCTGTTCACCGTCGATTCGTTCCGCACCCCCCGACGGAGAATATTCGATGAGCGCAGGTCAGTCCGCTTCCGCCCAGGTCCGACGCACGGCTCCGGCCGCGCCTGCGCGTCCCGCCCAGACTCTGGTGGCCCGCAACACGCAGCAGTTCGCGTTCGCGGCTTCCAGCGCCGACGACGAGATCCGACTGAACCTCAGCGACATTCCGCGGATGCAGCCCGACACCGAGATGCGCGTCGAAGGCTTCAAGCCGACGCTGCTCAGTCGCTTCCTCGACCTGGTGATGCCGCTGCGCTGAGCGTGTACCCTGCGGAGCCGTGCTCCGCGCGTTCACGATCCTCTTCCTCTTCCTCTTCCTGCTGACGGCGACCGCCGGTGCACAGCCAGCGTTTGCCGATCCCGACGCGGACGTTCGCGAGGTGTTTCGCCTGATCGGCGAGCGCCTGCGGCTCATGCGTGACGTCGCTGCGTGGAAGAACCTGCATCGCGAGCCGATCGTCGATGCTGCACGCGAGCAGGAAGTCCTCGAACGCACCGTACAGCAGGCAGCAGCGCTCGGCCTGGAACCACAGTCCGCGCGCGAGTTACTCGCGATGCAGATCCAGCTTGCGGTTCGTGTCCAGTTGTCGCTGACGAAGTCCTGGCAGTCGGGCGCGCCGCCGCCGCTGCAAGCTCCCGACCTGAAGACCGAGCTGCGACCCAGGCTCGATGAAATCGGCGGGCAATTGCTGCGCGCTCTCGCGCTCGCCGCTCCCCAGTTGGCCGACCCGGCGACTGCCGCGCGCCTCGGCGCTCAGGCGCGCGCAATCGAAATGGCGGAAGTGACCGATGCGGATCGCGCAGCGCTCGCACGGGCGGTGGGCGCTGTTCGGGCGGGCAACATGCCATCGCTCGCGCGGATCAAGGCGACGGGTGTGCTGCGAATCGGCATGACCGGTGACTACGAGCCCTTCGGCGTGGAGCAGGCTGGCGCGCTGCGCGGTGCGGATGTCGATCTTGCTCTGGCGCTCGCCGAGTCGTTGCACGCACAACCGCGCTTCGTGCGGACGAGCTGGTCGGGATTGATGCAGGACTATGCGGCCGGACGCTTCGACATCGCCGCAGGCGGAATCAGCGTCACGCCGGAGCGCGCGGCGCGGGCGAAGTTCTCGCTTCCTTACCATCGCGGCGGCAAGACGCCGATCGTTCGCTGCGGCACGCAGACGAGTTTCGATACGTTGCAGGAAATCGACCGGCCGGACGTGCGGCTGATCGTCAATCCCGGCGGCACCAACGAGCAGTTCGCGCGCGAGCGCCTCGGCACTGCGCAACGCATCGTGCACGCCGACAACCGCACGATCTTCGCGGAGATCGCGGCCAACCGGGCCGACGTCATGGTGACCGACGACGTCGAAGTGGAGCTGCAGGCGCGGCGCGATCCGCGCCTGTGCCGCGCGACGAGCGCGACGTTCACCGTCACGGACAAGGCCCTCCTGCTGCAATCGGACCCGCAGCTCGAATCTGCTGTGAATGGCTGGTTGGAGCGCTCCCTCGCGTCCGGCGCGGCGGCGGGCTGGCTCGAACACGCCATGCACTGAGCATTGGCTCACCGGCGCACGGCTGCAATTCACCGGCAGCCTTCATCGCACCGGTCGCGTTTCTGTATGCTTCGCGAACTGCGGCGGTTCGCAGCTGGAGGTTCGTCAGATGGGTTGGATAGTGTTCGGCGTCTTCATCGCTATCGCACTGTTCTTCGTTTCGATCTACAACCGGCTGGTCAGCGGCCGCAACGCCTACAAGAACGCGTTCGCGCAGATCGACGTACAGCTCACGCGGCGTCACGACCTGATTCCGAATCTGGTGGAGACCGCCAAGGGCTACATCAAGCACGAGCGCGAGACGCTCGAAGCTGTCATCGCTGCACGCAACAGCGCTGTCAGCGGACTGAAGCGCGCAGCGGCGAATCCGGGCGACCCGGCCTCGGTGCAGCAGCTCGCCGGCGCCGAAGCCGCGCTCAACGGCGCGCTGGGCAGACTGTTCGCGGTCGCAGAGGCCTATCCGGACCTCAAGGCGAACCAGAACATGATGCAACTCTCCGAAGAGCTGACGTCGACGGAGAACAAGGTAGCGTTCGCGCGCCAGTCGTTCAACGACGCGGTCATGAACTACAACAACATGCGTGAGATGTTCCCCAACAGCATCGTCGCCGGCATGTTCGTGTTCGCGCCGGCGCAGCTGCTGGAGATCGAGTCGCCGGAGAAACGCGCGGTGCCGCAGGTGAAGTTCACCTAAGCAGATGAACTTCTTCAAGCGTCAGGACGAGGCGCGTCGCGCATCGCGGCGCCTCGTCGTCCTGTTCGGCCTGGCGGTGGTGGCAGTCGTCGCGGCTGTCGACCTGTTGGTGGTCCTGCTGATGAGGCAAGCCGATGCGCGCCGGCTCGGGTACGTCCCGCTGCTCGGCGACTGGCTCGCGAGTCATTCCGCAGTGGTCGTCGGCACGACGCTGGTCGTGTTCGCAGTCATCCTCATCGCGAGCTTCTACAAGACGATGGTGCTTGGCGGCGGCGGTGGCGTCGTCGCGCGTTCGCTCGGCGGCGTGCGCATCTCGCCGGACACGACAGATCCGCAGCAGCGCCGCCTGTTGAACGTCGTCGAGGAAATGGCGATTGCTTCGGGCGTGCCGATGCCGGAGGTCTACCTGCTGGAGCACGAGAGCGGTATCAACGCTTTCGCCGCGGGCCACAATCCTTCGAATGCGGCCATCGGCGTGACACGCGGCACGCTGACCACGCTCAATCGCGCCGAGCTGCAGGGCGTCATCGCGCACGAGTTCAGTCACATTCTCAATGGCGACATGAAGCTCAACGTCCGGCTGATGGGCCTGCTGTTCGGACTGCTGGTCATCGCGTTGATCGGACGCACGGTGCTGCGCGGCGCGTCACGCGTCCGCGGCGATCGCAAAGGCGGCGTGCTGGTCGTGCTCCTGATCGCGGTGGCTGTGCTCGTCATCGGCTACATCGGTTTGTTCTTCGGCCGGCTGATCCAGGCTGCGGTGTCGCGCTCGCGCGAGGCGCTCGCCGACGCGTCAGCCGTGCAATTCACGCGCGACCCCAGCGGGCTGCGCGGCGCATTGGTGAAGATCGGCGCCAGTGCCGCAGGTTCGCGCGTAGCCAATCCGGAGGTGGAAGAAGTCGCGCACATGTTGTTCGCGCCGGGCATGAGCCGCTTCTTCGCCACGCATCCACCGCTCCTGGAACGGCTGAAAGCTATCGATCCGCGCTTCGATGCGAAAGAGATCGATCGCGCGCGCGCCAGCATGGCTGCCGAGTTGAAAGCGCAGGCCGTCGTGGAAGAAACCCCCGCGGCGCAGGCGAAAGCGGCGGAATACGTCATCGACCTGCCGGCAGCTGCGCCGGCCATGGTCGCGCAGCTGGTGGGCAATCCGGGCACCGCGCACATGCAGCTCGCGCGCGAGATCCGGCAGTCGCTGCCGGGAGTGGTCGTGGCAGCGGGCCGGCATGCTGACTCGGCGCGTGCGCTGTTGCTCGCTCTCGCGCTCGATGCGAATCCCGATACGCGAGCCAGGCAGAAGCAGGTGATCGCGCAGCGGCTCTCGACGGAGATCGCGGACGCGACTGCGGCACTCGCGCCCGACGTGGACGCTCTGGAAGCGGAGCAACGCATTCCCGCGCTGCTGCGCGGATTCCCGGCGCTGCGTCAGCTCACGCATGAAGAGCGCGTGCAGCTGATGGCGTGTCTCAATGGCATGTTGCTCCGTGACGGCAACGTCGCATTGCACAGCTACGTGCTGCGCAAGCTGGCGCAGATGCACCTGCGAGACGATCTGGATCCGGGCGCGCGCATGCGCCGTCTCACGCTGGACGTCGTGCAACGGGATGCACAGGTGCTGTTCTCAGTCCTTGCGCAACACGGGCACAGTGACGAAATCGGCGCGCGGCGCGCGTACGAAGCCGGCATGCATCATCTGTTTCCGCGTGAGCGGCCCGCGTACGGGATTGCCGGTCCATGGGCCGCCGCGCTGGACCTCGCGCTCAGCCGGCTCGATCAGCTGGCGCCGATCGCGAAGGAGCAGCTGGTCGAGGCGATGGTTGCGACCGTCACCCACGACCAGCAGCTGACGATCGGCGAAGCGGAGTTGCTGCGCGCAGTGTGCGCGAGCGTGCATTGTCCGCTGCCGCCGCTCGTTGCGACCTGACGCTCAGAGCGACTTCAGGTACTCCGCCAGATCCGTCTTCTCCGCCTGCGACAGGCCTAGCGCGAACTGGCTGTCGTAGTGATCGATTACCTGCCGCAGCGAAGCGAAGCGCCCGTCGTGATAGAAGCCGCCCTTGGCATGCGTCCACAGTCCTTTGAGCGGCGCCGTGCGATAGCGCTCGTCGGGTGAGCGTTGCGCCTGGAACGCATCGATGCCGATTTCCTCCGGCGTATGCATGTTCCAGCCCGGCTCGGTGTAGAGCGGCGGGACGTGGCAGCGCGCGCAGTCGGCCTTGCCGGCGAATAGCGCTTTGCCGCGCTTCGCTGCCGACGCGTTGAACGAGCCGAACGGCGCGCGCGGCGCCGGCAGGCTCAGCTGGTAGACGTGCAGCGGCGCGAGCTTCGATGAGATCAGGTCGGGATCCTTGCGCACGTCGGCGAAACCGGCGGCCGCGGCGATCGGGAACTTGACCGGATCGTTCAAGCGCGGATCGTAGAACGTGCCGCTGCCCTGCATTTCCAGATTCGCGACGAACGCGTTCCAGTGAGTCACCGAGCCCCAGCCGGTCCAGGTGTGCATGTTGACGCCGGCGAGGCCGAATGCCGGCGGTATCAGCGTCGCAGCCGACTTGCCGTCCGGACGAAACGCCTTGCCGTCGAGCAGCAGCTCCGCGTCGAACTTGCCCGGTCCCCAGCTGCGCAACACCGTGCGGACAGTGGGTGCGTCGATGCCCGGTTGCGCAAGCTGCAGCAGATCGACGAACGGCTGCACGTTCGGCGACAGCGCGATGATCGCACCGACGTTCAGGTCGCGCGCGGCCCAGCCATCCAGCCGGTTGCCGATGCCGGGTGCGAGTGTATTGTCGACGGTCGAATGACAGAGCGCGCAGGTGATGCCGACCGATTGCAGGCGGCCGCTATTGTCGTCGAAGAATCCACGTACACCGACGACTGCGTCGAGCCGGAGCAGCGCGAGCGTCGTCGCGGGATTGTTCAGATCGACGCGCCCGTGGCGCAGATCGCTGCGCAACTTGCCGGGCAACGCGTTGACGTCCACCTTCAGGCCGAGATCCAGCGCTGCCTTCGGGCTCAGGCCGGCACCGACGCCGCCGTTGGCCTGGCCGGCGATCGCGCGATGCAGGCGCAGCGTGTCGCCCCAGAATGCCTGATCGCCGAAGGTGTCATAGCGGAAGATCTTGCGACCGCGCAGGATCTCGACCAAACCGTTCGCCAGGTTGCGCTGGTCCGCAGTCGGCAGCGATTGCGCGTCGCGCGCGACGTGCGAAAGATCCGGCGAGTCGTCGTCGTGCGCGAGCGCAGGTGCGCAGAACGTCAACGAGGAAATGGCGACGAGGGGAAGCGCGCGCAGAATGTGCATGGCAGTCTCCGTCCTTTGCAGCTGCATTGAGGACGGACGCCGCGGGCCGGGTGTTCCCGATCTTTCTTCGCGGAAACAAGACACGTGGTGACACTTTTCTGGTATTGAATACGCCCGTTCCCGCCCGACTCTCGAAATACCCCGCGCACGCCAAGCAGTTGTGCGCCGATTCCACTATTGGGTTCCATGTCGCACTCCATCGTCATCCGCGGCGCACGCCAGAACAATCTGAAGAATCTCGATCTCGAGCTGCCGACGAACGAGCTGATCGTCGTCACCGGCGTGTCGGGCTCGGGTAAATCCTCGCTGGTGTTCGACACCATCTACGCCGAAGGCCAGCGCCGCTACGTTGAAACGTTCTCGCCGTACGCGCGCCAGTTCCTCGACCGGATGGATCGCCCGCAGGTCGAGCGCATCGAGGGCATCCCGCCGGCGATCGCGATCGACCAGACCAACCCGGTCCGCACTTCGCGCTCGACCGTCGGCACGATGACCGAGCTCAACGATCACCTGAAATTGCTGTTCTCCCGCGCCGCCGCGCTCTTTTGCCGCGACTGCGGCGCGCCGGTGCGGCGCGATTCAGCGCAAAGCATCTACGCCGAAATCAGCGAACGGCTGACGGCGGAAGGACTGGGCGACAACCGCCTCGTGATCACCTTCCCCGTACCGGTGCCGCACAACTTCAGCGAGAAGGAAGTGCTCGGCCTGCTGGAAAAGCAGGGCTACACCCGCGTCTTCAGTCGCGCCGAGCGCAACGGCAGCGGCGCCGTTCTCGAGGTCATGCAGGATCGCGTGCGCTTCGCGACTGCCGATCGCGATCGCGTCATCGAAGCGCTCGAGGCTGCGTTGCGAATCGGGCGCGGTCGCGTCGCTGTGCACGTGCTGGATGGTGCCGAGCGTGCAGAGCGCGTCTGGCGATTTTCCTCGGACCTGCACTGCGCGGACTGCGACATCCATTACCGCGAGCCGACTCCGAGCCTGTTCTCATTCAACTCGCCGCTCGGTGCCTGCGACAGCTGTCGCGGATTCGGCCGCATCATCGGCATCGACTTCGGACTCATCGTGCCCGACGAGAGCAAGACGCTGCGCGGCGGCGCTGTGCGACCGTGGCAGACCGAGTCGTACAGCGAATGTCAGGACGATCTCGTGCGCTACGCGCGCAAGCGCGGCATTCCGCTGGACACGCCCTGGCGCGATCTTGATACGGAACAGCGCAAGTGGGTGCTCGAGGGCGAAGGCAGTTGGGAAGACAAGCTCTGGTATGGCGTGCGCCGCTTCTTCGCGTGGCTCGAGACCAAGGCGTACAAGATGCACATCCGCGTGCTGCTGTCGAAGTATCGCGCGTACACGCCGTGCACGGCCTGCGCTGGCGCGCGACTCAAGACCGATGCTCTGCTGTGGCGACTCGGAACGCAGCAGGATGCGGCGGCGGTGCTGAGTGCAGCAACGCACTTCGCGCCAAGCGGCACGCGGTGGAGTGCGGAAACACTCGCGCGCTTGCCCGGCGTCGGTATTCACGAGTTGATGTTGTTGCCGATCGAGCGCTGCGCGGCGTTCTTCGAAAAGCTGGCGCTGCCGGCGCCGCTCGATCAGGCGAGCGATCTGGTGCTGCGAGAGATCCGCAGCCGGCTGAAATTCCTGCTCGACGTCGGTCTCGGCTACCTGACACTCGATCGTCAGTCGCGCACGCTGTCCGGCGGCGAAGTGCAGCGGATCAACCTGACGACAGCGCTCGGCACGTCGCTGGTCAACACGCTGTTCGTGCTGGACGAGCCATCGATCGGCCTGCATCCGCGCGACATGGGCCGCGTGATCGGTGTGATGAAGCGCCTCAAGCAATCGGGCAACTCGCTGCTGGTGGTCGAGCACGATCCGCAGGTGATGCAGGCCGCGGACCGCATCCTCGATGTCGGGCCGGGGCCCGGCGAGAAGGGCGGGCAGGTCGTGTTCTTCGATCGGCCGGCGCAGCTGCCGCGCGCGCAACGCTCGCTGACGGCGGATTATCTGACGGGCAGGAAGCAGGTCAACGCTCACGCCCCCACCCCAACCCTCCCCCGTGAAACAGGGGAGGGGGCACTCCTGATTCGCGGCGCGCGTCAGCACAACCTCAAAGGAATCGATGTTGCGATCCCGCTGAACCGCCTGGTCTGCATCACCGGCGTGTCCGGATCCGGCAAATCGACTCTGGTGCAGGACGTGCTGCATCCGGCGTTGCGCAAGCGCTTCGGCAAGCCGACCGAAACGCCAGGTGCGCACGAGAGCATCGAGGGCGCGGACGCGCTCGGCGCGGTCGTCATGGTCGACCAGGCACCGATCGGCCGCACCACGCGCTCTAATCCTGCGAGCTACGTCGGCGCGTTCGACGCGATCCGCAAGTTGTACGCGGCCGAGCCGCTCGCGAGGCAGCGCGGCTACACGCTCGGCACTTTCAGCTTCAACTCCGGCACCGGCCGCTGCCCCAGTTGCGGTGGCAACGGTTTCGAGCATGTCGAGATGCAGTTCCTCTCGGACGTCTATCTGCGCTGTGCCGACTGCAACGGGCGGCGTTATCGCGCGGAGATTCTCGAGATCACGCTGAATCGCGCCGGGGCGCCGGGGCGCAGCATCGCGGACGTGCTCGACATGACAGTCTCCGAAGCCGTCGGGTTCTTCGCCGGCGAGCGCGAAGTCCTGGCGCGGCTGCGGCCGCTGATCGAAGTCGGCCTCGACTACCTCAAGCTGGGTCAGCCCGTGCCGACTTTGTCCGGCGGCGAGGCGCAGCGCCTCAAGCTCGCGGGACATCTCGCGGAGGCCGACGAGCGCCCGCGCGGTGACAGCGGCGCGCCGGGCACCTTGTTCCTGTTCGATGAGCCCACGACGGGTCTGCACTTCGACGACATCGCCAAGCTCCTGCGCGCGTTCCGCCGCCTGCTCGAAGCGGGACATTCACTGCTGGTGATCGAGCACAACCTCGATGTCATCGCCGCGGCCGACTGGCTGATCGACCTGGGACCGGAGGGCGGGGACGCGGGCGGTGAGGTTCTCTGCGCAGGCACGCCGCGCGAAGTCATGAAAGTGGCGCGCTCGCATACCGGCAGGGCTCTGAAGGAAGCGGCGGGCGGCTGGAAATGGGGACATTCCTCATTTCCGGCGGATGCGTCGGGCGCGCACGCGGAGGGCGAAACGAGGAGTATCCCCATTTCGTCGATCGCCATTCACGGGGCGCGAGAGCACAACCTGAAGAACATCGACGTCGAGTTGCCGCGCAACCGCTTCACGGTCGTGACGGGCGTGTCGGGCTCGGGCAAGTCGACGCTCGCCTTCGACATCGTGTTCGGCGAGGGCCAGCGCCGCTACCTCGAATCGCTCAACGCCTATGCGCGCCAGTTCGTGCAGCCTGCGTCGCGTCCCGACGTCGATGCAATCTTCGGCATCCCGCCGACAGTTGCGATCGAGCAGCGCACCAGCCGCGGCGGCCGCAAGAGCACCGTCGCGACGCTGACGGAGATTTACCATTTCCTGCGCCTGCTCTACGTCAAGCTCGGTACGCAGTTCTGCCCAGACTGCGACGTGGCGATCGAGCCGCAAAGCTTCGAATCCATCGCTGCGCGCGTGCTGAAGGACTACCGCGGCAAGAAGATCGAAGTGCTCGCGCCACTCATCGTGGCGCGCAAGGGCTATTACACAGACCTCGCCGCGTGGGCTGCGAAGAAAGGCTATTCGCACCTGCGCGTCGACGGCGCGTTGCTGCCGACGGACAACTGGCCCCGGCTGTCGCGCTTTCACGAACATACGATCGAGTTGCCGATCGCGACGGTCGCGGTGTCGGCGCGTGCAGAGAGCGAGCTGCGCGCCGCTCTCACATCAGCGCTCGATTTCGGCAAAGGGGTCGTGCACGTCGTCAAGGACGGTCGCACCGCGATCTTCTCGACGCGTCGCGCCTGCCCATCGTGCGCACGCAGCTTCGCCGAGCTCGATCCGCGCCTGTTCTCGTTCAACTCCAAGCACGGCTGGTGCGGCACGTGTTACGGCACCGGCCTGAAGCTGCGCGGCTTCGACGAGGAGCAGACGGGCGAAGAATGGTGGTGGAGCGAGGGCGCGGACGCCGCTAAGGTCTGCGCGGACTGCGAGGGCGAACGGCTCAACGAAGTCGCGCGCAATGTGCGCTTCCGCAAACTGTCGATCGCCGCGCTGACTGCGCAATCCGTTGCCAGCATGCGTGAGATGTTCGCCGGGCTGAAGCTGCAGGGCCGCGACAGCGTCATCGCACGCGACGTGCTCGCGGAGATCAACTCGCGACTCGCGTTCCTCGAGGAAGTCGGGCTCGGCTATCTCGCGCTCGATCGCTCCGCACCGACGTTGTCGGGCGGCGAAGCGCAGCGCATCCGTCTTGCCGCGCAGCTCGGCTCGAATCTGCAGGGCGTGTGCTACATCCTCGACGAGCCTACGATCGGTCTGCATCCGCGCGACAATCGCATACTGCTCGACACACTCGCACGGCTCGCAGCAAAGGGTAATTCGTTGCTGGTGGTCGAGCACGACGAGGACACGATCCGCCGCGCCGATCATGTGATCGATCTGGGCCCCGGCGCGGGCACGCGCGGCGGCGAGGTCGTCGCTGCGGGAACTGCGATCGAGCTGCAACGCTCGGCGCACTCGGTCACGGGGCGACTGCTCGCGCAGCCGCTGCGCCATCCGATTGCGGAGCGGCGCGCCGTCAATGGGCGTGGGCCGGCGCTCAAGATCGAAGCGGCCTCGATGCACAACCTGCGCCGGCAGACGTTCCGTGTGCCGCTCGGCCGGCTCGTGGTCGTCACCGGCGTTTCGGGATCGGGCAAGTCGACGCTCGCACGCGATGTGCTGCACGACAATCTGCGCGCCGTGCTCGGCCGCCGCCGCGGCGCGAAGGTGAGCTGGCAGGGTTGCCGCGAAATTCGCGGCTGGGAGCAGGTCGGCCGCGTGCTCGAAGTCGACCAGACCCCGATCGGCAAGACACCGCGCTCGTGTCCGGCGACCTATGTCGGCTTCTGGGATGCAATCCGGCGCGTGTTCGCCGAGACGCCCGAGGCGCGCATGCGCGGTTACACGGCGTCACGCTTCTCGTTCAACACTGCCGGCGGGCGGTGCGACGGTTGCGACGGGCAGGGCATGCGCCGCATCGAGATGAGCTTCCTGCCGGATGTGCGCGTGATCTGCGATACCTGCGGCGGCCGGCGCTTCAATCACGACACGCTGACCATCGAGTACAAAGGCAAGAACGCCGGCGACGTGCTGAAGATGAGCGTGGATGACGCAGTCGAGTTCTTCGCGGCGCATCCGCGCATTCATCACGCGTTGCGGCTGCTGCAGGACGTGGGTCTCGGCTATCTCACGCTCGGGCAGCAGAGCCCGACGCTGTCCGGCGGCGAAGCACAGCGCATCAAGCTCGTGACCGAGCTGTCGAAGGTGAGCTACACCGGCGGGCGCGCGGCCGGCAACGCGCCCGGCACTTTGTATGTCCTCGACGAGCCGACGGTCGGCCTGCACATGGCGGACGTCGAGAAATTGATCCGCGTGCTGCATCGCCTGGTGGATGCCGGCAACACAGTAGTCGTGATCGAGCACGATCTCGACGTGATCGCGGAAGCGGACTGGATCATCGACCTCGGGCCGGAAGGCGGCGAGGAGGGGGGACGCATCGTCGTGCAGGGAGCGCCGGACGACGTCGCGCGCGCCGCGCGCAGCTCGCACACCGGCCAGGTGCTGCGTACGTTTCTGAAGGAGCGCTCAGCTCGCTAGCGCTCGCTCGAATGCGGGCACGTGGCCGCGCAGCCAGCGCTCGAACGGGCGGATCTCCGGATACAGCTCGCGCGACTTCGCGAGGTCGACACGCCGGTTCGGAACGTACTGGCGGTTGAATTCGAACATGTTGGCGAGATCGCGCGCGCCGGGGAAATCGAGCGCCGCGAACGCATCGTGCGCGACATAGCGATACGCGAACGAGCGGCCGAGCACGCGATGCATGATCTCCGCGTATTCATCGCAGCGCAGATCGTCGCCGACGATGCCGACGACCTTGTCGCGGTACCAGAACGACTCGGCAAAGATCGCCGCGACCACGCCGCCGAGGTCTTCGGCTGCAACGGCCGCAAGCGGCGTGGTGCCCTGAGGAAAGCCGAACACATACGTGCCATTGGCCTGGCGGCGCGGCGGGAAGTGCTTGAGGAAGTTCTCGTAGTAGAACGCGACGTGCACATACGTCGCCGGCAGATTCGCGCCGCGCGCGTACTCCTCGATGTGACCCTTGGTGTCGAAGTGCGGCACTTCGAGCCGGCCGCCGGAAAGCAGCTTCACGTGCGGCAGGGTGCTGATTACGGCGTGCTGTATACCGCTCGCGCGCAGCGCGTCGACGAAGTTGCGTCCGTGGTCATACTCGCGCTCGAAGTGCTCCCAGTAGTTCGTGACCCCGAACGCTCCATCGCAGCCGCGCAGCGCCGCGCGCAGCGACGCCGGGCTGCTCAGGTCGCCTTCCACCAGCTCGGCGCCCAGCCTCGCGAATTCCTGTGCGGCCGGCGAGTTGACGTGGCGCGTCAGGCACCGCACGCGATAACCGCCGATGCGCAACAGGTGACGCGCGACGGAACCGCCCTGGGCGCCCGTGGCGCCGACGACGAGGATCTGCAGAAGAGTGGTCATGTTCGCTTGGCCTCTTGAGGATGACATCCTTGCGAATCAGAGGCTTCCGTGGGAGACGCGCCGGCGTGCACGACGCACGGACGGGTCGGGTCGCCCGATGCTTTACGACGAGCGCCGGACCCGCGCCAGTCGTGGTTTGCGCAGCCTCTGACGCAGGATCTGACAAAACCGGACGCGCGTTTTCCGGCACGTACGGCCGGAGCAGCACGATCGGACGGCTCATCTGCGGAGCATCGCTCGCGGCCGCCCGGCAGGCTCGGGTTGCGGAAAACACCGAGCAGGGACCGCGGCGCGCGCAGCAGGTCAGTCCGTTGCGGCCGTCGAATCTGGGTACAGTGCGATCTCTGGCCAACGATCCGGGGTGGGGGATGAGCAAGAAAATCATCGCGTTGCTTGTCGTGTGCGGCGCTGTCTCGCATCCCGCCGCGGCGAATGAAGTCGGCTTCTATCTCGGCGGTTACGTCGGCCAGGCGACCAAAGAAGTGCCGCAGACCCCGTTCGATGAGCTCACGGACGTCCTCCACCAAATCACCGTGTTCACTCCGCAGGATGAGCAGGTCTCCCTCGACGACAAGGACACGGCATTCACGATCTTTGGCGGCTATCGTTGGAATCGCTATCTCGCGTTCGAGGTCGGATTCACCAGGCTCGGCAGCGTGACTTACACGTCGCGCGCGACCGGCAACTACCCGTTCGACACAGGGTTTTTCAACACGACTATCGAGAGCGAGACGAGCGGTTTCACGGTCGCCGCGCTTGGCGCGTGGCCGCTGACGCGCGACTGGGAACTGTTCGCTGGGGGCGGCGCACTGTTTGCGACGAACCAGCTCAAGGTGTCTTTCCGGGCGGAAGGCACGGATTTCCTGCCGGCACTTGGCAACGGCGGCTCCGATTCGTTTTCCAAGAGCACGACCGAGACCTACGCGAGTCTCGGCGTCAGCCGGCGAATTCTCGAGATCTACGACCTGCGCCTGACGTTTCTGCGGGTCTTCAGCGCGGGCGAAGAAATCACCGGCGGCAAGGGCGATCTCGACGCCGCTTTCCTCGGGCTGACGGTCACTTTCTAAGGCCGGTTGCGCAGACCGGACGCTTCCGGACCGACCACCGTGCCCAATCGTGCGCGAGTAGCGCAGTTTCAGGCTTTTTTCGCGACGGGCCGGGCCTTTTGACATTGTCCACACCCCGCCCGCCGTAATTCGGCCAGAACAGCTCAATAGCGGTCCGAACATGCTCGGTCGGACCCCGTCTCGGTCCGATGTGTACCTTGCTCGCAACAAAGGGGGTCGGCCCTGTTGTGGGGTGTATACATGAAAGGCCTACGCGGCGGTCCAAAGCCGGAGAAAAATGGGCCTTTCCCATGATTTCCGGGCCTCGGGGCCCGTGCTGAATTAGCAACGAAGCTTTCAAATGGGTGGGAGCAGTTGTATGCTCGACACCACGCTTAGGTCCGGGGGTGCGGGGAACTGAAACACGCCTGGGTCAAAGAAGGGGAAAGGTTGCAGTAGCTGCAGCAACAGCGACTGAAACAAACCGTCCGAAATCAAACACCTCTCGCAGGAGGAGCTATCAATGTCGACGAGCAACTCTATTCGGCACGCGGTTCGCTACGCGCTGCTGACGAGCGCTGCGGCCGCTGCCGCGGGGCCCGCATTTGCAGCAGATCAGACGATTCAAGAAGTCGTCGTGACCGGTTCGCGCATCGCGCAGCCGAATCTCGAGACCACCAGCC
>DATEKT010000170.1:0-8091 GCA_035277305.1 Steroidobacteraceae bacterium | reverse complement strand
TCGCGGCCAGCTCGAACGCCCAGCGCAGCTGCGGCTGGCCGTGATAGTCGAGCAGCGCCTTGTCCGTGCGCATGCGCGTGCTGGCGCCGCCGGCGAGGACGAGACCGAAGAGCGTGGAGGTCGTCATGGCAGGCTCACCCGATATCGCTCTTGCCGCCGCGCTTTTCGACCAGCCGCGTTTCGGCGATGACGATGTCGTGCGAGAGCGCTTTGCACATGTCGTAGATCGTCAGCGCCGCGACGCTGGCGCCGGTCAGCGCTTCCATCTCGACACCGGTTTTGTGATGCACGGACACCGTGCAGCGAACGAGGGCGTCGTCGCCTTCCATGTCGATCGCGAGCTTGCAGCTCTCGATGCCGAGCGGATGGCAGAACGGAATCAGCTCGTGGGTGCGCTTCGCGGCCATCGTGCCGGCGATGATCGCAGTCTGAAACACCGGTCCCTTCGGCGTGTTGAACTGTTGATCGCGCAGCGCCTGCGCGACTGCCGGCGGAAAACGCACTCGAGTCACCGCTGTGGCCGTGCGCTTGGTTACCGACTTGTCGCCGACGTCGACCATCGTCGGGCGCGCGCCGGAATCCACGTGGGAGAACGAAGACATGTATCAACCGCCGATGTAGTACATCTCGATCTTCCGCAGCGGCTGCTCGCCCGCATGCAGAGAAGAGCGCAGTTCGCTGTAGCGGTCGCCGCGACGCGTCCAGGTCGTAGCGATCACTGTCCGCAGCTCGTCGTCACTGGCGCCGCTGCGCAATGGCTCGCGCAGATCGACGCCCGAGCGCGCGAACAGGCACGTATAGAACACGCCTTCGGACGACAGCCGCGCGCGCGTGCACGAGCCGCAGAACGGATTGGTGACTGACGAGATGAAGCCGATCTCGCCCGCGCCGTCGTCGAATGCGTAGCGCTCCGCGACTTCGCCGTGGTAGTTCTCCTGCATCGAATGCAGCGGCCAGCGCGCGCCGATGCGCTCCAGCAGCTCGCGCGAAGGCACTACGCGCTCGCGGCTCCAGTGATTGCGGGTGCCTACGTCCATGTATTCGATGAACCGCACGATGATGCCGGTGCCGCGGAAATTTCCGATGAGGTCGAGCAGCGTGTGATCGTTGAGACCGCGCTCGACGACGCAGTTGATCTTGATCGGCGCCAGCCCCGCGGCGCTCGCCGCGCGCAGGCCCTCGAGCACGCGGTCGAGCTCGTCGAAGCCACCGCTCATCTGCTTGAAGATCTCCGCGTCGAGCGTGTCGAGACTGACCGTGATCCGGTGCAGGCCGTTCGCCTTCAGCTCCGCCGCATGCTGAGCGAGCAGCACGCCATTCGTCGTCAGCGCCACATCCCGCACGCCCTCGAGCGCGGTCAGCTCGCCGACCAGCTCGGAGATATTCGGCCGCAGCAGCGGCTCGCCGCCGGTGAGCCGGACTTTCTGCACGCCGAGCTGCACGAACAGGCGCGTCAGGCGCGTGATCTCCTCGAACGACAGGCGCTCGTTCGCCTTCAGGAAGCGATAGTGCTCGTGAAAGGTCTCCCGCGGCATGCAGTACGGACAGCGGAAATTGCAGCGGTCCATCACTGAAATGCGCAGGTCGTGCAGCGGGCGATCCAGGGTATCGCGCGGCCGCGGGTGCACGGGAAGGGTGACGATGGAGTTCATGGGGCGCTCTGTCACCACGAATATAACGCTACCGCGGTGCCCGCGGCGACCGTGGCAGGTCCGGGCGGGAGCTCCACGAAGCCGTCCGTGCCGATCAGGGAGGTGAAATCTCCCGACCCGCGCGTCGGTTTCAGGAGGGCGTGACGCCGGCCGCCTTCGGACCCGATCTGCACGGGGATGAACACCGCGAGCGCCGGTTTCACCGCGAATGGCGTTGCCAGCACGATGGATTCCGGGGGCCGTCGCACGGTGCCCAGGGACGTCTCCAGGCCCGCAAACACGTAGCGCACCAGGCAGACGAGCGTCGAGACCGGATTGCCGGGAAGGGCGTACACAGTCTGCCCGGCGGCGCCTACGCCAAACCACAACGGTTTGCCCGGGCGCTGCGCTACCTTGTGAAAGACGACGCGTACGCCGAGCTCCTGCAGCACTTGCGGAATGTAGTCGAATCGCCCCATCGAGACGCCGCCACTCAGGATCAGCGCATCGTGCGTTTGCAGGTGCGCAGCGAGCCGCTCGCGCAGCACACCGAGATCGTCGGGCAGATGATCGAGCGTCGGTTGCGCGAACCCGCGGCGTTGCAACGCCGCCATCACTGCGTACGCATTCGAACGATGAATCTGCCACTGCGCTAGCGGCTTGCCAGGCTCGACCAGCTCATCGCCCGTGGAGATCACAGCGATGCGCGGCGCTCGAGTGACCGATGCGTGCGCCTGGCCATTCGCCGCGACCACGGCGACTTCTGCGGGCCCGAGTCGGGTGCCTGGCTGCAGCAACTCCTCGCCGCGTCGCGAGTCCGTGCCGCGCTCATGAATGTTCCCACGCGATTCCGGCGCCGCGTCGGAAGCGAGTTGCGCAACGCCGTCGGCGACTGAAATCTTTTCGACGGGGACGACGCAATCGCAGCCTGCGGGCAGCATCGCGCCCGTCATCACTTCGATGCAGTGCTCGGTGCTCTGGAGCGTGAGAGGTGGCGCGCCGGCCGCCTGTGTGCCAGAGATGCGAAACTCGCGGCGGCCCTGCTGGTACGCCGCAAATGCGAACCCGATACCGTCCATGGTGACGCGATCGAACGGCGGCTGGTCGATTGCCGCGACGATGCGCTCGCGCAGCGTCGCACCAACGAGCTCAGTGAGCGGCAGCGAAGTTGCAGGCAGCAAAGCCGCATGAGCGCGAATCTGCGCTTCGGCTTCGGCGGGTGAGATCGGCGGTCGTGACACTCACAAAGTGTGTCACGACATTTCTCAGCTGTCAGGTCGCGCGGGACTTGTAGATGCGGACCTGCTCGTTGAAGAGCTTGGCCTTGGCCTGCAACTCGTCGACGGCGGCGTTGTGCTTTTTCATCTGCAGCGTCTTCAGCTGCATCAGCTGCGCAGTGCCGGCGGCCTTGTTCTTCGTTTCCTCATCCAGGCAGCTGCCGAACGCGCTGACTTCGTCGTTATAAGCCTTGAACGATTTCATCGCCTCGATCATCTCCGCTTCCGAGGCGGTCTTGCCGTCCGGCATCGCAGCGGGGGGCTTGGGATAACTGCAGTCTGCATGGGCAGCGATCGAGAACGACGCGAGCGCAATGCCCAACGCGGCGATGGCGATACCCTGACTGGCGCTGATTCTCATGTTCCGTCCCGAAATGTGAGCCACCGCCCAAACGCAGGCGGTCTACCTGCGTCATCGGCAGCGGCAGACGGAACTTGAGAGGCCGGCGGGGCGGGGCCGTCGAAAAAACGCCCCGCCTTCACATAATGATCAGCTCTTCTTCTCGCGCGCCTTGAAGGCCTTCACCTGCTCGTTGAAGCGGGAGGCGGTCTGCTCCAGCTCGTCGACGGCCGCGTTGTGGCGCTTGTTGTGGATGGCCTTGATCTGCTCGATCTGCTCTGCGGGAGCATCGGGGCCGGCGGCCTCGACCCGCTGATTCATCTCCTGCTCCAGGCAGCCCAGGTACTCGGTGACCTGGCCGTTGTACGCCTTGACCTGCTTCATGCCCTCGACCATCTGGTCCTGCGTGGCCGAGTTGCCATCGGGCAGATTGGCCGGCGCCTTGGGATAGGTGCATTCGGCCTGGGCCGCGGCGGCCAGCAACGTGGTGAGTGCGAGCCCGGTCAGAATTCGAATAGTCATCGTGATTGCCCCTTAGTCTTCTTGTCGAAAGCGGCCCAGGCCCTTTCGACGAACGCCAGCAAAAGGCGTGGCTTTTGCCGGCTACCGGCCGACCCCCGCAATGGGATCGCATTGCGGGGCATCTTAAGTCCGCGTGAAGCCGGTTGGCTATGCTGAAAACGGCGACAGTCACGGCGCGCGCGGGGATGCCTATACTTGCGCGCTTCTCAAAACCCAACCAATGACTGGCCCAGAACTCGAAGCGCTCCGTCTCAGCCTGTCGGTCGCACTGCGCAGCGTGCTGGCCAGCTTGCCGCTGGCGATCGCGATCGCCTGGCTGCTGACGCGCCGCCGGTTCACCGGCCGGATGTTCCTGGATGCTTTCGTTCATCTGCCCCTGGTGTTGCCGCCGGTCGTCGTCGGCTACCTGCTGCTGCTGACGTTCGGTATGCGCGGGCCGGCCGGGCGCTGGCTCTACGAGCACTTCGGCATTCAGCTCATCTTTACGACTGCCGGTGCTGCGCTCGCGACGGCCGTGATGACGTTCCCGCTGATGGTTCGCTCCATTCGCATCTCGCTGGAGGGCGTCGATCCGGGACTCGAGGACGCAGCGCGCACGCTCGGCGCCGGGCCGTGGGACCGCTTCTTCACGGTCACGCTGCCGCTGATGTTGCCCGGGATTCTCGCTGGCGTCGTGACTGCGTTCGCCGCGGGTCTCGGTGAGTTCGGCGCGGTCATCACGTTCGTCTCGAACATCCCCGGGCAGACGCGCACGTTGCCGCTGGCGCTGTACACGGCGTTGCAAACGCCGGAGGGCGACGCACTCGCCGCACGACTCGCAGCGATCTCGTTCACGCTCGGCCTGGTCGGACTGCTGATCTCCGAGCTCATCGCGCGGCGCGTGCAGCGCATGCTGGGACGCTGAGCCGCATGTTCAGCATCCGCGCCCTGAAGCGCCGCGATGGATTCACGCTCGACGTGGCGATCGAGGTTTCGACTTCCGGCGTCGTAGGTCTGTTCGGCCGCTCGGGCTGCGGCAAGACCACGCTGGTCAACATCGTCGCCGGCCTGCTCGCGCCCGACGATGCGCACATCGAGATCGACGGCGTCGTCCTCGAAGACTCGCGCAGCAAGACGCGTCTTCCCGCCGAGGCCAGGCGCATCGGCTATGTGTTCCAGGACGCGCGGCTGTTTCCGCACCTCGATGCGCTCGGCAATCTGCGTTACGCGCAGAAGCGGGCACGCGGTGTGGAGAAACGCATCTCGCTGGACTTCGTCGTCGAGTTGCTCGGACTCGAACCGTTTCTGCAGCGTCGCGTGCAGAAGCTCTCGGGCGGCGAGCGGCAACGCGTTGCGCTCGGCCGCGCGCTGTTGTCGCAACCGCGGCTGCTGTTGCTCGATGAGCCGCTCGCCTCGCTGGACATCGCGCGTCGCGAAGAAGTGCTGCCGTATCTCGAGAAACTCCGCGACGAGCTCTCGATCCCGATGATCTACGTGAGTCACCAGTTCGAGGAAGTTCTGCGGCTCGCGACACACGCGGTGTTGCTGGAACAGGGACGCGTCGCGACACAGGGCGCGCTCGAAGATGTGAGTCTGCATCCCGGCCTGCGTGCCATCGTCGGGCCGGAAGCAGTCGGCTCCGTGCTCACGGGCACCGTCGAAGCGCACGGCGCGGACATCGCGGGACTCGCAGCGGTTCGGGTCGGAGCCAACGTTCTGCATGTGGCGCTGCGCGCCGCTCGCGCCGGCGCGAGCGTGCGCGTGCAACTGCTCGCGCGCGACGTGATTCTCGCGACGACACGGCCCGAGAACATCAGTGTCCGCAACGTGATGACCGGAACGATCGCGAGGATCGTCAGCGACGACACCGAGACCGACATGGTTCACGTCGACATCGGCGGTCCGACGGTGCTCTCGCGCGTTACGCGTGCAGCGTCAGCCGCGCTCGATCTGCAGCAAGGCAAGCAGGTCTGGGTGCTGGTCAAGGCCGTCTCGATTCGCGGCCACGCGTACGTGCGCAATCCGCCGCCGCCGGGCTCAGTGCGCAATCTCACCTATTAACGAATCGGCAGCTCGCGAGACTTCTGGATCGTGCGCAGCGCAAAGCTCGAGTGGACGCGCGCGACGCCGGGCAGCCGAGTCAGGTGTTTGCTGTGCAAGCGCTCGAAGTCGGCGGTGTCGGCGACGACGACGCGCACGACGTAGTCGTAGTCGCCGGTCATCAGGTAGCACTCCATCACTTCCGGGATCTTGCGCACGGCTTCCTCGAAGCGCCGCAGGTCGGTCTCGTCCTGACGGTCGAGCGTGATGTTCACGAACACGTTCACCGGGCAGCCCGCTTTCTGCTGGTTGATCATCGCGGTGTAGCCCTCGACCAGCCCCGACTCTTCCAGCGCCCGGACGCGCCGCAGGCAGGCCGATTCGGAGAGGCTCAGGCGTTCGGCCAGGGCGGCGTTCGAGACCCGGCCGTCGTGCTGCAGCGCCTGCAGGATGGCCTTGTCGAAGCGGTCCAGTTTCATGCGCAAGAATCCGTCGTGATTCGGGGCTAGGGTCGCAGATTCTGCCACGTCTTAGGCCAGATGTGCCGATTCCCGCAGTTTCCTGCCAGGGCGCGCCTCTACAGTAATGCGTCTTTTACACCCCTCACGAGGTTGCGCATGCGCGTCGGTGTCCCGAAAGAGATCAAGAATCACGAGTACCGCGTCGGCCTGGTTCCGGCGGGTGTGCGTGAGCTCGTAACGGCCGGTCACCAGGTGTTCGTGCAGAGCTCGGCCGGCGCCGGCATCGGCGTCGACGACGCGGCGTACATCGCCGCGGGCGCGAAGATCCTCGCCACCGCGAAGGAAATCTTCGACGGTGCGGACATGGTCGTGAAAGTGAAGGAACCGCAGCTCGCCGAATGCAAGATGCTGCGCCCGGGACAGATCCTGTTCACGTACCTGCATCTCGCGGCGGATGCGGAGCAGGCGAAAGCGTTGATGGCTTCGGGCTGCACCGCGATCGCGTATGAGACGGTCACTGCGAGCGACGGCTCGCTGCCGTTGCTGACGCCGATGAGCGAAGTCGCGGGCCGCATGTCCGTGCAGGTTGGTGCGTCGTCGCTGCAAAAGGCGAACGGCGGCATCGGTGTGCTGCTCGGTGGCGTGCCGGGCGTACCGCCGGCGAAAGTCGTGATCCTCGGCGGCGGCGTCTCCGGCACGAGTGCCGCGGAAATCGCTGTCGGCATGCGTGCGGACGTGACGGTTGTGGATCGCTCGCTGCGCCGTCTGCGTCAGCTGGATGCGATGTTCGGCGGCAAGCTCAAGACGGCGGCGTCGACGATGGAAGCGATCGAGTCGCTCGTGACGCACGCTGATCTCGTCGTCGGCGCAGTGCTCGTTGCCGGCGCTGCTGCGCCGAAGCTCGTCACGCGCGACATGGTGCGCAAGATGAAGGCGGGCGCCGTGATGGTCGACATCTCGATCGATCAGGGCGGCTGCTTCGAGACCAGCAAGCCGACTACGCACGCCGAGCCCACGTTCGTCGTCGATGGCGTCGTGCATTACTGCGTCACCAACATGCCGGGCGCCGTGCCGCGCACCTCGACGTTCGCGCTCACCAATGCGACGTTGCCGTACGTGCGGGCGCTTGCCGACCACGGCGTCGGCGCTCTCGCGCAGGATCCGCATCTGGCGAACGGTCTGAACGTCCACCAGGGCGCGATTACGCACGAAGCTGTCGCCCGCGACCTCGGCCTGCCGTATCGCGCCTACAACGCGCGCAACGCCGCGGCGGCCTGATCACAAATTTCCGCTGTTTTTTCTAACCCCCTTGCCCGCGCCCCCGCGGGCTTTTTTTTGGCACACTAGGGCCGATGTTCGACCGTGTAAGTCCCTCCAACCGCGCCCTGATCCTCGCGAACGTCGTCGTGTTCGGGATGCAGCAGCTCTGGAACCCCATCATGGTTCCGCTGTTCGCTCTGTGGCCTCTGAACACCGGCTACTTCCGTCCCTGGCAGCTGCTGACGCATGCGTTCATGCATGACGGCTATCTGCACATCCTGTTCAACATGTTCGGCTTGTTCATGTTCGGCTCGCAGGTCGAGCAGCTGTTCGGGAGCGCCAAGCGCTATCTCATCTACTACTTCGTGTGTGCGATCGGCGCAGGATTGTTCTTCCTCATCGTCGTCGCTGCGGCGAACCTGGGGCCGGACAACGTCGCGGTCGGCGCTTCCGGCGCTCTGTATGGTTTGCTGCTCGCCTTCGGTCTGGGATATCCGCGCGCGCAGATCATGTTCTTCCCGATTCCCGTGCCGATTCAGGCCCGGTTCGCGGTGATCATTTTTGCAGCGCTGCAGTTGTAC
>DATEKT010000169.1:0-17563 GCA_035277305.1 Steroidobacteraceae bacterium | reverse complement strand
CCAGGGTGCGTTGCTCTCATTGGTCTGCTCCGCAGGTTTTCGAAGGGCGACGAAGTTTAGCACCGTGGAACGCGAGCAGAGGGCAGCACGTTCCCCCTGACAATGACAATGCAGCAAGTCCTGGCCTTCGCTGTCATCGGCGGCACGATGGTCCTTTTCGTCTGGGGCCGGCTGCGGTACGACCTGGTCGCGGGCATTGCTCTGCTGGTCGCGGTGCTGGTCGGTGTCGTGCCGGCGGACCGCGCGTTCTCCGGCTTCAGCGACGACATCGTCGTCATCGTCGCCGGTGCGCTCGTCGTCAGCGCTGCGGTGGCCCGCTCCGGCATCATCGAGCTGGCGTTACAGCCGATCGCTCCGCACATCACGTCGGTGCGTGCGCAGATCGTCGTGCTGGTCGGCTCGGTCGCGCTGCTATCGGCGTTCGTAAAGAACATCGGCGCGCTGGCGATGATGATTCCGATCGCCCTGCAGATGGCCAAGCGCGCGAAGCGTTCGCCCTCGATCCTGCTGATGCCGATGGCGTTCGGCTCGCTGCTCGGCGGCACGATGACGCTGATCGGCACGTCGCCGAACATCATCGTCTCGCGCCTGCGCGGCGAGCTGCTCGGCGAGCCCTTCGGCATGTTCGACTTCACGCCGGTCGGGCTCGGCCTGACGGCAGCCGGCCTGCTGTTCCTGGTGCTCGGCTATCGCCTGCTACCTAAGGACCGGCGGGGAGCGCCGGCGCTCGGCGAAGCGATCGACATCAAGGACTACGTCACCGAGGCGCGCGTCAAGGAAGACTCCGCGATCGCCGGCCAGACGGTCAGCGAGTTGCGCAAACACACAGACCAGGAAGTGATGGTCACCGCAGTGGTGCGCGATTCGCAGACGGCGGCGCCGCTGCCGGACATGGTGCTGCAGGCAAACGACATCATCCTGTTGCAGGGCGAGCCGGCCGCACTGGAGCGCGCCGTCGCGGGCTCGGACCTCGAGCTGGAAGGCGAGAATCGCACGAGCCGCACCGAGGAGATCACCCACGACGAGATTGGCACCATCGAAGCGGTGATCCAGCCGAACTCGCTGCTGATCGGGCAGGCAGCCGGACGCCTGTTTCTGCACGACCGCTTCAGGATCAATCTGCTGGCCGTCAGCCGCAGCGGCCAGCGCTTCACGGAGCGATTGCGCGATATCGAGCTGCGCGCCGGCGACGTGGTCGTCCTGCAAGGAGTGCTTACGCATATACCGGCGCAGCTGCGCGAGCTCGGCTGCCTGCCGCTGGCTGCGCGACATCTGCGTCTCGGCCGCGTGCGCCGCGGATTGATTCCCATCGGCGCGCTGCTCGCCGCAATGGTGCTTGCGAGCACGGGAACGTTATCGGTCGGTGTCGCCTTCTTCGGCGCCGCGCTGCTCACGATCCTGCTCGGCGCGCTGCCGCTGCGGGAAGCCTATGAGGCCGTCGAGTGGCCGATCCTCGTCATGCTCGGCGCGCTGATTCCGGTCAGCGAGGCCGTGCGTACGACGGGCGGTACCGACGTGATTGCACAGGCGCTTTCCGGTCTCGCGCATTCGCTGCCGGGCTACGGCGCTGTCGCGTTGATGCTGCTGGCCGCGATGATGATTACGCCGTTTCTGAACAACGCAGCGACAGTGCTGGTGATGGCGCCGATCGCAGCGAGCTTCGCACAGAAGCTCGGCTATCACCCGGATGCGTTTCTGATGGCGGTGGCGATCGGCGCGGGCTGCGACTTCCTGACGCCGATCGGGCATCAGTGCAACACGCTGGTGATGGGGCCGGGAGGGTACCGCTTCGGCGACTACGCCCGGCTCGGTGCGCCGCTGTCGTTGCTGATCCTGCTGCTCGGCACACCGCTGATCATGATCGTGTGGCCGTTGTCCTGATGCGTCGCATCTTGGCGCGCGCGGGGCGCTCGGCCTTCGCCGCTTCCGTATCGTCGACCGTCACTGCCACCGGCTCGTCCGCGTGCAGGCTCATCAGCGATTGCATCAGGCCGTCGTCCGCGCTCGAGCACACGCCGAGCACGGTCGCTTCGGTGCAGCCTTCCGCCGCGACATAGGCGTGGCCCATGTTCGAATCGATGTAGATCGACTCGCCGGCTTCCAGCACGATCGGATCGTAGAACTCGGTGTGGATCTCGATCTTGCCCTCGATGACGTAGATGTATTCCTCGCCCGAGTGGTGCACCAGCTCGCCGAACTCCGCGACGCTGCGCGCGCGGATGCGCGTCAGCACGGGGATCATGCGCTTGCGGCGCAGCTCGGGGCACAGGTAGTAGTAGTCGTAATTCTTGGTGTTGACGCGGATCGCGCGATCGACGCGGCCGACGCTGCGCCGCGCCGTCACCGGCGCATCCGGCACCGCATCGCCTTCGGCAAACAGCTCGGACATGCGGATGTTGAGCCGGTGGCTCAGCTGCTGCAGCTTGTCGTAGGTCAGCGTGAGACGGTCGTGCTCGACCTTCGAGAGCGTCGAGACCGGAATGCCGGTGCGCTCGCTCATCTCCTTGAGCGTCCAGTCGTTACGGGCCCGAAGTCTGCGCAGCAGGGTGCCGAGCGTCGCCTGTTTGGATTTCATGCCCGATAGGATAGCCCGGAAATGGGGAATGTCCCCAGTTCCTAGTATTGCAGCCGGATCGCCAGGAAGTGGAAGACGACGGCGACATAAGCCCAGACCAGGCACGCCGCGGCGAGCGCGGTCCGACCGATCGAGAGCGACAGCTTGCGCCCGGGTGCACGCCACGTATCGATCGCGACGACGACCGCCACGATCGCGCCGAGCACTGCGACCAGCGCCGAGAGCTGCACCAGCCGTACGAACCACCTGCCGTCGGATGAGATGACCCAGAACGATTCGCTCGAGAACATCGTGAGCACGACCAGGCAGAGCGCGATGAACACTGCGCAGCTGAGAATCGCGGCGAGCGAGCGGCCGCGGTTGCGGTCGGCGACCACCACGGGAGCGCCCGCGCGCGAGAAGCGACGTCGCAGGAATCCGACTACGCGAATCAGCACCGCGAGCGCCACGATGCCACCCGCAATGAGGATCGCCGGCGCCAGCCACGCTTTGTTCCGCCACATCGGCGGACGCTGCAGCAGGATGATGGCTCCATAGCCATCGGGCACGAGAGTAGCGACGCGTCCCTGCGCATCGCGTGTCACGGCCATGCGCTGCTCGCCGTGTTCTTCCTGCCACAACCACGGCTCGACTTCGTGAAACTTCTTGGCCTCGCCATTGAGGCCATCCAGTCCGTTGACCACGAGGCTGCCGTCGCCGCTCACCTGCGCCGCTGCCTGGCCGAACATGTAGAAGAAGCTGAAAAGATTCTGGTCGGCACGCCGGCTGGTTTCGTAGTTGCCGGCCACCGCGGCGGCGTGCTCTTTGGTGTCGGCGGGCGTCGCAACGGGCGCCGGTGCCTGGCGCGGGAAGTAACGGTCCATGAAGGCTTCGTACACCGCGGTCCGCACCTTGTAGACGGAGTTGTTCTTGCCGCTGCTGTTGAACGAGATGAACATCCCGACCTTCGCCGATGGGATCAGCACCAGCTCGCTGTGAAACGCCGTGAGGTCGCCGCCGTGTGCTATCACGCGCACGCCATTGCGGCTCTGCTCGTAAAAGCCGAGCGCCATGGCGTCGACTACCGGACCCGGGCGGTTCGCCACCGTATGCATCAGCTCCGTCGTCTCCGGCTTCAGGATGCGACTTGCATCGTCGCCGCCCGGCAGCAGGCCGCCGTTGAGATGCGCCATCATGAACTGCGCCATGTCGGGAGCCGTCGCGGATAGCGCGCCGGCGGGCGCGTCCGCTCCGTACTCGAACGGCACCGGCTCGCCCGAAGCTGCGCGGTAACTATTCGAGAGGTGCTCACGCAGTCCTTCCGGCAGCGTCTGCCGGAACGTCGAGTGCTCCATGTGCAATGGCTTGAAGATGCGTTCTTCGATGTATTGCTCGTACGGCACGCCGGACACGCGGGCAACGATGTAGCCGGCGAGTGCAGCACCGTAGTTCGAGTAGGCGGGCACAGTGCCCGGCGGGTAGATCCGTGCTGGAACGCTGTGCTTCAGTGCTTCGCCGAGCGGCTTCACGTCCTCGACTTTCTCGACCAGCAGATCGAGCAGCGACTCTTCAAAGCCGGCAGTGTGCGTCATGAGGTGCCGCAGCTTGATCGGCTGGCCGCCGTAGCCTTCGATCCTGAAGTCCAGGTATTCGTTGATGTCGTGATCGAGATCGAGCTTGCCAGCCTCGACCTGCTGCATCACCGCCGTCCACGTGAACAGCTTCGAGATCGAAGCGGGGCGGAACAGCGTGTCCTGCGCGGAAACGGGAGTCTGTTTGGCGACGTCGGCAAGCCCGTACGCGCGCGTGAGCAGCACCGCATCGTCTTTGACGATCGCGACAGTAGCGCCCGCAACGTCGCCGATCGCCATCGATGTGGGCAGCAGCCCGTCGAGAAATGCTGCGGCATCCTCCGCCGTGAGTTGCGCCGGAGCAGGTGGCTGAGGCATGTCGGCCAGCGCGACATCGCAGGTTGCTGCAGCGGCAGCGGCAAGGACGAACGAAGCAAGCCTGGTGCTCATGTCGAATCCCCCATCGGTCATTTAGCCGGCTTCGGCGCGCTGCGTCGGCCGGTTGAATGCAAGCAGCAGCGCGCCGGATAGCGCGGCGATTGCCGCAGTTGCTGCGAAGAACTGCGGCGGCGACAAGCTGCTCCACAACCGGCCGAACGCGCCGGCGAGCAGATTGCCGAAAAAATTGGCGAGGAACCACAGCGCGATCGCCGTCGCGGCGAATCCCGCCGGCGCCAGGCGAGCGAACAGGCCGATGCCGATCGGCAGGATGTAGAGCTCGCCGGCCGTCATCACCACGAAGAAGATGATCAGCCAGATCCAGCCGTTGGCGACGACGGCGCCGTCGCTCGTCGCCGCGACGGCCGCGAGGAGCAGATACGAAAGGCCGACGACGCCCGCGCCGACCGACATCTTGCGGATGGACGAAAGCTCGTGGCCTTTGCGCGCATGCCGGACCCAGCGTGCGACGAACCATGGCGTGAGCAGCAGCACCAGCAATGGGTTCAGCGACTGGAACCACGTCATCGGAATGACGAACGCGCCGACGGAGCGGTCGGCATGCTCGATCCACAGCGGCAGCGTGTTGCCGACCTGCTCGTACGCGATGCGGAAGATCACCACCATGCCGACGATGCCCGCGAGCAACGCGAAGCGTCGTGCCGTTGCTCCTGCATGCGAGTGTTCCTGCTCAATCGAGGGAACAGGCGCAATGCGCGGCGGCTCGGGCGGCAGATAGCGGCCGCCGATGATGTAGATGACGAGGCCGCTCACCATGCCGATCCCGGCGAGCGTGAATCCCCAGTGCCAGCCGTACAGCTCGCCGACCGTGCCGCAGGCAAGCGGCGCAAGGAAGCCGCCGACGTTGATGCCGAGGTAGTAGTAGTTGTACGCGGTCTTGCGACGCGGATCGTCATGGCTGTACAGGCCGGGGATCTGGCTCGGCAGTGCCGGCAGGAACAAACCGTTGCCGATGGCGATCGTCGCGAGCGCGCCGAAGAACAGCGGCTCGAACGCCATCATGAAGTGGCCGAGCGCCATGATGGAGCCGCCGAGCACCACGGAGTTGCGCCGGCCGAGCCAGCGGTCGCAGACGATGCCGCCGACGATCGGCGTGAAGTACAGGAACGCGTTGTAGGCGCCGTAGATGACCGAGGCGTTCTCCTGCCCGATCATCAGCTGCTTCGTCATGTAGTAGACGAGCAGCACGCGCATGCCGATGTAGGAGAAGATCTCCCACATCTCGGTGAGGAACAGGATCGTCAACCCTCGCGGTTGACCGAACCAGTCTTTCACCTCGATCCCCACACTTCCGGCGGACACCAGCAGGTGCCGTTCTCGTACACGACGCCGGGCGAGCGATCGTTCTTCAGGAAGATCGGGCCGTCGAGGTCGACGATGCGGCACAGCTGGCCGACCAGCGCGGCGGGCGCCATTGCGAGCGCAGTGCCGGTCATGTTGCCGACCATCACGTCGAGGCCGAGCGAGTGCGCCTGGCGCGCCATCGCCAGCGCCTCGGTGAGGCCGCCGCTCTTGTCGAGCTTGATGTTGACGACGTTGAAGCGGCCGACGAGGCCCGCGACGTCCTTCAGGTCCTGCACGCTTTCGTCGGCGGCGATCGGAATCGGCGAGCGCAGGCCGTCGAGGTCCGCCTCGCGGCCGATCGGGAACGGCTGCTCGATCAGGCCGACGCGCGCGTCGACCAGCGTCGGCATCAGGTCGGCGAGCGAAGCGCGCGTGAACCCCTGGTTGGCGTCGACCGCGAGCCAGGCTTCCGGACGCGCAGCGCGCACGGCGCGAACACGATCGGCATCGACCGGTGTGCCGGTGAGCTTGAGCTTGATCGCCTGCGCGCCGACGTAGGAAGTCGCGAGCTGCGCCATCTTTTCCGGATCGTCGGCGCCAAGCGTGAAGGTCGTGACCAGCGGCACGGGCGCATTGAGGCCGGCGCGCTTCCACGCCGGTATTCCACTGAGGCGCGCTTCGAGATCCCACAGCGCGCAGTCGACGGCATTACGCGCGCCGCCGGCGGGCAACAACTGCCGCAAGCCTTCGCGATCGATGCCGGCTTCGATGTCGCCGCGCACGGCTTCGATCTGCGTCGTCATCGACGCGGCGGTTTCGCCGCGATAGTAGACGCCCGCCGCCTCGCCGCGCCCGACCTGGCCGCGGCTCGACACCGTGGCGATCACGACGTCAACGGCGACGAAGGTGTAACCGGTGATCCTGAACGGGGCCTTGAGCGGCCATTTCTCGACGCCGACCTGCAGCGTCAGGTTTGCGAGGGACTCGGGGACAGACATGATGCGACCAGCTCCTCCAGCTCGGGCCCGTCGCGCATCGGATCGGCGACGGGCAGGCCGAGCTGCGCGCGGCGCTCGGCCAGCACAGCGCGCGCATGCGACGCGGAGAGCTTCGCTGTATTCAATGAAACGCCGGCGCAGCGCACACGGGGATTCGTGCGCCGCGCCAGCTCGAGATGCACGTAGATCGCCTCGTCGAGCGACGGCAGCGGATAGTTGTCGAGACCGAGAATGTTCTCGCGGCCTTCTTCATGACACAGCACCAGCACATCGGGCTGCGAGCCGTGCAGCAGGCCGAGCGACACGCCGGAATACGACGGGTGGAACAGCGAGCCCTGGCCTTCGATGATGTCCCAGTGATCGACGTCGGCGTCGGGGCTGAGCACTTCGGCCGCGCCCGCGACGAAGTCCGCGACCACGGCGTCGAGCGGCATGCCGGCGCCGGCGATGAGAATGCCGGTCTGGCCGGTCGCGCGAAAATCCGCGTCGTGACCGCGGCGGCGAAACTCGCGCGCGAGCACCAGGGCGGTGTACTTCTTGCCGAGCGCGCAGTCGGTGCCGACTGTGAGCAGCCGCTGACCGCTGCGCTTGCGTCCCGATGCGATCGGGATTCCCGCGGGCGGGCGGCGCACGTCGATCAGCCGGCGGCCGAGGCGTTTCGCGGCGGCGTCGAGCTCGCGATTGTCGGAGAGCCGCGCGTGCATGCCGCTGACGATGTCGAGCCCGGCTTCGAGCGCTTCGATCAGCGCAGGCATCCACTCGGGATTCAGCGTGCCGCCGATGTTGGCGACGCCGATGATCAGCGAGCGCGCACCGCGCGCGTAAGCCTCGGCGGGTTGCATGCGCGGCAAACCGGTCGTCACGGTCGCAGCCGGCAACGCATATTCGCCGACGCACTTCTCCGGCGCCCAGTCGCGAAGACCAAAAGCAGTCTTCGCGTACGGGGCGTCGGTGGTGTCGCCGAGGAACAGCAGGTACGGGCTTGGAACGTCGACCGTCGTCGCCGCCTGCTTCGATCCGCGAGGTTCAGCCGAAACGGTAGCCAAGGAGATTCCAGTAGTTCAGGACGACCAGGAACACCAAACCGAACACCGCCGCGAGCGTGTAGTGCAGGCGCGCGCCGAACGACCACGTGCCCGTGCGCCAGACGCCGACGGCGTACCACGCGCCGAGCAGCGCGAACGGAATCGCGAGCAGCGGCATCGTGAGCGCGACGTAGAGCGACGTCGGGATCTTGTAGATCAGGCCCTGGAAGCCGCCCGCGAGAATTCCCGCGATGATCAGCAGGAACAGCCAGAACAGCACGCCGCTCAGCGCGAGCACTGGCCGCGCCCAGCGCAGTTGGCCGGTGAGAGCCTTGTCGGCGCGACGTTGCCGGATTGCGCTCACCAGAGTCGTGACGAACAACAGCAGGGCGATGCCGACGATCCAGCCGTGCAGCTTGCCGTTCTCCCACATCGAGATGCGGTGCGAGACGATCGGCGGGAACAGGCCGACCACTGCAGTCGCCTTGCCGCCTTCGTCGCCCTTGAACGCCGCGAACAAGTCGCCGTTCTGCTGGCGGAACACGCCGTCGCCGACTTCGACCCAGCGCGAGGGATTGCCGAAGATGTCGCCCATCATCAGCGTGCCGTCCGGCATCGCGACGACCTCGTCGTTGCCGAACGCCGCGAACACCTTTTCGAACTTGGTGTACGAGTGGCGCAAGGTGCGGTAGCTGCCGGCGTAACGCGCGTTGCGCTTGGCAGCGTCAGCGGGCGGTTTTACGACCGGCAGCTCCGCGGGATAGTAGTGCTTGAAGAAAGCGCGCTCGAGAGCGACCGAAGTGCGTCCGCCCTGGCCGCCCGTGTTCACGCTCGCGAACAGACCGATGCCGGTCTGCGGCATCAGGCTCAGCACGGAGTGGAAGAACTGCGTGTCGCCGCCGTGACCGATGATGCGGTGACCGTTGATGTACGTCTCATAGAAGCCGAGCGCGTGACCGTTGAGCGCCGGGTCCGGGCTCATCATGCGCGTATGCATGAGCTGCGCGGTTTCGGGCTTGAGGATGCGGCCGTCGCCGAGCGCGCCGTCCTGCAGGTGCGCGAGCATGAAGCGCGCCATGTCGGTCGCGGTCGAGGAGAGCGATCCGGCCGGACCGGCCGCGTGGATGAACTCGAAGCCGTTGGCTTTGAACGCGCCGGCTTCGTACGTGTAACCGCCGGACATGCGCGGCGCGAGCGACTCGGGCAGCGGCTCGCCGAACGTGCTGCGCGTCATGCCGAGCGGCTGGAAGATGTGTTGCGCGACGTAATCGTCGAACGATTGGCCCGACACGACTTCGACGATGTGCCCGGCAAGCGCCGTGGCCCAGTTCGAATAGGAAGCGGAGGTCCCGTCGTCGAAATTGGTGGTCGGCGGACGCACGCGCGCAGGCTCGTGTGCCGCGACCCACTTGCCGAGCGGAATCAGATCTTCGGCCTTGTTGGCGAAGAGGTAACCGACGCCGCCGTCCTCGAAGCCCGCGGTGTGCGTCATGATGTTGCGCAGCGTGACCGGCTGCGGATACGTCGCCTTGACCTGGAAGTCCTTCAGGTACTTGTTCACGTCGGCGTCGAGATCGAGCTTGCCCTGCTCGACCAGCTGCATGATCGAGGTCCAGGTGAACAGCTTGGACACGGAGCCGGGACGGAACAGCGTTTGCGCGGGATCGACCGGCACCTGCTTCTCGACGTCCTCGTAGCCGTAGCCCTTCTGGAAGAACACCTGGCCGTCCTTCACGACGATGACGATGGCGCCGGCGACCGGGCCGGCCTTCATCTGCGCATCCATGAAGCCGTCGACGAAGGCTTCCATTTCCTCGACCGTGGTCGGGCCGTGTGGCGCAAGCGGCTTGGCGGCCTGCTCGTTTGCCTTGTAGGCGTGCGAAGCGGACTCGACGCCGCCGTCCTCGCCGTGAGCGGAAAGCGACAGCGTGCAAATGGCGACGGCGAGCGTCGCGGCGATGCGAATAGTCATTCTTTTTCCCCTGCGCCCGGTTTGAAGTCCAGGTCCTGGTAGTCGTAGCTGAAATCGGCGAGCGGCGAGACCGGCTTCATCGTCACGCGCGCGACGTGACCGTCGGCATCGAGCGCGAACGTGACGTACGCGGGCTCGATCGACTTGTCGTCGAAGCGTGTGATGAAGCTGTCGTATTGCCAGTGCTCGAGAGCGCCGCCCATGCGCGGCGTGGATTTGAAATCGATCGTCAGGCCCTTGCCCTTCACGGCAACTTCGATGTTGCCGTACCACGGATCGGTGTAGACGCCGGCGTAGCGGGCGAGGGGCAACGAAGGTCCGACCTTGGCGGGCTTGGCCTGCGTCGTGCGCAGCGTCTGCACTGCTTCCTGCACGCGCTTCTGTTTGAACGCGATCAGCTTGCTCGTCCACTGCTCGGGTTTCAGGCCGAGGTAGTGATCGAGCAGCTCGTACATCAGGCCGCGCGGCAGCTCGCCGTCCTCGCTGTTGATGCACAGTGCGAAGCCCACATCCTGATCGGGCATGAGCACGACCGCGGTCTTGAAACCGAACACCGCGCCGCCGTGCCAGATGATCTTCGCGCCGCGGTAGTCCTGCACGTCCCAGCCGAGCGCGTAGGCCGCGAACATCGGATCGGTCGCCTTGAACTCGGGCCCGAGCGAGCCGGTGGGCAGCAGCACGACCGGCTTCCACATCTGCTCGTGAGAGGCTTCGCTGAACAGGCGACTGCCGTCCGGGAGCTTGCCGTGCGCGAGCTGCAGCAGCAGCCACTTATTCATGTCGTTCGCGCTGACCGCGAGTCCGCCCGCGGGAGCGGCGCTGCGGCCGAGCTCGTCGCGCTCGTCGAGCAGCTCCTGATCGCCGGCACCGCGCAGCCCGCCATTCATGCGAGCGTGCGGATAGCCGCGATCCGCAGTCTCGAAGCGGGCTTCGTCGGTGGTCGAGTGCAGCATCTGCGCCGGCGCGAACACGTGCTTGCGCACGTAGTCTTCCCAGGTTTCGCCGCTCACTGCTTCGATGAGCTGGCCGGCCACCATGTAGAGCACGTTGTCGTAGGCGTAGCCGCTGCGGAAGCTGGTCGCAGGCTTGATGAAGCGCAGGCGTCGCACCGCTTCGGCGCGAGAAATATTGGTGCGCGGGACGAACAGCAGATCGCCCGCACCCAGGCCGAGTCCGCTGCGATGGACGAGCAGGTCGCGGATCGTCATCTCGCGCGTGACCCAGGCGTCGTACATCTGGAAGCCGGGCAGCCGGTCGACGACCTTGTCGTCCCAGCCGATCTTGCCGGCGTCGACGAGCGTGGCGAGCGCGGCGACAGTCACCGCCTTGCCGGTAGAGCCCGTGGGGAAAATCGTGTCCGGCCCGACCGGCGCCGGATCGCCGAGCTTGCGCACGCCGAAGCCGCGCGCCAGCGTCGGTTTGCCTTGCTCGACGATTGCGATCCACATCCCCGGAACGCCGGACGCTTGGCGCAGCTCCTCGGCATGTGCCTCGAAGCCCGCGGGCGGCGCGGCGTGGATCGGGAAAGCGGCGAGCATCGCGACCAGCGTCGCGATGCCCGCAACCTTCACAGGCGCGTGAGCCTTCATCACCGGATCAGAAGCCGACAGTCGCCGACAAACCGATCGTCCGGGGACGAATCACACCGCTGGCGTACGCATCGTCCGGGAACGTGCCCGGATCGCCGGCGAGCGAAGTGCGGCCGATCTCATCGCCGACATTCTTGCAGTACAGCTCGATCGTCCAGCGGTCGAGGAGCAGGCCTGCGCGAACGTCGATCACCTCGTAATCGGGGACTTCCAGCTGGCTGCCATTCGGATTGCGCTGGTCGAAAGCCGCGACCTGATCGCGCAGCGAGCGGGCGCTGGCGCCGACGTACGCATTCGAGGTCCCGAACACCGGCCACTGATAGTCGACATCCAGGTTGAGGCTCAGCTTCGGCACGAACGGCAGCCTGTCGCCATTCAAACCGCCCACGACCGGATCGGTCGGTTTGGTCAGGTAGGCATCCGTGTAGGCGCCATTCAACGATACGGTCAGGCCCTCGGCCGGCGCCGTCGCCAGCGTGAACTCCAGGCCTTTGCTGACGGCGGTGCCGCCGTTGGCGTTTACGCCGGTGTCGTTGATGTTCGCGAACAGCTGGATGTCTTCCCAATCCAGGTAGTACGCCGCGAAGTCGAGCGACAGCGCGCGATCGAGCCAGCTGCCTTTGAGGCCGGCTTCGTAGCTCGTCAGGCTGTCCGACTTGTACGTTGCCGGCGTGCCGGGAGGCGCGTTCTGCGGAAGGATGTTCGGTCCGCCGGGACGGTAGCCGGTGGCCACCCGCGCGTAGACCGAGACATCGTCGTTGATCTCGAACCGCGGCGCGACCGACCAGGTGAAGACGTCCTCGGAGGACTCCGCACGCGGCACCGAATCCGGTCCGCCGCCCAGGCCGGACGTATCGATCAGCTGATCGGCGTGCTGGGTGTTGTGACTTTCGCGGGCGCCGAACGTCAGCTCGAAGCGCGGCGTGATGTGCCAGGTGGCATTCGCGAAGCCGGCGTACTCCTCGTACTCGGACTTCAGGAACACTTCGACCAGTTTCGGCACGTCCGCTGCGATCGTGTCGCTGCCGCCTTCGGTCGCAAAGAAGTCCTGCGGGTCGATATGCGACTTCTCTTTGGTGTAGTAGGCGCCGACCATCCACTCCAGCGTTTCATCCTCGGGCGAGGCGAGACGCAGCTCCTGCGTGAACTTGTCGGTGGCGGTGGTCTGCTTGACGACCACGCCGAGCGGCCGGGTTTCGGCGTCACCGTACAGGAACGTGACGACCGGGCCGAACTGCCGGTCCTGGCCGAAGCTCAGGTTTTCCTCGAACGTGCCGTAGCTGCTCGAGGACATCAGGCTCGCCGGGCCCAGGTCCCAATCGATCGTCGCGCTGTAGAGGCGATACGCGATGTCGGTGGGCTCATGGCGATAGGGAGCATCGACCCAGTCGCCGTACAACGGCTTGAGCGTGGCGCGATCCTCCAGGATCGTGTCCGACGCGTCGCTGTTGATGTTCTGCAGGATCGCGGTCAGGCGCACCGACAATGCATCGGTGGCGTTGAACAGCGCGGACACGCGCCCGCCGAACGAGTCGGTCTCGTTGATGTTCTCCTCGTTCAGGCTGCTCATGATGTTGACGTTCGGATCGAGCAGGCTCGGGATCGGGCCGTTGCCGATCGAGTCGACGAAGCCGCCGTCCTTGCGATAAAAGCCGGTCACGCGGATGGCCGCGCGATCGCTCAGCGGGACGTTCACGAAGCTGGCGCCCGAGTAGCTCATGTCGCCGCCCGACACGTCTTCGAGGCCGACCTGCACCTTGCCTTCGAAGGACTCGGTCTGCGGCGCGTTGGTCACGAATTTCATCACGCCGCCGAGCGAGCTCGCGCCGTACAGCGTGCCTTGCGGGCCGCGCAGCACTTCGAGCCGCGTCATGTCGAAGGTGTCGAAGTCGCCGGCGAGGATCGCGCCGTTGGCGAGGCCGCTGCTCGAGCCGAACGGCACTTCGTCCACGTACACGCCCACGGTCGAGGCGACGCCGCCGGTGTTGATGCCGCGCAAGGTGATGCGGGAAACGCCGCGAGTACTCGCTTCCAGGCTGAGACCCGGAACGAGCGCGAGATAGTCCTGCAGGTTGTTCGCCTGCTGCCGTTCGAAGGTCGCGCTGTTGAGAACCGTGATCGACTGCGGAACGTCCTGCAGCGCTTCCTGCCGCTTCTGCGCCGTCACGATCACTTCTTCCAGGGTGATGTTCCTGGTGTTCTGCGCTTGCTGCGCAAAGGCGCCAGGTGCTGTTGCCAGCAGCGTTGCGGTGACGGCAGTCGAGATCAGCAGTGAAGCATTTGAGCTTTTCATCTAGATCTCCCCCAATTTGGAACACGGGCCCGGATGGCCCGGCCGATGCGTTTCGGAATTTAGCCGAAATTTTCCATATGGGGAAATTTTTCTTTTGGTACTATTTTTCTCATGACCAAGCTCGTCCCCCTCCTGCTGCTGACTGCCGCCGGCCTGACGGCGACCGGAACCTGCATGGCCGAGGAATTCGCTTACGACGTGGCGATCCGCAACGGCCGCCTGCTCGACGGACTCGGCAATCCCTGGGTGCGCGCGAGTATCGCGATCAAGGACGGGCGCATCGCCTGCATCGGACGGTGCCCCGGGCAGGGGCGCCGCGAGATCGACGCGCACGATCACTACGTTTCGCCGGGCTGGATCGACCTGATGGATCAGTCGGGCGAGGTGCTCCAGCGCAACGGCCTCGCGGAGAACAAGCTGCTGCAGGGAGTCACGAGCGCGATCGGGGGCGAGGGCGGCACGCCGGTGCCCGCGGAACAGATCGATGCGTACTTCCGCGACCTGGAAGCGAAAGGCATCTCGCTCAACTTTGGCACCTACTACAGCTCCGCTCAGGCACGCGTCGCTGTGATGGGCGATGGCGCGGGCGCGCCCACGCCGGACCAGCTGGAGAAAATGAAGGAGCTGGTTGCGACGGCGATGCGTGCCGGCGCGATGGGAATTGCGACCGCGCTTATCTATCCGCCGGACAGCTTTCAATCCACCCAGGACCTGGTCGAGCTGGCGAAAGTCGCGGCCCGCTACGACGGTATCTATGCGAGCCACATGCGCGATGAGAGCGCTGCGTTGCTGACCGCCATCGGCGAGTCGATCGCGATCGGCGAGCAGGCCGGCATCCAGGTCGAAATCTTTCACTTCAAAGGCGCATACCAGCCGGGCTGGGGACAGCTCGTGCCGCAAGCGATCACGCTGATCGACGCGGCCCGCTCGCGCGGCGTGAACATCGGCGCCGACATGTATCTCTATGCGGCCGGCGGCACCGGTCTGGACATCACGGTGCCGAACTGGGTGTGGGAGAAGGGCATGGAAGACGGTCTCAAGCAGCTGCGCAGCAAGCGCGTGCGCGAGCGGCTGAAACAGGAAGTGCAGCACGGATCGCTCCCGGGCTGGTCGAATCTCGTGCAGGCGTCCGGCGGCTGGGATCGCGTCCTGCTCGCGAACGCGTTCAACGAGCGCTACGACAAGTATCGGTACAAGAGTCTCGACTACATCGGCCAGCAGCTCGGCAAGGATCCGGCCGACGTCGCGTGGGACATCCTGCTCGCGGCAGCGCCGAAGAATCGCGCGATGGCGCTGTACTTCATGATGAGCGAAGACGACATCCAGACCGCGCTCAAGCAGCCGTGGATGGGGATCGGCAGTGACGCGGGCGCAGCGGAAAAGCTCGGCGAGATCGACGCGATCGGCCTGCCGCACCCGCGCGCATACGGCAACTTCCCGCGATTGATCGCCGAGTACGTGCGCAAGCGGAAGGTGATCACGCTCGAAGATGCCGTGCGCAAGCTCACATCGCTCCCCGCGACGCGCATGCGGCAGTTCGACCGCGGCGCGCTGCGCGAAGGGTTGTGGGCGGACCTGACGGTCTTCGATTTCGATGCGATCCAGGACAACGCGACCTACGAGAATCCGGTCGCGCCGCCGTCGGGCGTCGAGTACGTGCTGGTCAACGGCCAGGTCGTCGTCGACGCGGGCAAGCACACGGGCGCAAAGCCCGGCAGGGTGCTGCGCGGATCAGGTTTTCCAGGTCTCGCCGAACACGCGCAGTAGATTGCCGCCGAGAATCTTCTCGATGCGCGCGGCGCTGTGGCGCCGGTCGGCGAGCATCATCGCGAGCGTCGCCAGCCGCCGCGGCGTGTTGAGGTCGGCGGCGAAGAGATAACCGGTTTCCGTTTCCCACGGCGCGCCGATGCCGGCCTCGCGCCGCTCGCGCGTGTTCTTCGCGAAAGCCTCCTTGTATTTCTCATCGACGGTCGTCGGCGAGAGGTTGCCGTCCGTGCCGATCGACACGTGATCCTCGCCGGCCACCTGCACCATGTGCTCCAGATGCCGGACGATGTCGGCCGCCGTTGGCTGACGGCCTTCGGACAGGTACGGCATGAAATAGATACCAGACACGCCGCCCTTGTCCGCGACCGCCTTCAGCTCTTCGTCGGTGCGATTGCGCGGGTGATCCGCGAGCGCCTGGCAGCCGGTGTGCGTGAACGCGACGGGCTTCTTCGACACGCGAATGGCGTCGGCCGCAGTCTGCCGGCCGCAATGACTCAGATCCACCAGGATGCCGATCTTGTTCATGCGCTCGATCGCTTCGATGCCGGTGCGGCTCAGGCCTGCATTCGCCGGTTCGAGGCAGCCGTCGCCGAGGAGGTTGCGGCGGTTGTAGGTCGGCTGCACGACGCGCAACCCGAGTGCATGCAAGTCATCGAGACGATCGAGATCGCTTTCGAATGCGACGCCGTCCTGCACGCCGTAGATCAGGCCGGTGCGCTTCGCCTTCTTCGCTTTGGCGATGTCGGTGGTCGTGCGCACTCGCGACAGCACTTCGGGGTGGTCGTCGATCTCGCGTTCCCAGAACGCGATGCCGCGCACCGTCTCCATGAATGCGGTGTCGGGCGCCTTGGTGCCGACCGGGCCGACCGTGATGTGCGCGCAGGTGACGCCGGACTCGTGCGTGTCCTTGAGCTCCTGCTCCAGCAGCCGGCCGGACGGATCGCTGTTGTTGAGGCCGCCCGGACCGCCGAGGCCGTCGATGACGATCGCCTCGCGATACTTGAACCAGTCCGTAGCCGCTGCGCGCCGCGACGGCAAGCTGAACGCCACCGCGGTGGCAACGCTCCTCATGAGCAAATCGCGCCGGGAAATCGTGCTCATGCAGAGGTCCTCATTGCCGTTGCATCGCCTTGATCTCGTCGTCCCGACCCGTCATTTCCCAGCGGATCAGCGAGACCGGAATCAGGCCGGCCGCGTTGACCTCGGTGAAATAGCGCGACAGCGTGAACGCGTCGCCGAGCTGATGGCTGCGCTCGGCGAGCAGCTGCTCCAGCAGATACTTGCCGGTGATGTACGAGGTGCCGTAACCCGGCTGGCGCAGGTACAGCTGCTGCTCGAAGCCGAGCAGATCGAGATCGGGCCGCATCCAGCCGCGCGGCGTCCACTCGACGTGGAACTCGGCGGCCTGCTTCATCGTGAAGTCGTTCGACTGTGCATACAGCGATGCGAGCCCGCGCGCAGCGCGCGCCGCGAGCATGATCCAGACGACTTCGCGAGCGCGCGGATTGTCGTCGTACAGACCCGCGTGCAGCATCATTTCTTCCATCGACGTTGCCATGCCCTCGGCGCGGCTGTCCCAGATGTTGAACAGCAGCGGCCCGTGGCGCAGCGGGCTGCCGTGCGGTTCCTCGCGCATCTGCGCCAGGTCCCACCAGTGATAGAAGTGCGAGTACAGCGCCAGCGGCTCGTGGTGAGTCACGATACCGAAGAAGTTGCGGCGCTCTTCCGGCACGTATTCGCCGATGTGCGCGCGCATTGCCGGATCCATGTAGTCGCGCACCGGCAGAATGTTGCGCGCGCGCATGAAATCCATGTACTTCGCGACCGCGGCGTTGCCGCGACGCTGATATTCCTCGGCGCTGGAGATCACCGGCAGCGCAGGCAGGCCGCGATTGCGCTGCTCTTCCAGCTTGAGCTCTGTATGAGCGCGCGCCAGCTCGCGCTTGAGCAGCATCACTTCGTCATCCCACGTCAGCGGCACGAGGTGCACGTTGCGCAGGCACCAGGTGTAGTTCTCCTTGCCGACGCCGGACGGACCATTCTTCGACGGC
>DATEKT010000168.1:0-20100 GCA_035277305.1 Steroidobacteraceae bacterium | reverse complement strand
AGGCACGAGCGCGCCGGTCACACCATCGTCAATGAGCTCGAGATTGCCGCCGGTCGCGCTGGCGACGACCGGCAGGCCGCTCGCCATCGCTTCCAGCACTGTGTTCGAGATTCCCTCGCGCTGGGAGCCGAGCACGAAGATGTCCATCGTACGCAGCAGCTCAGCAACATCATCGCGACTGCCGGGCAGCCACGCAGCGGCAGACTCGCCAGCTGCTGACAGCTCGGCCTCGACCGCTGCGCGCAGTGGACCGTCGCCGATCAGCAGCAGACGCACGTCACGGCCTGCGGTGAGCAGAGGCTGCCGGATCGCGATGAATGCGCGCACCAGGTTCAGCGGGTCCTTGATCTCGGTCAGTCGGGTCACCGAACCGAGCACGACGCAGGAAGGCGGGAACCGTTCGGCCGGCAGCAGCCCGCGCTCGGTCGCTGCGGCCGGCCGGAAGCGCTGCGTGTCGACGCCATTGCAGATCTGCGTGACCTTGCGCTCGGCGATGCCGACGCGCTCGACCAGCCAGTCACGCAGATCGCGCGAAACTGTCACGAACTGATGGACGAACGGATCGAGCAGCCGGCGCGCAGCAAGATACTTGCGATTGGTGCCGTCCGGATCGTGCGTGTCCCAGCCGTGCTCGCCCTGGACACGACGCGGCACGCCCGCGAGCCAGGCGATGAGCAGGCAATCCATCGTGCCGATGTTGCGCGCGTGCACGACTGCCGGGCGGAGTTCGCGCAGCAGCCGCCACAGGCGCAGATACGCTCGCAGGTCGTTGCCCGGCCGCTTGCCAAGCGCGTAGACCTTGACGTCGGCGCGGCGGATGCGGGCAGCGAACGCGGTCGCCTCGGTCAGCGCGATGATGGCGTGATCGAATTCGCCGGCCGGCAAGCCGTTGACGACGTTGACGATGCCGTTTTCCAGGCCGCCGTAGTCGAAGCGGAACACCACGTGCGCGATCAGCGGCCGACGCTTTGCGTGCACAGTGAGAGCGGGTTCGGTCACGGATTGCATAGTCAGTGCCGGGCTCAAGCCGCCAGCAGCTCCGTGAGCTCGCTGCCGACGTCAGGCACGCTGCGCCCGTCGACGAACAGCCGGCACCACAGCTCCAGGTTCATCAGCGCCAGCAGCACGTCCGTGTAGTCCTCGCGATTGCTGTCGTGGAGCTCTACCAACTCGTGGACCGCCGGCCAGGACAGCAGGCCGCGCGATTCGATCGCTGTCTTGCCGAGCAACACGCGTCGCAACGGCTCGAGCTCGGTCTTCAGCCACACGCCCATGGGCGCGCCGAAGCCGCGTTTGCTGCGCGTCAGGATTTCCTGCGGCAGGATGCCGGTGACGGCCTGCTTCAGCAGATACTTCATCTGGCCGCCGCGCATTTTGACCGACGCGGGTATCCGCGCGGCAAGCTCCGCCAGCGAATGATCCAGGAACGGCACGCGACACTCGATCGAGGTCGCCATCGTGACCTTGTCGGTCAACAACAGCAGATCCTCCGGCAGCTGTGTCTGCGCATCGACGCGCATGAGGCGCAGCAGCGGGTCGGTGGCGGTCTCGCCGGCCGCCACGGCATCGAATGCATCGTCGGCACCCGGATCCTGCAAGAGCAGACGGGACATCCGCTCGCGCGCGCAGATCTCGATGAACTCCCGGTATTGCTGCCCCCAGGGCAGCTCTTGGGCGCGAATGAACTTCTTGGCATAGCGCGCCAGATCCATGATCCGGCTGCTGCGCGCGCTCGGCAGGGCTTCGGCGAGCGGACGCAATACCCGCTGTCGCAACCACAGCGGCAGTTGCTGATAGCGCTGGCTGTAGTGATCGCCGAGGTAACGGCGGTAGCCGGCGAACAATTCGTCGCCGCCTACACCCGAGAGGATCACCTTGACACTTTGCGCCGCAAGCTCGGCGACCAGATAGGTCGTCACGATCGCGCTGTCGGAAATCGGCTCTTCCACGTGCCACAGCAGCTTCGGCAGGAGCGTGGCGACCTGCGGCGCGACCAGGATCTCGCGATGATTCGTCCGATAGCGGCGCGCCACGGTGCCCGCGAACGACAGCTCGTTGTAGTAGCTGGCAGCGCCGGCGCCGCCGTAACCGATCGAGTAGGTGTTGATCGGCTCGGCGCTCTGCTCCGCCATCAGCGCAACGACGGCGCTCGAATCGATGCCGCCCGACAGGAAGGCACCGATCGGTACATCGCTGACCATGTGCTCGCGCACCGAGCGGCGCAATCCGTCGCGGATGGCTTCTACCCACTGCGCTTCGCTCAGATCGTTGCGAACGTCGCCCGGCAGCTGCCAATAGCGCTCGACACGCCAGCCGGAGCGTTCCCAGATCAGCATCGATGCCGGCGGCAGCTTGCGCACACCTTTGAAGATCGTCGTCGGCGCGACGGCGTAGCCGAGCGAAAGATACTCGCGCACTGCCGACGGATCGATCGCACGCAGCCGCGGCGCGCACGCCAGCATTGCTTTGACTTCCGACGCAAATAGCAGGCCGTGCGCATCGGCGCTGTAATACAGGGGCTTCTGGCCGAGCCGGTCCCGCACCAGCATCAGCCGATGACGCTTCTGATCCCACAGCGCAATCGCATACATGCCGGCAATCCGCTCGACGAACGCGGTGCCGTATTCCTCGTAGAGATGCAGGATGACTTCGACGTCGCTACCGGTCCGGAAAGTGTGGCCGCGCGCGATGAGGTCGGTGCGCAGCTCGCGGAAGTTGTAGATCTCGCCGTTGCACACCACCCACAGCGATTCGTCCTCGTTCGCGATCGGCTGGTGTCCGCCCGCCAGGTCGATGATCGACAGGCGGCGCATGCCGAGAATCACATCCGCGGTGCAGTGGAAGCCCTCGTCATCGGGCCCGCGGTGCACGATTGCTGCCGCCATGCGGCGCACGTCCTGCAGCGACAGGGGAGCGCCCTCGGCGCTGCGGGCACTGCCTACGATTCCGCACATGGCAAACTGAGCTCTTCTTGCGACGGGCCGCCGTGCCGAAGGCTGCGGCGAATTGCATACGGTCCCACAGGCGCGACCGTTCGCCTGCGACGACCTTCACGGAATCCGCGGGCACCTGGTGCGTTCACGGCAGATTCCGTACCAGAAGCGGCCCGATGCGATTCGCCACAGCGAGCGGCAGCCGCTGCCAGGCCGCGATCGCGAGCCGGTACTTGGGATTGGAAGGATTCAGCACCGGAGGCTCGCCGCCTGCGCGCAGCCAGTAGTGCCAGTGCAGCTGCGTGGGTTGCGCACCCCACTGCTTCTTGAAGCGATAGGTGCCGGCATCCACCGTGGAGCGGCCGAAGTCGAACGACGCGTACTGCCGCTCGCAGGCGTACTCGAGCACGTTCCAGTAGAGCAGCATGTTGACCCCGATGGCATTGGCCTCACGCAGCGAGGAAGCCCAGGGAATCTCCAGACGTCCGCGATCGCCGATGACCAGTGCAGCAGCAACGGGCGCGCCGCGCCAGCGCACGATGAACACGCGCGCCTGATCGCCAAGAGCCTGCAGAACGCTCGCGAAGAGCGCGCGCGAATAGACAGGCGTGCCCAGGTCTCGCATGTTGCGCGCGAACACGGCGTAGAAATCTGCGAGCAGCTCCGCGTGGCCGTGTACGCAGGTGGCTCCCTCGCGCACCGGCCGCTTGATCTGCGCCCGGACCTTCGAGCCCAGCTGTCGGTCGAGCGCGCCCGCCGACGGCGGCAGGTCGAGGCGCATGCTCACCTTGTCGGTGCGTGCCGGCCAGTCCGGACAGACCGGCTCACTGTGGCGCAGCTCCACGTGCGAGACACCGAGCGAGCGTGCGAACTCAGCTACGTGTTCGCGCAGCGCGCACGCCGCGGATTCATCGTCTGACACTATGCCGCCATAGTTGAAGTACGGCATCGACACCAGGAAGTCGCCGAACAGCAGGCTGCGCAGGCGCACGAGAGGAACCAAGCCGCAGATGGCTCCGGCGCCATCGCGCGCGATGAAGTAGTGAGTATCGTGGCGGAAGACCGCGGCGATCAGCCGCCGCCATTCATACCGATGATAGATCGACGCGGCGGCGCGGCGTGCAACGTAGTCGTTCCACTGCGTTGCGCACTGATCATCGACGCTGGCAACTGCGACTGTCTGGCTCGAGTGCTGCGGAATCGTCGCGGACACGGCGGCCGCATTGCTCAAGCAGCCCCTCCTGCGAGCGCCTCGCTGAGCACCGCCGTGCCGGCGGCCGAGCGCCCGCTCAGGAACACGTCTTCCATGCTGCCCCAGCGAAACTCGCGCAGCAGCGCTTCCAGTCGCGCTTCGGTGCGGTGCAAGTTCGTGTAGTGACGGAAGCGTGACAACCAGGGCGCGGCGATGCGGGGCTGCCCGGGGTCGATCTCCCACGGGTGCATGTAGAAGACGGCCGGCATGGCCTCTGCATTGACCCGGCGCAGGGCCCAGCGAAAGGCGGTGTACGGGAACAGGCGGAAATAGCCGCCGCCGGCGCACGGCAGGTGCTGGCCGGCGAGCTTCAGCGTGGTCAGCGGCACTTCGAGCAGCCGGCCGTTCGCGACTTTGAACGGCTGGCGCGAAGCGCCAGGAATGCCGTAGAGGTCGTGGCGCACGGGGAAGATGCTCGAGTCGTAGTCGAAGCCGAGCTCGTGCAGGATGTCGAGCGCCCACAAGGACTGCGCGGTGATGGAGTAGCTGGCCGCGCGATACCCGCGCACCCGCGCGCCGATCAGGTCCTCGAGCGCGTTCTTGGATTCGAGCGTTTCGGAACGGAACAGCCCCGGCGTCTGCTTGTAGACGAGCTCGTGAGTCAGGCCGTGGCAGGCGATCTCGTGCCCCGCCCGATGCAGCTCGCGAATCAGCGCCGGCGTGCGTTGCGCCACCCAGCCGAGCACGAAGAAAGTGGCGCGCACACCGTGCCGACTGAAGATCTCGAGCAGACGCAGCGTATTGCGCTCGACGCGCGACTCCATCGTCGGCCAGCTCGTGCGCGCGATGCTGCCGGCGAACGCAGTGACGTGGTAGTAGTCCTCGACATCCACGGTCATCGCATTCACAAGATCGGAGCGTACTTCGGACATCAGTTCGACCTCAGGTCCGGCGTCGCACGTAAGCGATGCCGATGTAGCCGCGATTCTCTTCGTAGTCGCGGCTGCCGTTGTTGCTGGAGCCCTCCAGATGATCGACCCGGATACGCAGCGACAGCTGTTCGGTGAAGCGCCAGGCGAACGTCGCGCCCACCGACCATTCGTCGAAATCGAAGTCGGTGTTGACGAACTTCTCGTGCGCATAGCCGGCCTGGAACCCGGCGTCCATGCGCGGTGAGAGCTGCCGCGAAATCCCGAGCGTGCCGCCGTACAGGTCGCGATCCAGGTCGGTCACTGTTTCATGCGATTCCTGCCGCGTATTGAGCACGGCGGAGAATCCACCGCGGGTCCAGTCGGTATTGAAGGTCAGATAAGCGTAGTCGGAGCGAAAGGCGTCGCTCGAGGCGATGGTGTCCTCGCTCTGCGTGATCACTCCGCCGATCTCCTGGCTGCGACGCAGGGCATCGCCCGACGTCGAGAATTCCGTGCCCGCCTGCAGACCGACGCGCGAACGCGTCGCTACCTTGCGCGTGAGATTCAGCCGTGCCAGCAGGCCGTCGGAAGTCTCGTCCCCCTGCTCAACTTCGGTGTAGCCGGCGTCCAACGAGAGGTTGGTCCGCGCACCGGCGGCTTCGAAGCGCAGGTAGCCTTCGCGGATCTCGTAGTCGCTGAACAGGTCTTCGTCGTACTCGACTTTGCGATTCGAGCCGTTGAGTGACCAGCTGCTGGTATCCGAAAGCTGGCGGATCAGCGCCGCCGTCACAGCCAGGCTGTCGTTGTCGAGAGGCGAGTCCTCGTAGTAAGCGTTCGAGTAGCGGCCGCCGAGCCGCAGCGCCATGCGCTGCCCGAAGCCGAACGTGACGTCGGGTCCGGTCGTGAAGAAGTTGACGTCCTGCCGATTCGCCGGCGTGTCGGCCGCCTGGCGCTCGTTCGCGATCTGACCGTAGTTGTCGCCGAACATCCAGGTGAGCCGCTGCGGGATCAGCGAGTACGTGCCGAGCGCGTCGAGACCGCCGGCGAGCTCGCTCTGGAAGGTGTCGTCGAGATAGTCCCGATACTGCAGGTTGGCCGCGATGCGACCCGCGAGTCGCGGCCGGTCGGTAGTGGCGCGCAGCGACAACCCGGCGATGCCGACGGACTCGGACTGCTCATCGACGCTCGTGCGCTCGATGTTGTCCGAGTGCTCGACACCCAGGTCCACGCCCCATTCGAGCGGCTGGTCCTCTGCAACCTGTTCTCCCGGCGCTGTCGCCGGGCTCGTCGTCTGCGCCAGCGCCAAGGCCGGCATTGCGCACAAGCCAACGACGCAACGCATCGCTGCCCGCACTGTGGTGCGTGAAGTCACAATCCCTCCCTGCTGCGGTCCCGCTGGGGCCCGCTATTCTGGTTTCGCGGCCGACTCCGCATCGGCAGCCTGTTGTTGGTAACCGTAGCGGTAACCGTAGTAGTAGCCCATCGGCCCGGACAGGTCCGCCTGGTTGAGGACCAGCTTGAGATTGGCGCTGGGGCCGATGATCTCGATGGCGTCTCTCACTGCCTGTTGCGGCGTCTGGTTCGCCTTCACGACCAGCACCACCTGTCCCGCTAGCGTCGCGAGCACACGCGCCTCGCTCGTGAGGAGAATCGGCGGGGAGTCCACCATCACGAGTCCGGATCGCTGCAGGCGAGGCAAATCCTGCATGATCTGCCGCATGCGTGCACTGGCCAGAAGTTCAGTCGCGTTGTTCGACTGGCGGCCGGCGGGCAGGATGCTGAGCTTCGGCACATCAGTGGCGAGGATCACCGAACCGAGATCGAGCGTGGGATCGGCGACCACATCGAGCAGGCCAGGCTCGTTCTGGACGCCGAACACGCGGCTCACATGCGGCTTCGCGACGTCGCCGTCGACCAGCAGCACTGCATGATCCTTCTCCTGCGCAATGCTCATCGCCAGGTTGATGCAGGTGAAAGTCTTGCCGTCGCCGGGTAGCGCGCTGGCCATCATGATGACCTGCCGCATCGGGTCTTGCGGCTCGCCATCGAACGCCGCGCGAATCAACGGCCGCTTGATGGCGCGATATTGATCGGCGAGCTCGCGCTCCTGCTCGGGCGGTGGGATCAGTGCAGCAGCGCGCAGAGCGTCGAGATCAAGCCGCACGGTCCGACCCGCGCGCGTCGGCCAGCGCGCATCCTGCTGTTCGGGAGACGGTGGCCGCAAATCGGCGGCGACGACCTTGCCGACGACCAGCTGCTCCGCCGCCACCGGACGCTGCTGCGGCCGCGCGTTCGCCTGCATCCTCTTCAAAGCTTTTTCAACAAGGCTCACGTGTGATCTCTTCAGTTAGGTCAGCAGGCGCTGTACCAGTCGAACGCCTTCGTCGTGCCAAATCATGACCGCTCCGCAGACGACGAACAGCAACGCCGCAGCGCCGGAGAACGCCAGCAGATTGCGGCGCTCGTCCTGCTCGTGGCGGGCAACCCAGGTGCGGCTGACCGCGCCGAGCACGGACAGACCGGTCATCTGCGCGAGCACGCGCGCGTTCTGATAGACCGGACGCAGCTGATTCATGAGATACGCCAGGCCGCCGGCGCCGCCGATTCCCGAGAGCAGCACCAGGAACAGCAACAGATTGCGCTTGGGCGCGACGGGCTCGAAGCCTACGGTCGGCGGATCGATCCGCTGGAATTTCACGACGCCCTGCTTGTCCGCATCTTCGGACAGTTGCGCCGTCTCGCGTCGCTGCACGAGGTCGAGATAGCGCGAGCGAGTCACGTCGTAGTCGCGATTGAGCCGCGCCAGCTCCGCCTCGACCTCGGGCACGGTATCGACCAGGCGCTTCAGATCGGCCACGCGTGCATCGCGCTGCGCGAGGTCCTGCCGCAGCTCGGCAATCTGCACGTCCGTGCGCTTCAGCTCGGCCTGGATGCCCTGATAGATCGGATTGGATTTCAGCGACGAAGCCATGCTGCCGGTGCCGCGCTCGCCGCGGGACAGACGGCTGAGCTCCTCCTGCTGCTGGGCCTTGAGCTGCTCGATGGTGTTGCGAACGGCGACCACCTCGGGATGCTTGTCCGTGAAGCGCAGCAACAGCTCTTCCAGGCGCGCCTCGAGCTCCTGGATGCGATACGTGACGTCGCCGGCGCCGTCCTGAGCCTGCGCGGCGGCATTGGCATTCGCATCGAAACCGAAGACGAACGGCTCCTCACCCGACAGCTGGCGGTTCAGCTCGTTGCGGCGCGCTTCCGCGAGCGTCAGCGTCCTGCGCACGTCGCCCGCGGCGCCCATCTCGGTCTGCAGCCGCTTGAAGTAATCGCCATCTTCGCCGGGCATCGTGCCGACGTTGCGCTTCTTGAATTCGGCGAGGCGGCTCTCCGACTCGCTGAGGCGCTTCTCGTAGTCCGCGATCTGCTCATCGAGGAAGCGTTGCGCCGATTCCTGCCCGGTGCGCTTGCTACCGAGCGTGTCCTCGACGAAGGTATTGAGCAGCGTCTCCACGACGTGCAGCGCCTTGTCGCGACTGTGATCCTGGAAGGTGATGCGATACAGACCGTCGGTGGAGGAAGTAGCGCTGCGAGCGTCAGTGGTCACAGCGATACGCTGGCGCAGCGAATTGAGCAGCTGCTCCATCTCCTCCGGCGTCTTGGCGCGCAGATCGAGATCCGTCGTGCGCGCGACCATCTCGAGTTGCGGACGGCTGAGCAGCGCCTGACGCACGATCGACAGCTCCGATTCGACATTGGGCTCGACCGCGAGCCCCTTGAGCAGCGGACGCAGCGCCGTCTGCGAATCGACGTAGACACGCGCGCTGGCCTCGTACACATCCGGTATGGCCACGACGAAGACCCAGCCGATCGCACAGACGACCCACGCCGCAAGCAGGCCCCACCAGCGAAACCGCCAGGTGCCGCGCACATCGTCCAGGACCTTCAATACCACCGCATGCATAGCTGTCCCCGGTGCAAAACTCTCAGAAAATCGACGCAGGCACGATCAGCACATCGCCCGGCTCGAGCCGTACGTTCTCGCTCATCTTGCCCTTGTCGACCAGAGCCTCCAGCCGGACCTTGATCTCGGTACTCTTCCCGGCGGAGCCCTTGCGCACGATTTTCGCACGATTTCCAGCAGCGAATTTGGTCAGACCTCCCACTTGCAGAACGACGTCCAGCACCGTCAGGCCGTCGCGGTAGGCCACGGCCTGCGGCTTCAGGACTTCGCCGATCACCCTGATCTGGCTGAAGGCGCTGATGGGATTACTGACGATTATGTTCACTTTGGGACTGCGGACATATTCGGCGAGCACCGTTTCCATATCGCGCGCGAGCTGGGAAGAGGTCTTGCCGACTGCCGCCATGTCTTCCACCAGCGGCGTCGAGATCTTGCCGTCGGGGCGTACCGGCACCGTCACGGACAGCTCCGGGTTGCGCCAGACGAACACCTGGATCGTGTCGCCGGGCCCGATGATGTAGTCGGGACCCGCGGGCGCTGGCTGCGCCTGAGCTTCAGGTTCGGGCGCGGGCGGCGGCACGGACTCCGCCGCATTCACTGCGACCGATATCAGAAGCGCCGCCACCACCTTCAGTAGTAGAGCGACACGCTGCGATTGCATCGACAAAAAACTCATGGACCCTCACCACGTAATGCTTCGAGTAGCTGCTGCGCCTCCGCCCGACTGGCGAAGCTCGCGCGGTCCTTGAGCAGGTCGTCGAGGATCTGCAAGGCACCGGATCTGTTTCCCACCTGTGACCGCACTTTGGCGACGTGATAACGGATATCGGGGTTGGCGGGAGCGCCCGCGAGCGCCTGTTCTAACACCTCCAGCCCCTGCTGCCTCTCGCCCGTTTGGGCGAGCAGCCATCCGTAGGTGTCGGCAATTTCAGGGATGTGCGGGGTCAGCTGATATGCGCGGTGCGCCAAACTGACCGCGCGCGCGTCGCCTACGACGTGCAGCTGCCACGCGAGATTGTTGAGCAGCAGCGAATCCTGCGGCGCTTGCTTGACCGCGAGCTCGTACTGCGCGATCGCCAGTGCGCGCTGATTCGTAATGTCGTAGTAGGACGCTAGCGCGCGCCGCATTTCGGTATCGTCAGGGTGGTTCTTGAGCCAGGCGACCAGGCTCGCTTCCACCGGCTTGCGGTTCAGCGCCTGGCGAACCCGGTACGTTTTCAGAGCCAACACCGCTGACGGGCGTGCGCGTTGCGCACTCTCGTACGACGCGAGCGCATCGTCGTAACGCTTCGCAAACGCGTACACATCGCCGACCATTTCATCCGTCGCGCCGGGCGGCGGATTGGGGCCCGCCTGCGCACGCGCGGCGGCCACTGCGCGATCGATCTGGCCGCGTTGCACATCGATTTCGATGAGCATGCGTTGCGCCTCACGCCACCCGGGCTGCAGCCGCAGCGCTGCATTTGCCGCTTCCGCGGCCTGTTCCGGTCGATTCAGTTGCATGTGGACGCGTGCGGCGTTCAGCATCCCTTCGGCCGATCCGCCGGCTCCCGCCTCCGCAAAATGCACGAGCGCCTCCTCGTGCAAGCCCGCTTGCAACAGCACTGCGCCCACCGCATTGCGCACGTCGGCACGTCCCGGCAGCAACGTCAGTGTTTGCTTGAGCAGATCACGGCCCCGCGCAGCGTCGTTGTTTGCGAACGCGAGTCGCGCAAGGCGCAGGCGTGGCTCGAGCGCGGACGGATCGCGGCCGATCGCCTCCTCCAGCGTGCGCTGCGCGCCGGCGCGATCGCCTTGCCGCACTGCCAGCTCGGCCCGCATCAGGAATGCAGGTTGATACTTCGGATCGATTGCCAGGACCTCATCGAGACGCTGCGTTGCGCTCTTCCATTCGAGGCGCCTGGCGGCCAGCGCTGCCAGCAGCATGCGAGAATTCACCGACCGCGCATCGCGATCGGCGGCCAGCGTGAGAACTTCCTGCGAGCGTTGCACCTGCCCTGTTCCCATCAGGTAGGCACCTGCCGCCGACAGCATGGCCGCGTCCGGCGAGTTCGCGATCAGGCGCTCGACTTCCTGCAGGGCGTCTGCGCGGGCCTTACCCGATACTGCGGTTGCCAGCCGCAGCGCTGCGACACGGTTGTCGCCCGCCTTGGATGACGGCAACCCAGCCAGCAGGGCGCGCGCCTTCTCGACCGCACCCGCACCGAGGTATGCCGCAGCCAGATCTAGCCGCCGCTCATCGTCCGGGGCAGCAGTCGCAACGCTACGCTCGAGATACGCGAGGCCCGACTCCGTGGAGCCGGACTGCGCGAGGGCTATGCCCATCAGCCAGTCAGCTTGGGCATCGTCGGGCGCGCCGGCGCCGGACGCTTCCAGCAAACGCAGTGCGTCGTTGGGCCGCCGCGTCGCCAGATACACGCGAGCCAGCATTTTTCGGGCTGCGAGATTCCGCGGATCCGCCGCGACCAGGCGCTGCAGCACCTCTTCCGCCTGCTCGAGCGAGCCATGCCCGATATGGGCCGCCGCCAGCATGAGATTGGTCGGCACGTGATTCGGATCGATTGCGAGCGCACGCTGACATTCCGCGACTGCCTGCGTGTAGTCATTCTTGAGTAACGCGATGCGTGCTCGATAGTAATGCGCGATCAGCGAGTCGCCACCGCGCTGCTGCATGAATTCGAGGGCCTTGTTCGCAGCTGCGAGATCCTGCAAGGCGAGGCTCGACTCGGTCAGAGTGGCCGCGATCAGCAGTTGCTCGGGAATCGCCAGCTCCACCCGCGAGAGCTCGAGCGCCTCCGTGAGCATGGCGCGAGCCGCCTGATACTGCCCGCGACTCATCTGGATCGTCGCGGCAACCGTTAACGCCTTCGCGCGCACGCCTTTCGGTTCCGTGATCTTCGCGGACAGCGCGAGCGCCTCGTCCGTGTGCCCGGTTGCAGCCAACAGGCGCGTTCGCTGCAGGCGGACCCGGCTATCAGGCTCTGCAGCGCTCGACACTTGCCCGAGAACGCGCTCGGCCTCCGCGTACTGTCCCACTGCCTCGCGTGCTTCCGCTTCCAGCAGCTGCCGATCGAGCAACGGCGTCTGCTCGTCCTGTTGCAGTTCTTGCAGCAGAGGTTCCCACGCGCGTTGCGCGACGAGTGACTCGTAGTGCAGCCCGCGGGTTTGTTGCGGCGTGGCTCCGGCAGCAGTGGCTCGTTCGATTTCCTTGTCTGCACCCTTGACGTCGCCGAGACGCAGCATCAGCTCTGCCAACGACAGCCGGGACGGCACGTGCTGCGGTTCGGACTCGAGCGCGCTCTTCAGTTCGCGCATCGCGCGCGGGTACTCTCCCGCGGCCATGAGCTTTTGCGCTCGCTCGACGCGCGTGTCGGTGCTGACGAACATATCGCAACCGTGCAGCGCGACGATGCACGCGGCGCTGGCGAGAAACATGGCTGCCAGGCCTGCGCGGTGGCGCCACTTGCTGCGTTCGATCCGATTCGCGGTCCCCATGGATTCATTCTTCCCTAGGCAGCATCGCGACGAAGTCGCTGCCATGCGAACGCCAGAATGTCTGCAGCGCTTCAGCAGCGGCCGCGCAGTCAGTGTCGCACGGACTCGCCATTGCGATCATGCCGCTTGCCACCGGACGCCAAAGCGCGCGAAGGCCGTACGTCATCTGCGCGATGAGCGGCGAGCTCGTGAGCGACCCGTCCACGTCATATGAGCTGACGAGCACCCACTCCCGACCGGATTCATCGCGAGCGACCCTCGGCTCGCCGCCCCACGGACTGCGGCGCAAGGAGAGCAGCGTGGCGCCACCTTCAGACCAGCCCGCGCCGTACACGGAGTTCTTGTAGTTCACGAGCTCGCGGCCCTGACGCTGCGCGCGGTACAGGTTCACGTAGACGTGAACGCTGCGCTGGCCGGACAGGTAAGCCGCTTGCCGCTGCTCGTCCGGGCCCAGGAATACCGGGCTCCAGCCGTGCGAGGGGAAAGGTCCCTGCCAGGCTCCGGTCAGGATCGGCAGAGCCTTGAGCGAACGTCCGCCCTCATCGCCGGCCGCGCCGAATTTCGCGACGACCGGAACGATCAGCAGCAGCACGGCAGTTTGTGCTCTGACCATGCGTGCTCGACGCAAATTCGCTGCGGAGAGTCCCTCGTCGTCCACAGCATCGGTCGCAGCATCCGGTTTCCCGCTGCGACCCAAGCGGCGGGCGACCAGGAAGATCGCGGCAAGCAGCGGCAGGAACATGAACCAGCCGAACGTCACGTGCTCGACCGCAACAAGGTAGTGCTGCATCTCGGTGAGGTAGCCCAAATAGATGATGATCGCGACGCGCAGCCAGTTGATCACCATCGCCAGCCCGACGGTGATCGCCAGCAGCACCACGGTCCGTCGCGCATCGAGGCGCTGGCTTGCGCCAGAGAGCACCGCTGAAGCCAACCCGACCAGCAGGTAACGCTTGCCGGCGCAATCCGCCGCGATCGTGAACTGACCGGACGGAAGCGTGACGTCCGGGCCGGAGAACGTGGCAGGCACATCCAGTGCGCCGAGCGCGGCTTGCACAGCGACGGTCGTCAGCTTCTGCAGCAGCGGAACACCGTACTCCCAGATCGGAATGGCGAAATACAGATAACCGAGCGGGGCCGCGATAAGCATCGCGCTGCGGATGCCGATGGCGGCGGCGACAGAGGAGAACAACACCACGGGCAACAGCAGCTGCTGCAGCAGCTCGCTGCTGCCGCGGAATGCGATCAGCGACATCGCCAGACTTACAGCCAGAGCTCCGAGCGCGAGCCACGAGCTCTGCAGGCCGGTGCGATCCAGTTTCCGTCGCAACGTTGCAAGCCAGATCAGGATGACTGCGGCCACGATGTAGCCGTGGTTGTAATCAGCCATCTCGCCCCAGATACGCAACAACGAAGCTACGCTCGGCCACAGAGCGATTGCCGCGAGCGCCAGAGCGCCGTATGCCCAGGCGCTCGTGGGCCAGCGACGGACAGCAATCCGCTCAGCTACCGCGACCATGTGGTTGTCTCGGATGCCATGGCACTAACTGGTTGCACGCTCAGCGCTGGCTCGGATTGCGCAGCCCATACCGGTCCATCAGGTCGTACAGAGTCGGGCGCGTCATGCCGAGCAGTTCCGCGGCGCGCGAGACGTTGTTGTCCGCGATCGCCAGAACCTGCGTGATGACCTGGCGCTCGGCGCGCGCGCGCACCTCGCGGAGGTTGAACAGCGAGCCACCCTGCCCGCCCTCCTCCAGACCGAGGTCGCCGGCCGTGATCAACGGGCCGTCGCTCATGATGAGCGCCGACTTCACCTTGTTCTCCAGTTCCCGCACGTTGCCCGGCCACGAATACGCCTCGAGCGCGGCGACCGCGCCTTCGGTGAAGCCGCGGCGTGCGCGTCCATGCGGCCCGCCGAATTTGCGGATCAACGCGTGCCCGAGCACCGCAGCCGCGCCGCGGCGGTCGCGCAGCGGCGGAATATCGATGGTGACTTCGCCAATGCGGAAGTAGAGGTCCTGGCGGAACTGCTGCTCGCGGATCATCGTCTGCAGGTCGCGATTGGTGGCGCAGACGATGCGCACGTTGACGCTGATCTCCTGCCGGCCGCCAAGACGCTCGATCTTGCGATCCTGCAGGAAGCGCAGGAGCTTCGCCTGCAGCGCCAGCGGCATGTCGCCGATTTCGTCGAGGAACAGCGTGCCGCCGTCCGCGGTCTCGATCTTGCCGATGGTCTGTTTGGCGGCGCCGGTGAACGCGCCCTTCTCGTAACCGAACAGCTCGCTCTCGAGCAATTGCTCCGGAATCGCTGCGCAGTTGATCGCGATGAAGCGGCCCGCCTTGCGGTTGCTGGTGGCGTGCACGGCGCGCGCGACCAGCTCCTTGCCGGTGCCGCTCTCGCCGAGGATCAGCACCGACACGTCGGTCGGCGCAACTTTCTCGACCATGCGGCACACCTTGCGCATCGCATCGTCGGTCGCGATCAGGCCTTCGAAGGGCGACTGCAGCTGCGAGTCGCGCAGCGCGCGGATCTGCTCTTCCAGCGAGTGGATGTGAAAGGCGCGGCTGACAATCAGGCGCAGCACGTCGGTGTCGACGGGCTTCTGGTAGAAATCGTAGGCGCCAAGCGCGACGGCTTTGATCGCGTTGTCGCGATCGTGGTTGCCGGTCACGACGATCACCTTGGTGAGCGGCGCGATGCGCAGCATCTCCTTCAGCGTCGCCATGCCCTCGGTCACGCCTTCGGCGTCCGGCGGCAAGCCGAGGTCCTGCAGCACCACCGGCGGCTCGAAGCGGCGCAGTTGCGCGATCGCCTCCGTGCGCGTGGCGGCGATCAGGACTTCGTGCTCGTCGAAGCACCACTTCAGCTGCTTCTGCAGGCCGAGGTCGTCTTCGACGATCAGCAATTTGGGCTTTTCTTCGGTCATGGCGTTTCCATGATCAGGGTGTGGCTCGCTCGAGGGGTGCGGCCACTTCGGCGCGCGTAGCCGCGGGTTGAATCAGCGGGAGCGTAATCGAAAAACGCGTGCCGGTGCCGGGACTGCTCTGCACTTCCACCTGGCCACCCAGCATGCGTGCATATTCACGCACCTGGTAGGCGCCGATGCCCATGCCCTTGGAGCCCTTGGTGCTGTCGAACGGACGGAACAAGCGCTCGCGTACGAACTCTGCCGTCATGCCGCTGCCGGTATCGGTAACCGTGACCAACGCGTTGCGCCGATCGGCGCGCACTTCCAGAACGATCTGCCCCTCTGCGGGGCTCGCGTCCTGCGCGTTGCGAATGAGGTGCTCGATGATTGCCGTGAGCCGCTCGGGATCCGCGTTGACGCGCGCGGGATCCTGGATGTTCACCGTCGGCGCCGGCACGCGGTCCGCGCACCGGGCCGCCGCTTCGCGCACGAGCTCGTCGAGCTGCACGGACGAAAGGCGCGACGCCGCCGAGTCGCGCCGCAGGTGCTGGATCAGCCGCGACATGCGATCGACCGTGTTGGCGATCGTCTCGATCGCGTCATCGACGAACTGCGGATTGTGCTTGTGGCGCGCCGAGTTCGTCACGACCAGCTGCAGCTGCGCCACCGAGTTCTTGAGGTCATGCATCATGAAGGCCGTGAGGCGGTTGTAGGCTTCGAACTGCCCGCTCTCGGCCAGCCGGCGATCCGCTTCGTGCTGCGCCAGGTGCGTCGCGACGTGCGCGCCGACAGTGTTCAGCAGGTCGCGGTCCTCGTAGGTCAGCTCGAACGGCGGCGGCGGCTGGTACAGCACGACGAATCCGACCATGCGCTCGAGCTGCAGCAGCGGGGACAGGATCCGCATCTCGGGATTGTCCAGGATCCAGCGCGGCAGGGTGACGTTTTCGTAGATGTCGGGCGTGCGCCGATATTCCTGCAGGTCGATGATCCAGTGCGTGCGCTCGAGGAAGCGCGGCAGATCTTCGTCAATCGCCAGCTCGGTCGGTGCCGTCAGGTCTTCGAGCTTCACCGGCCAGGCCGCGACCGGCACGAAGCGCCGCCCGGGCTCGTCCAACGAGAACAGGATCGCCGCCGGGCTCGAGAAGATCTGCGCAATCGCATGGATCCCCGTGCGGCGCACGTCGGTGTCCGGATCCGAGGACAACGTGCTGATGAATCGCAGCCACTCGATGCGGTAGTCGTACTTGTTGCGATAGAAATGCTTACTGATGAACACGCGCGCGTGCCGCCGCAGCGCTGCGGACGCGAGCAGGTAGAACAGCACCACGGCAGCGCCGGCGAAGAAGATCAGCTGACCGACGCGGCCCCATTCGCCGCCGATCTCGCGCACGTAGTAGCCGCCGATCGACATCAGCAGCAGGTACGCGCCGACGCCGAGGAACGTCGTCGTGAAGAACACGGCCTGGCGCGAGACGAAGATGTCGAGCGACCACTGCGGATTGCGCCGCACGGCCAGTGCGATCAAGGGCACCGCCAGCGCGTCGATGAGGCCGCGAGCCACCAACGCCTCGGGGGTAGTGCCGCGCAACAGCTCCGCTTGCGAATACAGGAACAGGTCATAGGCGAAGAGCACGCCGACGCCAGCCGTCAGGTATTTCACGGAACCGCGCGCGGTCTGACTCGAGTTGCGATAAATCTGCTCGAGCAGCACCAGACCCAGGAGCGAGGTGACGAGCCCGACGCGGGACAGCACCAGCGTCGGCACGACGCCGAGTCGCGTGAGCGCAGGCATGACCAGGGTCGATGCGATCAGCACGCCGCAGACCACGCGCACTGTCCAGATCAACGGGCGCGGCGCAACGGCCACGGCAATTGCCGCCAGCGCGAGCAGCCAGGACGAGCTGCGAAGCACCTCCATGAGATAGGTCGGCATGCCCCGGCTCGTTACGAGCATCAGCGCCCACACAGCAGTCACCGCACTGGCCGCAACGAGGTAGCCGCCCGGACGGCGCCCACGCCAATTCACCGCCAGAAGGACGGTAAGCACCACGAAGCCGAGCGCCGCGATGCCGTAGCTGATCGAGCCGATTGCCTTCATCGTTCCCCGGACCTAAGAAGTCCGATGCTGCAGGCGCTAACGCGCCCCCTTCCGCCACACGATCACTTCGACTGTTTGTACCAATATCGCGATATAGAACAGGAGACTGTGGTTCTTGACGTAGAACAGATCGTACTGCAGCTTCTCGGTCGCATCCTGCTCCGAGGACCCGTACGGATAGCACAGCTGCGCCCAGCCGGTGATGCCCGGCTTGATCGAATGGCGCTCGCGGTAATACGGGATGCGCTCGTTCAGCTCGGCCACGAATTCCGGGCGCTCCGGGCGCGGGCCGACGAAGCTCATCTCCCCGCGCAACACGTTGAGGATCTGCGGCAGCTCGTCGATACGCGTCAGCCGGATCACGGCGCCGATGCGCGTCACGCGGCTGTCGTTCTTCTGCGCCCACTGCGCCTTGCCGTCCGCCTCCGCGTTCTCGCTCATGCTGCGAAATTTCAGGAGCCGGAACGGCTTGCCGTACTGCCCGACGCGCACCTGACGGTAGAAGATCGTGGCGCGGGGGCCTTCGATCAGCTTGATCGCCAGAGCGGTGAACAGCATGAGCGGCGCCGCAAGCACCAGCAGCAACAGGCTCGCGACGATGTCGAACATGCGCTCGAGCGTCGCGTGGATGCGCCCCTGGCGGAAGCCTTCGGAGAAGATCATCCAGCTGGGGTTGAGAATATCGAGGCGGACCTTGCCGGTCTCGCGCTCCAGGAAGCTGACGAGCTCGACGATTTCCACGCCTTCGAGTCGGCACTCGAGCAGCTCTTCCATCGGGAATTGCTGCCGACGGTCGTCCATCGCCACCACGATCTCATCGATGCGCTCGTCGACGCACAGCCCGAACAGACCGTTGCGCGGCCGAACCTTGTCGGTCTCGGGAATTTCCGAGGGCGCGTCGCCCGCCGCGGGCAGGTAGCCGATGACGAAGAAGCCGCGGCGATCGGAGCGGCGGCGCAGGCGCGCGATGCTGCCGGCGCGACGGCCGGCGCCGTAGACCAGGACGCGCCGCTTGAACAGATCCTCATCGACGAGCGTGTCCCAGATCGCGCGGACCAGCACCACGCCGCCGAATGCGAGCGCAGTGCTCAGCATCAGTGCGCCGCGGCCGATCTGCATCTGGGGGAAGAGATAGAAAACGACAGCGATGATGAGCGCGCCGGTCAGGACGCTGGCCGCGACTCGCGCAAGCAGTCCCGCGAGTCGCGAGCGCTGCCGGGAGTTGTACAGGCCCATGGCCGCCATGCAGACGAACATGATCACGGCGAACAACAGGCCGCGCGAGAACAGGGGACCGAACAGCCCGTCGACCTGATGCGTCTGGGGGTCGAAGCCGAGCAACACTCCCGCGTAGGGCGCGAAGAAGAAGATCGCTGCTTCGACCACCGCCAGCACTGCCAGGTGCAAGTGCCAGTAATGCTGGAATATTCGTATCGCCACTTAGACTCGGACCCCAGGTCGCTTCTTCCACTTTTCGATTGCGCATTGAGCGCAATGCCGCTGCGCGACACCAGCGGCCGTAAGTCTAGTGGCATCACCCTCACAGCAGCGTGAAGGCAGTTCACGGGATTACGGTCAAATCGGCGGCCGGGCACGGCCGGAGGGCGGGATTGCGGTCGCGGGTCGGGATTAAGGTAATTGACAATCATTCTCGTTTGTATTTATAGTTTCCCCGGCCGAAGAGTCCGGCCGACTGCCCGCGAGACCCGACGAATGTATATCTGCGTGTGCCATGCCATCAGCGACCGCCAGATCCGCGAATGCGTGGATCGGGGCGCCGAGTCGCTGTGCGAGGTGCAGGCCTATCTGCCGGTCGCGAGCTGCTGCGGCCGCTGCGAAGACTCCGCGCGGGAAGTCATCGAAGCGCACGTCGAGTCGGCCGGTCGCGCGGTCGCGGCGTAAAGCGCCCTCTCCCACTCTCTCGAATCCGCATCCGCCAGTTGCCTCTTGAGCGCTGCCTGCTCAAGATCGCTGCTTTGACTGCGGCCAGGAGCGCTCCCCATGCAAGGCGACAGCACCGTACTACGGCATCTCAACGAGGTCCTGAAGAACGAGCTGACGGCGATCAACCAGTACTTCCTGCATGCGCGGATGTTCGACAACTGGGGGCTCGTGCGGATCGGCAAGCACACCTACGAAGAATCGATCGACGAGATGAAGCACGCCGATCGGCTGGTCGAGCGCATTCTGTTTCTCGAGGGCCTGCCGAACCTGCAGGATCTCGGCAAGCTCCTGATCGGCGAGAACGTGCGCGAAGCGCTGGAGTGCGACCTGAAGCTGGAGCGCCTCGCGCACCCGGTGCTGCGCAAGGCGATCGCGGATTGCGAGACTGCCGGCGACTACGTGTCGCGCGACCTGTTCTCGGACATCCTGGAGTCGGAGGAAGAGCACATCGACTGGCTCGAAACGCAGCTCTCGCTCATCGATCGCATCGGGATCGAGAACTACTGCCAGTCGCAGATGCGCAAGGAAGAGTAAGCGTCAGATCGTCTTGGTCGCGACGCTCGAGAACACGCTGGTCGTGCCGTGGCTGTTGACGGCCACCAGCGCGAAGAACCACGTGCCCGAACCCAGATTCTCGACGACGCACGTCGAGAGCGACGCGTTGTT
>DATEKT010000167.1:0-3041 GCA_035277305.1 Steroidobacteraceae bacterium | reverse complement strand
TGCTCGGCCCGGCCGTCGTGGCACAGTTCGAGCGCACGGATCGCACCGAGTTGCTCGAGACCTTCACAGCGATTCATCGCGAGTTGAAGCGCGATGCGAGCTCGCGTGCCGCAGAGGCGATCGTCCAATTAATAAATCCTGTTGCTTCTCAACCAGCGACTGCTTCACCCTATGCGCCGCCCGGATAGCAGGGGGCGCTATCACGCGAGCACAAGCAGGGGAGAAGATCGCAGCCATGAAAAAAACGGCGGCACAGTTGCGATTGGCGTGGGTGCGTGACGGATTGATCGCCGGTGTCGACGAGGCCGGCCGCGGCCCCCTTGCCGGACCGGTCGTTGCAGCCGCTGTGATCCTGGATCCGCGACGTCGCCTGCGCGGCGTGCGTGACTCGAAGCAGATCGCCGATCCCGCCGAGCGCACTGTGCTCGCAAAACGCATTCGCGCGAGTGCCATCGCCTGGTCCGTGGCGTGGGCCGATGTCGAAGAGATCGACTCGCTGAACATCCTGCAGGCGACTTACCTCGCGATGCGCCGCGCGCTGTGCGGGCTCCACGTTGCGCCGGAGCACGTGCAGATCGATGGCAACACCTGTCCCTTGCTCACCAACCTCGGCTTGCATTGCACGTTCGAGCCGATCATCGGCGGCGATGCCTCGCATGCCAACATCGGTGCCGCATCGATTCTCGCGAAGACGACGCGCGATGCGATGATGCTGAATCTCGATGTCGTGTATCCGGGGTACGGGTTCGCCTCGCACAAGGGCTATGCGACGCCTGAGCACTATCGAGCGCTCGATCGCCATGGGCCGACGCCGATTCACCGGCGCAGTTTCGAGCCGGTGAGGCTGGCGCGTGAGGCGATGGCGAGTGCAGCGAAGGTGGGTGGCTGATTCTCTACTGGCGCCGGGTCGGGGAGAATGTGGAACGCACGAGCGAGTTCAGTGGACGAGTGCCTCCCGCCACAAGTTCCTTCCAGGACCGCCGTGAATACATCCCTGTAGGCTCTGAGGCCGACATCCCTGTCGGCCACAGTCCTGGAAGAAACTTCTGGCGTGAGTCCCTCGACTGCCTGCGGTGGCCCTCGGAGTTTCAGAACCGAAGATCGTTTGGAACTGTCGTTAACGAGTAGTCGCAACACCGATGTCCTTCGTCCACCTCCGCCTGCACACCGAATACTCGCTGGTCGACAGCGTCGTGCGCATTCAAAGCGAGGGTGCGGCGCCGGGGTTGATGGATGCCGTGGCGAAGGCGCGCATGCCGGCCGTTGCGTTGACGGATCAGTGCAATCTGTTCGCGATGGTGAAGTTCTATCGCGCGGCGCAGTCCAGCGGCATCAAGCCGATCATCGGGGTGGACCTGTGGATCAAGGAAACCGGCGAGCGCGCTGAGCCCTCGCGGCTGACGCTGCTGTGTCAGAACGACGCCGGATATCGCAATCTCACGCGGCTCGTCACGCGCTCGTATCTCGATGGCCAGCAGAAGGGCCTGGCGTGTGTCGATCGCGCGTGGTTGTCGCCGCCGGCCGTCCAGGGGCTCATCGCGCTGTCGGGCGCGCGCGAAGGCGATATCGGTCGCGCCCTGCTCGCCCAAAAGGAGGGCGACGCGGACGCGGCGCTCGACTACTGGCTTGCGCTGTTCGGCGATCGTTTCTATTTCGAATTGCAGCGAACCAATCGACCGCAGGAAGAGCTCTACATCCGCGCGGCGCTCCAACTGGCGATTGCCCGCAACGTCCCTGTGGTGGCCACAAACGATGTGCGCTTCATCCGCCGGGATGACTTCGAGGCGCACGAAGCGCGCGTCTGCATTCACGAAGGCTTGCTGCTCGAGGATTCGAAACGGCCGCGTCCCTATACCGATCAGCAATACCTGAAGACGCCTGCGCAGATGAGCGAGCTCTTCAGCGACATCCCGGAAGCCGTTGAGAACACGATCGAAATCGCGCGCCGTTGCAGTCTCGAGTTGAAACTCGGCAAGTCCGTGTTGCCGCCGTATCCGGTGCCGGAAGAGATCACGACCGAAGAGTTTCTGCAGCGCGAGTCGCGCGCTGGGTTGGAGCGACGGCTGGTTCAGCTCGCCGCGACGCCGGTGGAAGGACGCGACATCACGCGCGAGGAGTACGAGCAGCGTCTGGAGATCGAGCTGGGCGTCATTTGCCAGATGGGCTTCGCCGGCTACTTCCTCATCGTGGCCGACTTCATCCGCTGGGCACGCGAGAACGGGGTTCCGGTGGGACCGGGGCGCGGCTCGGGCGCTGGCTCGCTCGTGGCCTACGTGCTCGGTATCACCGATCTCGACCCGCTGCGCTACGACCTGCTGTTCGAGCGCTTCCTGAATCCCGAACGCGTCTCGATGCCGGACTTCGATGTGGACTTCTGCATGGATGGCCGCGATCGCGTCATCGATTATGTGGCGCACCGCTATGGTCGCGAGCGCGTCTCCCAGATCATCACTTACGGCACCATGGCGGCCAAGGCCGTGGTGCGCGATGTCGCGCGCGTCTTCGGCATGAGCTACGGCTTTGCCGATTCCATCGCGAAGCTCATTCCGTTCGAGCTGGGCATCACGCTGAAGGACGCGCTCGAGAAGGAAGAGGAGCTGCGCCGGCGCTACAACAGCGAGGAGGAGACGAAGGCCGTCATCGACATGGCGATGTCGCTCGAAGGTCTCGTGCGCAACGCCGGCATGCACGCCGGTGGCGTCGTGATCGCGCCGTCCGTGCTGACGGATTTCGCGCCGCTGTATTGCGACGATTCCGGCGGCGGTCTCGTGACGCAGTTCGACAAGGACGACGTCGAGGCGGCGGGCCTCGTGAAGTTCGACTTCCTTGGCCTGCGTACGCTCACGATCATCGATTGGACGCTGAAGACCCTCAACGCGCAACGTGGCGAGCACGGCGCAGAACCGCTCGACATCAACGCGCTGCCGATGAACGACGCGCCGACGTACGAACTGCTCAAACGCTGCGAGACCACCGCTGTATTCCAGCTGGAATCGCGCGGCATGAAGGATCTGATCCGCCGCCTGCAGCCCGACTGCTTC
>DATEKT010000166.1:0-12443 GCA_035277305.1 Steroidobacteraceae bacterium | reverse complement strand
CATCAGGTAGCCGGCGGTCACCGTCTCCTTCACGCGGTAGTCGACGCCGAACGATTCGGCGATCGTATCCTCGTCGCTGATCTCGAACGCGTCCTGGTTGTCGCGGAAGAACTGCATGGCCCGGTTGTAGTTCGGGAACGGGCCGAACGAGTAGTACGGACGCTCGCTGTGATAGAAGCTGGGATCGCCGTTCTGCGCCACCTGGCTCAGCAGGAAGTCGCCGTCGAAACCGTCGTACACGGTCATGTCCTGGTCGGACGTGCTCTCGCGCGAGATGTATTTCGCGCCGAATTTCACGAAGCCGTCGTTGTCGCCCCACATGACGCGGCGCTTCAGATCGACCTGGCCGATGCGCAGGTCCTCCTCGATCAGCTGGTGGCCGAGGGCGGCCTCGCTGAACTCGAAGCGCTCCGGGTCGCCGAACTCCGGACCCGCGTCGACGCGGAAGAACCTGTCCGAAGTGTCGTACGTCATCGGGATCTCGCTGTCGAGCTCGAAGACGAACGCGTTGTCGTACGGCGTGTCCTGCTTGGTCTCGCCGTAGGTGCCGGAGAGCGCGACGTTCCAATCACCGACAGTCCAGTCGACGCCGAGCGTCGAGGACAGGATCGACTGGATCTCGAAACGCTGCGAGTTGCCGCGCTCGCCCTCGCCTTCGGTGAACGTGCCGGAGGTCGCCGTCTGGTTCTCCAGGTCGCCGTTGCGGTAATCGAGCTTGATCTCCGGCTGCAGCTCGGTGTCCTCGTAGCGGTTGTAGAGGTTGCGCCAGTGCAGCTTCACGTCGTCGCTCGGGCGGAACTCGAAGTTCGCGACGAAGCCCTTGCGCACCCGGCGGATCTTGTAGTCGCGCATGTCGAACTCGTCCGGCACCAGGAAGTCGCCTTCCTCGGTCCACGGATCGCCGCCCTGCACGTTGTGCGAGTTGAACTCGCGGTCGGAATAGCTGGCCGAGAGCACGACGCCGAAGCGCTCGTTGAAGATGTTGCCCCAGCCCACGCTCCCGCCCCACGGATTCTGGCCGCCGAGGTCGTAGTAGCCGTAGTCGCCGGTGGCCGAGAAGAAATGGCCGTCCGGATCGTCGAACACGCTCGGGGTGACCAGGTTGATCGTGCCGCCGATTGCGTTGCCGTCCAGGTCCGGGGTCGCGGACTTCACGACTTCGAGCTTCGAGAGAATGTCGGCCGGGACCGTGTCGAGCGCGACGCGGCGCGTGTCGCCTTCGGGGGAGCCGATGATCTGGCCGTCGATCGTGACGTTGCTGAGCGCCGCGTCGATACCGCGGATCGTGACGTAGCGGCCTTCGCCCTGGTCGGTGGTCACGGCGACACCGACGACGCGCGCCAGCGTTTCGCCGGCGTTGCGGTCCGGGAGCTTGCCGGCGTCGTCCGCCGTCACGGACTCTTTGATGACCTGCGACGCCTTCTTGTCCTGCAGCGCCGTGATCTGCGCCAGGCGATAGCCCGTCACGGTGATTTCCTCGACGCCGAGCGCCTCGGGCGCGGAGCCGAGCGAGAAATTCTGTTCCGCCGCGCCGCTCTCCGGCACGGTGACCTGGCCCTTGCCCGGCGCGATGCCGACGTATTCGACCTCGATGGCGTAGTTGCCCGCGGGCACGCCCTCGATGCGGTACTCGCCGGAGCGATCCGCTGCGACAGAGCGATTCAGCTGCGGCACGCGAACCGTCGCGTTGGGCAGCGCCCGCCCGGTGCTCGCCTCGGTGACACGGCCGGTGATATCGCCGGCCCAGGCGTGAGCCATCGGCAGCGACAACGCCGCCGCAATCGCCGCACTGAGCAACGGATACTGATGACGCAGCATGACAATCCCCCAGCGGTGCGCATGCGCACCGGATGACTTTCGGTTACCTGGAATCCCGCAATTCCATTTGCGGCCGAGTATAGAACGAATATTTCGCGTGGAACAAGTATTGTAATAAATGTTCCATATTTCTATTCTTATTCCACGGGCCGGGTACTGTGCCCGCTGCGTTTGAAATTCCTGTTACAACATCGATAGCATCCTGCGTCCGCCGCACCGAGCACCGACAGTGACAGCGCCAACCAACTCAGAAAAGCTCCGCGCAGAGATCGTGAAGAGCTACGACGGGCTCAGCCCTCGCCTGCAACAAGTGGCGAAGTACGTGCTCGACAACCCCAGCGACATGGCGTTGCAGACACTCGCTGTGATCGCCGACCGCTGCCACGTGCAGCCTTCCACGATCGTCCGCTTCGCGAAAACCTTCGGCTACGACGGCGCCAGCCAGATGCAGGAGCTGTTCCGCGACGAAATGTTGACGCAGCCGCCGAGCCCGAGCTACGCCGAGCGCATCCGCCAGTACAACCGGCGCGCCGGCACGAACGGGTCGATCGCCCCGTACGACGTGATGCGCGAGTTCGCGGACAGCAACATTCTCGCGCTCGAACATCTCAAGGACAGTGTGCGCAAGGCGGACCTGGAGCGCGCAGTCGAGCTGATCCGCTCCGCCAATGCCGTCTATATCGTCGGGCTGCGGCGCTCGTTCCCGGTCGCCTCATATCTTGCCTACGCGCTGCGCCACGTCGACAAGCGCGCGTACCTGCTGGACGGCGTCGCCGGCATGCTCACCGAGCAGGCCGGCCTGCTCGGCAACAAGGACCTGCTGGTCGCGATCAGTTTCAATCCCTACGCGCCGGAGACGGCGCAGATCGCCACTGCGGCCAGCGAGCGCAAGGCGCGCATCATCGCGATCACCGACAGCCGCCTGGCGCCAATCGCCGGCGCCGCCGACGTGTGCTTCGAGATCAAGGACGCCGAAGTCCGGCAGTTCCGCTCTCTCACCGCATCCCTGTGTCTCGCGCAATCGCTGGTCATCAGCTACGCGCTCGAGATGGAAGGCAAAGGAAGACAGAAGTGATCCGCTTCACGCTCATCGGCGCCGGCCGCATCGGCCGCATTCATGCAGGCAACATCGCGCGCCATCCGCAATCCCGGCTTGCTTACGTCGCCGATGCCGACCCGCGAGCGGCGGAATCGCTGGCGCAACAGTTTTCGGCGCAGGTGATCGATCTGGATGCCGCCGTGACGGCACGCGACGTCGATGCCGTTCTGATCGCGAGCTCGACCGACACTCACGCGGACTACATCGAGCGCTGCGCGAGCGCAGGCAAGCCGGTGCTGTGCGAGAAGCCGCTCGATCTCGACGTGACTCGCGCGAGTGCTTGCGTGCGGGCTGCGCAGAAAGCGGGCATTCCGCTGTATCTCGGCTTCAATCGCCGTTACGACCCCTCATTCATGCGCCTGAAGCGCGAGATCGCGGCGGGCACGATCGGCGCGCTCGAAACGCTGCACATCATCAGCCGCGATCCGTCGCCGCCACCGGTCGACTACGTGAAACGCTCCGGCGGTCTGTTCCGCGACATGATGATCCACGACCTCGATATGGCGCGCTGGCTGCTCGGCGCGGAGCCGACGGAAGTATTCGCGCGCGGCAGCGCGCTGGTCGATGCCGCGATCGGCGCGGCCGGCGACGTCGATACCGCAATGGTCATGCTCCGCACTGCGAATGGACAGCTTTGCCAGATCGCGAACAGCCGGCGTTGCAGCTTCGGCTACGACCAGCGCATCGAAGCGTTCGGCTCGAAAGGCATGGTGCGCGCCGACAATCACACCGCGACGAGCGTCACCGTCGCCGGCACTGGCGGTTTCAACACCGAGCCGGCGCTGCCGTTCTTTCTGGAGCGCTACGCGGCCGCGTATCGTCTGGAGCTCGAGGATTTCATCAACGCGCTGAACGACCAGCGCGTGGAGTTGGCAACAGGGGAAGACGGGTTGCGCGCGCTGCTGCTCGCGGACGCCGCGCAGCGCTCCCTGACGAGCGGCGCACCGGTCGCGCCGGGCGGCTGAAACCGACATTTCAATTTTCCAGTGGTTTGAAAAATTCATTCCACTGCGCTAAGGTACACGGGCCGACATTCGCCGGCGTGCACGAACCTACGATCGATTCAACACCATGGCAGCACGGCTCAGATTCGGCTTGATCGGCAGCGGATACATGGGCCGGGCGCACGCGATCGCGTTGCACTCGGTCGCGGCCGCATTTGGTGGCGACTACGCAGTCGAGTGCGCCACGCTCGCGGATGTCACGCCCGAGCGTGCCAGGCAGGCGGCCGATGCGCTCGGCTTCGCCGCCGGCACCGCGGACTGGCGCACGATCATCGCGGACCCGCGCATCGATGTCGTCGACATCTGCACGCCCAATCATCTGCACGCGGAAATGGCGCTCGCGGCGATCGCGGCCGGCAAGCACGTCTACTGCGAGAAGCCGCTGGCGCTCGACATCGAGGAATCGGTCGCGATCGTCGAAGCCGCGCGGCGCGCGAAGGTGTGCAACGTCATCGGCTTCAACTACATCTGCAATCCGATGGTGCAGGTCGCGCGCGAGATGATCGCCGCCGGCGAGCTCGGCGAAGTCGTCGGCTTCCGCGGCAGCTATCTCGAAGACTACATGAGCGATCCCGCTGCGCCGTACACCTGGCGCTGCCAGCGCAAGCGCGCCGGCGCAGGCGCGCTGGCCGACCTCGGCTCGCACCTGATCAACATGGGTCATTTCCTGCTCGGCCCGATCGCGCGCGTCAGCGCGAATCTGCGCACGGTGATCGAGCAGCGCACCGACCGCGACAGCGGCCAGCGCCGTCCGGTCGAGAACGAAGACATGGCGCAGTCGCTGGTCGAGTTCGCCTCCGGCGTCCGCGGCACGATGGAGATCAGCCGCATCGCCACCGGGTACAAGTGCGGGCTCGCCGTGGAAGTGCACGGCACGCGCGGCACGCTGCTGTTCGACCAGGAACGCATGAACGAGCTGAAGTTCTACAGCAGTGCCGACGGCGCCGGCCGTCGCGGCTTCCGTACGATTCTCGCGGGTCCTGAGCACACGGACTATGCGGCGTTCTGCCCTGCCCCGGGCCACGGCCTGGGCATCAACGATCTGAAAGTGATCGAGCTGCGCAACCTGATTCGCGGCATTCGGTCCGGCAAGGCCGCATCGCCGGATTTCGCCGAAGGCCTGCGCGTGCAGCACGTCATGACGGCAATGGAAACTGCAGCGAAACAGCGCAGCTGGATCGACGTTGGACAGGCCGCAGCAACATGAACGCTCACATCGCCAGTCATCGCGACGGCTTCGGCTCGGGGACCACGGTCATCACGCGCGCGGAAGCGCCGGACAATCCTTCCGAGATCGGGCTGGCGGTGCTGCGGCTGAGCGCCGGCGAAACGCTCGCGACGCAGGCTCGCTCGGAAACGGCGTGGTTGCTGATGAGCGGCAAAGTCGACGGCAAGGCCGGCGAGCTCGAATTTTCCTTCGCGCGCAAGTCGCTGTTCGACGAGTCCGCGAGCTGCATCCACGTTGCCGCGGGCACGGGCGTCAAGATCACGGCGCGCGTCGATTCCGAGCTGACGGTGTACGAGTGCGCCAACCGGCGTCACTTTGCTCCGCGCGTATTCACGGCCAGCCAGGTGGCGAACGAGCCGCGCGGTAAAGGACAGGTCGGCGGCCGCGCGTTGCGCTACGTGCGCACGATCTTCGATCGCACCAATTCCCCGCCGGAAGTCGAGCTGGTGCTGGGCGAGGTCGTGACCTTTCCCGGCGGCTGGTCCAGCTATCCGCCGCATCATCACCCGCAGCACGAGATCTATCACTACCGCTTCACCGAGCCGCAGGGCTATGGCCACGCCGAGCTCGGCGAGCAGGTCGTGAAGGTCAAGCAGTACGACACGGTCAAGATTCCGGCCGGCCTCGATCACGCGCAATGCGCGGCGCCCGGCTACGGCATGTACTACTCGTGGGTGATCCGGCATCTGCCGGACAAGCCGTACACGGTGCCCGAGTTCACCGCCGAGCACACGTGGACGATGCAGCCCGACGCACCGTTCTGGCGGCCGCCCGAGTGAGCCGCGCGTTCGATCTGATCTGCCTCGGCCGCGCCGCAGTCGACCTGTACGGTCAGCAGCTCGGCGGCCGGCTCGAAGACGTCCAGAGTTTCGCCAAGTATCTCGGCGGCTCGTCCGCGAATCTCGCCGCGGGCACTGCCCGCCTCGGCCTGCGCAGCTCGATGCTGAGCCGCGTCGGCAACGAGCACATGGGGCGTTTCGTGCGCGAAGCACTCGCGCGCGAAGGCGTCGACGTCGCGCACGTCGCGACCGATCCGCAGCGCCTCACGGGCCTGGTCGTGCTCGGCATCGAAGGACAAGGTGCATCCCCGCACATCTTCTTTCGCGAACAGTGCGCCGACATGGGCCTCGAAGCCGGCGACTTCGACGAGCAGTACATCGCTTCGAGTCGCGCGCTCGCGGTGACCGGCACGCACTTGTCGACGGAACGGACGCGCAACGCGGTCGAACAGGCGTTTCGCTGGGCGCGGGCCAATGACACGCGCACGATTCTCGACATCGACTATCGACCGGTGTTGTGGAAGCTGACGACAGCGGGCGACGGAGCTTCGCGCTTCGTCCCATCGGCAGAAGTCACGGCGGCGCTGCAGCGTGTGCTGCCGCTGTGCGATCTGATCGTCGGCACCGAAGAAGAGATCCTGATCGCCGGCGGTGCGACCGATCTGACCGTCGCGCTGCAAGCGATTCGCGAACATACGAAAGCGCCGATTGTGGTCAAGCGCGGCGCTGCAGGCTGCACGATCATCGAAGCTGCCCCCACTGATGTTCCAGGCTTCCCCGTCGAAGTCCTGAACGTCCTCGGCGCCGGCGACGCATTCCTGAGCGGGCTGCTCTGCGGCTGGCTCAACGGCCGCTCGCTCACAGAGAGCGCGCGCCTCGGCAATGCATGCGGCGCGCTCGTCGTGAGCCGCCACGGCTGCACTCCGGCGATGCCGAGTCGCGTCGAGCTGGACGACTTCCTGGCCCGCTCCGCGGACATCAGACGGCCCGATCTCGACCCGCGCCTCGAGCACATCCATCACGCCACGACGGTGCGGCAGAGGCAGCACGGCGAGTTGTACGTCCTCGCATTCGACCATCGCCGCCAGCTCGAGCAGCTCGCGGACGAGAACGGCGCGCCGCGCTCGTCGATTGCCAGCTTCAAGGACCTCATCGCCGCGGCGGCCGAGCGCGTGGGCGCGCAGATCCGTGCACCGGAGCGCGTCGGCGTCATCGTCGACGCCCGCCACGGCAGCGCCGTGCTGGACAGGCTCTCGCGCACGAACCTGTGGATCGGCCGGCCGATCGAAACGCCGGGCTCGCGTCCGCTCGCGTTCGATCCCGACGACAACACGGCGCTGCATCTCGCGACGTGGCCCTCTGGCCACGTCATCAAGGTGCTCGTCTTCTACCATCCGGACGATCCCACCGAGCTGCGACTCGCGCAGGAGCGCCGGTTGAGCGAGCTGCACATGAATGCACGCACGCTCGGCCGCGATCTGCTGCTCGAGATCATCACCACGAGCAACCTGCCGGCCGACGATCAGACCGTGGCGCGATCGATCCAGCGCTTCTACAACATCGGCCTGCGGCCAGCGTGGTGGAAGCTGCAGCCGCAGACGCCGGCTTCGTGGCGCGCCATTGCGGCTGTCATCGCCGAGCGCGATCCGTGGTGCAACGGCATCCTGATGCTGGGTCTCGACGCGCCCGAAGAAACGCTGCGCCGCGCCTTCGAGGACGTCGCCGACGTTCCGCTGTGTCGCGGATTCGCGGTCGGCCGTAGCATCTTCAACACGGCGGCCCGCGCATGGTTCAATGGCGGCCTGTCCGACCAGGCCGCGATCGCCGACATCGCCGAGCGCTACCGCCGACTGATCGTCAGCTGGCGCGAAGCACGCAACCGAGCATGAGCGCAGAAACCGTTCGCCTCACGATGAGCCAGGCGCTGGTGCGATACCTCATCGCCCAGCAGACCGTGCTCGATGGCGCGACGGTGCCGCTGATCCCTGGCGTGTTCGCGATTTTTGGCCACGGCAACGTCGCAGCGCTCGGCGAAGCGCTGGCAGGCGAGCGCAAGCAGTTACCGACTTATCGCGCACACAACGAACAGGCGATGGCGCACGCCGCCATCGCGTATGCGAAGACGATGAAGCGCCGCCGGTTCATGGCGTGCACGACTTCCATCGGTCCGGGCGCGACGAACATGGTGACCGCAGCGGCGCTCGCGCACGTGAATCGGCTCCCCGTTTTGCTGTTGCCGGGCGACGTATTCGCGAGTCGCAGACCCGATCCGGTGTTGCAGCAGGTCGAAGACTTTGGCGATCCGACGGTCACTGCCAACGATTGCTTCCGTCCCGTGTCGCGCTATTGGGATCGCATCACGCGTCCCGAACAGTTGCTGCGCAGCTTGCCGCAGGCGATCAGCGTCCTGACCGATCCGGCGGAATGCGGCCCGGTCACGCTGGCGCTGCCGCAGGATGTGCAGGCGCAGGCCTGGGATTATCCGCGGGCGTTCTTCGAGCAGCGTGTTCACGTTCCCACTCAGTTGGGCGCTGACGCGCGCCAGCTCGCTGCGGCCGCGGATCTGATCGCGCGTGCGAAGCAGCCACTCATCATCGCGGGCGGCGGCGTGCACTATGCGGAAGCATTCGATGCGCTGGCTCGGTTCGCGACACGGCATGGCATTCCGGTCGCCGAGACACAGGCCGGCAAAGGCGCCCTGCCCTGGGACCATGCGCTCAACGTCGGCTCGATCGGTGTTACCGGCTCCGCGGCTGCGAACGAGCTCGCCGCGCAGGCCGACATGATCGTCGCGATCGGCACGCGCCTGCAGGACTTCACCACCGCTTCGCACACGCTGTTCCAGAATCCGCAGCGCAAGTTCGTGTCGATCAATGTGTCTCGTCACGATGTCGTGAAAGTCGGGGCGCTCGCCGTGCAAGGCGATGCTGCGAGATCGCTCGCGGAGCTCGATGCATTGCTCGGCGAACCGCGCGCCCGCGCGGACTTCGCAAAGCGCGTTCAAGGATTGCGCACCTCCTGGAACCAGGCGGTCGATGCGGCCACCAAAGACGCCGGCTCAAACCTGCCGACCGATGCGCAGGTGCTCGGCGCCGTGAACCGCGCCATCGGTGCGAAAGGCACGGTCGTTTGCGCGGCCGGCGGCCTCCCCGGCGAGCTGCACAAGCTGTGGCGCGCGCAGGATCGCGACGCGTACCACGTCGAGTACGGTTATTCGTGCATGGGCTACGAGATCGCGGGCGGCCTCGGCGTGAAGCTGGCGCGGCCGGATCGCGATGTGGTCGTGATGGTGGGCGACGGCAGCTACCTGATGATGAACTCGGAGATCGCGACCTCGATCGCGATGGGCCTGAAGCTGACGATCGTACTGCTCGACAATCGCGGCTTCGGCTGCATCAACCGCCTGCAGGGCTCGTGCGGCGGCGAGTCGTTCAACAACCTGCTCGACGAACAGGCGCCGGACATCGACTTCGCGGCGCACGCCCGCTCCCTTGGCGCGCACGCGCAGAAAGTCAGTGGCATTCGCGAGCTGGAGGCTGCGCTGACCGCGCTGCGCAGCGTGGATCGCACTGTCGTGATGGTGATCGACACCGATCCGCGCCAGAGCACCGCGGCCGGCGGCGCGTGGTGGGACGTCGCAGTCCCTGAAGTCTCCGCGAGCTCCGACGTGAAAGCAGCCTACGAAACCTACCGCGCGAAGCTCGCGGACACGAAGAAGGATCCATGAAGGTTCGACTTGGCATCAACCCGCTCACCTGGAGCAACGACGACCTGCCGAGCCTCGGCGCCGAGAACAGCCTCGAGACGTGCCTCACCGAAGCGCGCGCCGCGGGTTACGCGGGCGTCGAGCTCGGCAACAAGTTTCCGCGACAAGCTGCAACGCTGCGCCCGATTCTGCAGGCGCACGGCCTCGACCTCGTGTCGGGCTGGTACAGCGGACGTCTGCTGGAGCGCGACGTCGACGCCGAATGGTCCGCGATGCGCGCGCATTTCGAGCTGCTACATGCGCTCGGTTGCAAGGTGATGGTGTTTGCTGAAGTCAGCCGCTGCACGCACGGCGACCAGCTCGCGCCGATCTCGCAACGTCCGCATCTGCCAAAAGACGAATGGCAACGTTTCGGCGCGCGCATGACGCAACTCGCCGAGCGCATGCAACGCGAAGGCCTGCGGCTCGCTTATCACCATCACATGGGCACCGTCGTCCAATCCGCGCAAGACATCGACGACCTGATGGCGAACACCGGCGATGCGGTCGGCCTGCTGCTCGACACCGGACATCTGACCTACGCCGGCGGCGATCCCGCGGAAGCCGCAACCCGTCACGTGCGCCGCATCGTGCACGTGCATTGCAAGGACGTGCGACGCGACGTGCTGGAACGCTGCCGCAATCGCGACACCAGCTTCCTCAACGCCGTCCTCGAAGGCGTCTTCACCGTCCCCGGCGACGGCATGGTCGACTACCGCAGCGTCCTCGCGCCGCTTGCGCGCAGCGGCTACGAAGGCTGGCTCGTCGTCGAAGCCGAGCAGGATCCCGCGGTGGCGCCGCCGTTCAAGTACGCCAAGATGGGATTTGAGAATCTGTCGGGGCTGGCGGGCCAGGAAATTCTAGACACGCGGTCGTGAGAGACACGATGTGTGTTGCGGAGGTGGCCTGAGCTTGCGGCCGCTCGATGCTTGAATACCGCAGATCTATCGCGGGCATCACGGCTAATAAGAAATATCTCTCGCAGAGATCGCAGAGATCGCCAAGGAAGATAAGAAGAGTTGAAGTTCGGAATCTCAGAACTTCCAAGTTCTCCCCTTCTTCCTTGGCGGTCTTGGCGATCTCTGCGAGAGATATTCTTCTCTCCCTTCCCCGCCGCAACTTCGCTCCTGCCTCTCACCGACGCATGTATAGACAGCGCCGCCAGGCACCTTTACTCCAACGCCTTCATGACATCCTGCCACGACACATACTTGAAGTTCTGCCGCGCCGAAGGCATCAGGTTGCGACCGTCCTGCACGACCAGCAAACCTGCGGGATAGTCCGCACCGAGCGGCGCACTCACTACGTCGAGGCCGTCGGTCTCCGATGAGCCGTCGATGCCGAGCGTTTCGTTGGCGACGACGTGGAACTTGCCGACGAAGTCGTGCGGCGCTTCGCGGCGGTACACGGCGTAGGCGTCTTCTCCCTGGCTGGAAGCGATGATGTAGCCCTTGCCTTCGGCACCGACGTAGATCGAGACGCCTTCGACGTCTGCGGTCAGGTTGCCGCCTTCGGTCTTGTCGATCTGCGTGCGCTTGTCGCCGCCGTCCGGCTCCGCTGAGTACGCCCACAACGCTACGTCTTCCTCGGCGATGTAGAGCTGACCGAGCTCGTCGTCGGCCGCGCAGCCTTCTGCTTGCGAGCCGACAGCGATTTCGCGCACCAGCTCGATGCCGACCTTGCCGTTGCGGTCGAGCAGGCGCCACTGGCGATACTTGCCGTCGACGCTGTCGTTCGCGATCACGTAGTAGTCGTTGGTCTTGGCGCTGCGATACATGCACAGGCCGTACGGATCGCTCATGCCGGATTCGAGCGTGCCGTCGGCGATGGATGCGAGGCGGCGCGTCGCCGGGTCGAAGCGATACAGGCTGATCGAGCGCGTCGTGCGGTTGGTCGCGGCGACGACGACGGTCGGCTTGCCCGCGAGCATGAAGCCTTCGCGCAGATCGACGTTGTTCATGCGGCCGTCCGGCAGCACCTGCAGGCGCTTGCCTTTGAGATCGTAGACGTTGAGACCGAGCTTCTTGTCGGTGCCGATCACGACACTGCGCGAGGAATCGCGGCGGTCGACCCAGATCGCGGGATCGTCGGCGGCATCGCCGTAGCTGTCGGCGGGATCTGTTTCCACCTTCGGCTGGACCGTGCGCGCGGCGCGATGCGGCGGTTCTTGCGCAGCTTCGACTGGGGCAGGCTTCAGCGACAACGCCTGCGCGACGTCATTCCAGGCCACGATCTTGTAGTTGCCCGCGTCTTCGTCGGCGACGATCAATGCGCCCTGGGGATAGTCTTTGCCGAGCGCATCGGATGCGACGACGAGCCCCTCCGCATCGCCGACTTCGAGATCCTTGTTGCCGCCGATCGTGAAAGCACCCGCGCGCTTGCCGTCCAGCGTGTACACGTTGAACGCTCCCGCACCGGCGTCCGCCGCGACGAGCCACGAGCTCTGCCCGCTGCGATAGATCGCGAGTCCCTTCACTTCTTCGTGCAGCGTGCCGCGCGGCTCGACCAAATCCACGACGGTGCGTGTCGACTCCGCTTCCGGCTCGGCGGCTACGCGCCAGATACCGACGCTCTCTTCGCTGAAATACACCGCGGCCGATGCATCGTCGACCGCACAATGAGAAATGCCCTTACCCGCCGGAATGCGCCGGATGAACTGCCCCGTCCCCTTGCCGTCGCGCATGAACAGCTCCCACTGCTCGAGCTGTCCCTGGTCGGTCGCGACGAAGGCGTACAGCTTGCCGGTCAGGTTGCTGCGATACGTGCACAA
>DATEKT010000165.1:0-23109 GCA_035277305.1 Steroidobacteraceae bacterium | reverse complement strand
AGCGCAGCGATCTCTGGGTTCGTCCCGACGGCGAGGAACCGCCCGCCGCGAATTGCGAATGCCTCGGCACGCGGGAGTCGGGGATCGACGGTATAGACGTTGGCGTTGCGGACGATCAGATCGCTTTCGCTCGCCTGCGCTGCCGCTGCACTCAGACGGCGAGGCAGGGCGGTGGCGGCGACGAGTCCCAGCGCCGTCATGCCTACGAACTCTCGACGGCTCCACACGCGCTGCTTCATTTCGGTGCCTCCCGGGGGCCTTAGGATGCCAAGTGGCCGGGACTCGTGTATAGTCCGCCGCGGCTCGCGACCCTTCCTTTTATCGTTTCTTGGCTCATCCGCCCACGGGCGCCCGGCCATCCAACTAAAACCGAATCGTTTCGAACCTGGCGACAGCTCGTTTGCAGCTGTCATGTTGCGTTTGTAGTCAAGTGAGTATGTGTATCGTATGAGTAAGATTTATGTGGGCAACCTGCCCTTTTCCGCGGACGAAGAACAAGTGCGTACGCTGTTCAGCCAGCACGGCACGGTCGACTCGGTCGCCCTGATCAAGGATCGCGACACGGGACAGTTCCGCGGCTTCGGTTTCGTCGAAATGCCGAATGCTGATGCAGCCCGTGCCATTCAGAGCCTGAATGGCAAAGACATGGGCGGCCGTCCGCTCAAGGTCAACGAGGCGCAGGACAAGCCGCGCGGCGGCGGCGGTGGCGGTGGCGGCCCGCGTCGCGGCGGTGGTGGCGGCGGCGGCCGCTGGTGAGCAATTGCTCTTCTGCACGGGTCGGTCACGACCCGTGCGGGATTTCTAAATGAGAATGACGATGCGCACGGAAACAGCAGTTGAGCTGCCGTTCAAGCTCGAATCGATCACCAAGGCCGCGGCGCCGGACGGCGCGGAGGGTGTGTGGCACAGCTACGTCATCTCTCAAGGCACGAACACGATCGAAGGCGTGCGCGCCGGCACTCACGCGGAAGTCACGCTGCTCGTCAATGACATGGTCGAGCGTCTCAACGCGCGCCGCGAAGGCAAATTCCGCGCGAAGTCGAAAGGCTGATCCGGCCGCGACTCATCACGGCGTTCCTCGCGCTGCCGTGACGACAACCTCCACGAACTGCTTGCCGTAGCGCGCCAGCTTCGCCTGGCCGACGCCCAGGATCGTCGCGAACTCTTCCAACGTTTTCGGCTGGCGTTGCGCCATGTCCCGCAAGCTCGCATCGTTGAACACGATGTACGGCGGCATACCCGCTTCGTCGGCGAGGCGTTTGCGCAGCGTGCGCAGAGCTTCGAACAGTGCGTCGTCGCCGCTGCCGACAGCAGCGGATTTCGCCGCCCGCCTTCCGCGGGCCGGCTTGACCGATTCACCGACATGGACAGTTCGTTCGCCGCGCAGCACTTGCCAGCTCGCTTCGTTCAGCGACAACACCGCGTACCCGTCCTGCGACTGAGTCATCAGGCCTTGATGCAGCAGCGCGCGTGCGACGTCGCGCCATTCGTTCAAGCCGAGATCCTTGCCGATGCCGTACACGCTCAGGCTCGAATGGTCGCGCGCGATCACGCGCTGCGTCTCGCCGCCGCGCAGAACTTCGATGACGTATGCAATTCCATATCGTTCGCGCCGCTGCGCGAGCCGCGCTATGCACGACAGGAACTGCTTCGCCTCCGTCGTGCGATCGAGCAGCGTGCGCGGCTCGAGACAGTTATCGCAGGCGTTGCACTTGCCTTCGAATATCTCGCCGAAGTAACGCAGCTGCACTGCGCGGCGACATTCGCTCGACTCCGCGTAGTTCAGTACGTGCCGCAATTGCTGTCGCGCGATGCGCTGCTCGTCCACCAGCGGCTCGAAGCTCACCGGATCGATCTTCTGCGCGATGATCATCTCGGCAGTGCGGATATCGCCGGCGCCGAAATACAGGATGCAGCGCGCCGGCTCGCCGTCGCGACCCGCGCGACCCGATTCCTGGTAGTAGCCCTCGAGCGTTTTCGGCAGGTCGTGGTGCACGACCCAGCGCACGTCCGGCTTGTTGATGCCCATGCCGAAGGCGATCGTCGCGACGATCACCTGCGCGTTGTCGCGGATGAACGCCTCCTGGTTGTCGCGGCGCGTGCCCGCTTCGAGACCCGCGTGATAGGGCAGGGCCCGGACGCCGTCGCCCTGCAGCCGCTCGGCAATCTCGTCGACGCGCTTGCGCGACAGGCAATAGACGATTCCCGACCCCTTGTTCGTGCGCGCCCGCTCGAGCACTTCCGCGTACGTCGCCTTGGTTTTCGGGCGGACGGCGTAGTGCAGGTTGGGCCGGTTGAAGCTCGCCACGTGGATGCTCGGCTCGCGCAGCGCGAGCTGCCGCACGATGTCCTGCCGTACACGTTCCGTCGCCGTGGCCGTGAACGCCGCGATCGGCACATCGGTGAAGCGCGTGCGCAGCCGATGCAGCTGGCGATACTCCGGACGAAAATCATGGCCCCACTCCGAGACGCAGTGCGCCTCGTCGACGACCAGGGATGAGATACCGTGAGTCGCTTGCAGCCGCGGCAGGACGTCGCCTTCGAACTCCGCTTGCAGCAGCCGCTCCGGCGCGACGTACAACAACTTGAGATCGCCGCGCTCCAGTCTGGCGAAACGGCGCGCGATCTCGGCGCGATCGAGCGACGAGTTGATGAAGGTCGCTTCGATGCCGTTGTCCTGCAGCAGCCGCACCTGGTCCTGCATCAGTGCGATCAGCGGCGATACGACGATGCAGACACCGGGCGAAAGCAGCGCCGGCAACTGGAAGCACAGCGATTTGCCGCCGCCCGTGGGCATGATTGCAAGAACGTCGCGGCCGCGCAGCACGTCGCGCACGATCGCTTCCTGTCCGGGCCGGAAGGAATCGAAGCCGAACCGTTGCTTGAGCTCGGGCAGCAGGTCAGTCATCGGGCAAGCATACCGTCGCCAGCCGGTCAGGGCAGACCCATTCCTCGATGTCTGCGTCGCATCGCCCACTGGTGACGCGCGTGCAAGCGTTCCGACTCGTTCGGCGATTCGGCGGGAAGCGTCTTCAGCAACGCGCGCAGCTCGCCGTGCGTACTGGCAAGCGCGTGATCGAGCTGCAACAGCGAGCGATAGTGCGTGAGGAACTCGGTGTCGGTCTGGTCGCCTTCGCCGAAGACCAGTCCGCGAATGTGAGCCGCGGCCGCGGCGCCTTCCAGCTCGGAAAGCTCCGCGTCTTGCGCCAGCGCATGATCGACTTCGGAAATCAGCGTCGACAACGGGCGCAACCACGCCCACGCGGGGTCGTTCATCAGCCGGTCGAGCAATTCCAGGCCGGCGCCGGAGGGCGCGAAGCGGCGCTCGGCATTGAGCGTGGCCGCAAACAGTTGCTGTAGTTTTCGACTGACGTCTTCGAGCGCTGCTTTGAGCATGCGCCTAGTTTAACAGTCGCCTTACCGGGTGCGACTCGCACGACGCCCGCGCTTTGCCTTCTTTTTCTTGCTGGGCCAGCCGCGCTGCATCTGCGCATAGGACTTCTTCGAGACCGTCGAGCGCGACTTCGGCCGGCTGGTGCCCTTGCGCTTGCGGCGATTGATGTTCGCGACCAGGGAATTCTTCTTCTTGCTTGCCACATCAGCTCCTGCGGGACTTCGCCGATTTGTAGCGCGCAAGCAAGCGCGTTCCTTTCGCAGCCAGTCGTGCGGCGGCTGCCTTCGTCTTCGGCACGGGTTCGCCCCACGCGTGCGCCGCCAGCGCGAGGCGCGTCGGCTCGCCATCCTCATCGACCAGCGGCCCGCGAAGGTGTGCGTAGTGTCGGCGCAGGAACGAGCCTTTGCGCCGCATCTTGTCCGGCGTATTCGCCGGACCTTTCACGCCGGGCTGGAGGTGCGCGCCTTCTTTACGGCGGAAGTATGCGCGGCCCGCGGCAGTGAGACCGCCGGCAGGATCCTTGCGCGGCGCGCTGGATTTGCTGCGTGGCATGCAGAAGCAACTCGCGCAGAATGGGGATGTTCCGTGCCGGAACGACGTAGAATTCGCCAGCTCGCAGGCGCGGAGAAACATCATGCAGAAGGTGCTTGGCATCGGCGGTCTCTTCTTCCGGTCCGAAAATCCGGACAAGCTCGCGCAGTGGTATCAGGCGCATCTTGGCATCGCGCTGGTGCCGACGAGCTACGACGGGGAGCCGTGGCGGCAGGAAGCCGGCATCACCGTGTTCGCTCCGTTCAAGAAAGACACGACGTACTTCGACCGGCCGGAGCAGATGTGGATGGTGAATTTCCGCGTGAGCGATCTGCAGGCGATGGTCGCGCAGCTGCGCGCCGCGGACATCGTCGTCTCCGAGCCCGAGAGCTATCCCAACGGCGACTTCGCGCGGCTGCACGATCCGGAAGGCAATCCGATCGAGCTGTGGGAGCCGAAGGATCCGCAGTGAGCGCGTTTGCGCTGCTGGGAATCGTCGTGGTTGCAGTGTGGCTGCTCAGGCCGCAGTTCCTGAAGTGGAAGCAGCGTCGCAAGCTCCGCGATTTCGAGGCAGAGCAGCGTCGCAAGTGGGAGCAGCATCGCCGCGAGTGAGCCCGTGGTCCCGATCTCGAACAACGATCGCGTAGGCGAAGTGGCAGCCGCCATCGTCCGGTAGCGCTCTCGAACGCCTCATTCGTGCCGGTACCGTCGAGCGCACACAAATCGGCGCCCGCGTAGTGTTTCGCGCGCACCGTTCGCGGTGACCTTCAGCCGGTGAAGTCTTTGCGGCAGTGCCTGCAGTACACGTCGTTGATGTCGTCGAAGACCAGCTCGGTGTGCTGGCAGAAAACCAGCGGTGTCTGGCCGCACCTGGGCTCGGGTGAGAGCAGGCGCTGGAGCAGACGCAGCAGCAGAAGCTTGAAGTCGAGGGTGGATTCCATGGCAGAGCCAGTCTAAGCAGCCGGCCGTACCACGTCAGTCGAAAGTCGGTCACGAATCAGTGACTCGCGTCGCTTACGCGCCGCAGCCGCTCGTTTACGATTCGCGCCCAATGGACGCCTCTCGCAACCCCTACGCTCCGAGCACCGCGAGCCTCGCGGGCACGGATGTGCATGCCGCCAGCAACCGCATGTGGCGGGACGAGAAAATGCTGATCATGGCGCGCGACGCGGGCGATCTGCCGAACCGCTGCGTCAAGTGCAACGAGGACGCCGTCGAGCCGACCCGGACACGCAAGCTCTATTGGCATCACCCGGGCATCTATCTCACGCTCGTGATCAGCCCCATCGTGTATCTCATCGTGGCGCTGGTCGCGCGCAAGACCGTGCAGCTCAGTCCGGGCTTGTGCGCCCGGCACAAGCAAAGACGCACCCTGGGCCTGGCGATCGGCTGGGGCGGCTTTCTCCTGTTTTTCATCGCCATGATCGTCGCCTTCGACCAGAATCCGGGGCTGGGATCGCTGCTGCTGCTCGCCATGCTCGCCTGCATCATCACCGGCATGTTCATGTCGCGGATCATCTACGCCCGGCGCATCGATGACCGCTACGTGAAGCTGCAGGGCTGCGGCGAGCCCTTCCTGGCGCAGCTGCCGGAATTCCGGCCCGGCGCACGCGACTACTGACCGCGGCCGGCGGCTCCGGCTAGGGGAATCAGTTAGTTGGACCTCAGTCGCGACCCGCTTGGATTGCCGGCGCGGCGGGTCTAATCTGTGCAGCACAACGAAGAGCCCGCAGAAGGCCGCTTTGCTGTCATTTTCCGTTTTGAGTAACGCGTCCGGGTACGCGCGCCGCGGTTTTGCCATGGTCGCGCCTGCCAGGCAGAGCCGCAGACTCTTACAAGATTCAGGGAGACCACAGCCATGAACACTGTTTCGCCGAACCAGCCGAACCCGTATGCGCCGCCGACGGCCGACGTGGGCGATGCGAGCGATCACGACGCAGGCGCTGAGCTGGCCGGTCGCGGCGAGCGTCTCGGCGCCTACCTTCTCGATCTCGTCATCGGCCTCGTTATCGTCGGTGCGCCGCTCATGGTCGGGATGAACTGGGACGCAGCGGCTGCGGGCAACTGGGAGGGCGCTTTCACGGCGGTCGGCGCGATTCTGTGCGGCATCGGCTCGCTGGTCTACATCGCGATCACGGCCTATCTGGTCTACAAGAACGGCCAGACCATCGGCAAGAAGATCGTCGGCATCAAGGTCGTGCGCTCGGACCGCTCGCGCGCCTCGGTCGCCCGCATCTTCTGGCTGCGCAACTTCGTCAACGGTATCCCGGGCGCCATTCCTTATATCGGCAACATCTACGGGCTGGTCGACGCGCTGTTCATCTTCAGCGAGTCGCGCCAGTGCATACACGACAAGATCGCCGACACGGTCGTCGTGAAAGCCTAAGACCACGTCCACGAGCGCAGGCATGCGCGAATCGCTCGATACCGTGGTGTCTGCGGAGACACCCGAAGGTATCGTCATCGAGCTGCGTCCGGCGGGCCTGACGGCCCGCTTCTACGCCTACATAGTCGACCTGCTGATCCGCGGGATGGCGCTGTCCGTCATCGCGGGGTTCACCGAATCCCTCGGCGGAGTCGGCATCGCCATCGTGCTCATCTGCGCCTTCGCGGCCGAGTGGCTGTACCCGGTCTTCTTCGAGCTCAGCGGCTGGGCGGCGACGCCCGGCAAGCGCATGTTCGGACTGAAGACGGTGATGGACAACGGACTGCCGATCACGCCCGCAGCTTCGTTCGCGCGCAATCTCCTGCGCGTGGCCGATTTCCTGCCGCTCTTCTACGGCTTCGCCGTGGTCAGCATGCTGACCCGGCAGGACTTCAAGCGGCTCGGCGACATCGCGGCCGCGACCCTGGTCGTGCATCAGCCGAAAGCGATTCCGAACCTGGTCGTATTCGGCGTCGAGCCGATCGCGCCGGCGGTGCCGCTTACGATGCGCGATCAGACTGCGCTGATCGCGCTCGCCGCGCGCGCGGGTGGGCTCACCGTCGACCGTCTCGATGAGCTCGCGGCGATCGCCGCTCCTGCGGCCGGCTCGACCGAACCTGGCCCGGCCACCACGCGTCGCGTGCTCGGTGTGGCTCGCTGGCTGCTCGGGTGGCGCTCATGACGCCGCTGCAATTCGAGACTCTGTATCAGGCGGACTGGGACGAGCTCGAGAAGCTGCTCGCCGCCATTCGCGGCAAGCGCAGTGAGCAGCGCGAAACGCATGGCGAGCGGGTTGCCGCGTTGTATCGCTGCGCTTGCGAGCAACTCGCGCTGGCGCGGGCGCGATCGTATCCCGCGTATCTCGTCGATCGGCTCGAACGGTTGTCCTCGGACGCGCACCAGGCGATCTATCAGCAGCGCGAGTTCGGCCTCGGCCGGCTGCGCGCGCTCGCGGCCCGCGAATTTCCCCGCGCCGTGCGCGCGCATGCGGCGTATGTCTGGATCGCTCTCGCCGTGTTCGTGCTGCCCACGATCATCGTCGGGCTGATCGTCTACTCGCGGCCGGAGCTGATCCTGTCAGTCGTCGATGCGGAAACGGCAGCGGATTTCGAGCGCATGTACTCCGGCACCGAGGAAGCGATCGGCCGGCAGCGCGGCGCCGACACCGATCTCGCCATGTTCGGTTATTACATTCGCAACAACGTCGGCATCGCATTCCAGTGCTTCGCGAGCGGACTGATCGCCGGCATCGGCAGTCTGTTCTATCTCGCCTTCAACGGCGTGTTCTTCGGTGCGATCGCGGGATACCTCACCGAGCGCGGCTTGTCGGAGACGTTCTATTCGTTCGTCGTCACGCACGCGGCGTTCGAGCTGACGGCGATCGTGCTCTCCGGCGCGGCCGGCTTGCGGATAGGACATGCGCTACTCATGCCCGGGCGACTGTCGCGCCGGCAGGCGCTGGTCGTCGCCGCGCGGGAATCGATAGTGATCGTGTACGGCGTCGCCGTCATGTTGCTGATCGCCGCCGCCATCGAAGCGTTCTGGTCTTCGGCGGTCTGGATACCGCCGATCATGAAGTACTCGGTTGCGGCAGCCTGCTGGATCGCCGTCCTCAGCTACCTGACGTTGCAAGGCCGCAATGCGCGCTGACGCATTCGCCATTCGTCTGCGCCGCCGCGGCAAGCTCGAGGCAGTCGATCTCGGCATACGCTTGTGTCAGAGCGCCGCGGGCTCGGTGTACCGCTGCTACCTTGCAGTGGCCGTTCCTTTCATCCTGCTGGCGCTTGCAACTTACGAGATCGCGGACTGGTTGCCGACGCTCGCGATCTGGTGCGCGAAGCCGTGGCTCGATCGGGTCGTGCTGTTTGCTCTGTCGCGCGCAGCGTTCGGCGAACAGACGCAGCTGCGGGATCTGTGGCAGGAACAGCGCTCGGTGCTGTGGCGGCAGTTCTTCCTCACGTGGACCTGGCGGCGCCTGTCGCTATGGCGTTCGTTCACGCAGCCTGTGTATCAGCTCGAAGGTCTGTCGATCTGGAAGATGCGCAAACGCGTGCTGCAGATCCGCAAGGGCACCACGGGCACTGCATTCACGATGCACTCCGCATTCAGCACGATCGAGTTCCTGTTGTCATTCGCGTTGCTCTCGCTCGTGGTGTGGTTCGCGCCCGGAGAAGGGCAGGTCGACTGGCTGCCGTTCTTCACGGAGGACAACAACACCGTGGCTTTTGCCACTGCGGCCGGATACGGGCTCGTCGTAGCGTTTCTCGAGCCATTCTACGTGGCGGCCGGTTTTGCGCTCTACGTCAATCGACGTGTCGAGCTCGAGGCGTGGGACGTCGAGCAGGAGTTGCGCCGTGCGTTCGAGCGCTAGAGCCGGCTGGTGCGTCGCTGCAGCTGCGGCGATCGGCTTTGGCATTGCGACGCTCGCTGGCGCCCTCGCGCCTTCGCTCGCCATCGCTGCGCCGGACGAGGCCGAAGTGCGCACGGCGCTCGAACGGGTGAAAGCGGATCCGAACCTGTCGCCGCATCGCAAGTCGCGCGTGCTGAAATGGGTCGATGCCCAGGAACCGCGGAAGGTCGAACAATCCGGGTTCTTCGCGTGGCTGGCGGGGTTGTTTCAGAGCATCGCCAGCGCCAGCCGCATCCTGTTCTGGGCGTTGATCATCGTCGCGATCGGTTTGCTGGTGCTGCTGATCGTGCGGCTCGCGCAGAACTTTCGCTACGAAGGCCGCTCGACCCTGCCGAATCTGCCGACGCACGTTCGCGAGCTCGACATTCGTCCGGAGAGTCTGCCGCGCGATATCGGCGCGGCTGCGTTGCAGCTGTGGGAGCGCAACGATCATCGTGGCGCTCTCGTTCTGCTGTATCGCGGCTTGCTGTCGCGCCTCGTGCACGGGCATGGTGTGCCGATTCGCGAGTCGAGTACCGAAGCCGATTGCGTGACGCTCGCCGTGCCGCGTCTCGGTGCAGTCGAGGCGACTTATACCGCCGGCCTCGTGCGGGTGTGGCAGCACGCCATCTACGGCGCGCGCGAGCCCGAGTCCGACGAGATGCGGACCCTCTGCACGCGTTTCGACGGCACGTTTCCGGCGCCGGCCGATACAGTGGGGCAAGCATGAAGCCCCGCTACATCTTCACCGGTCTCGCGCTGCTGGCGATCGTCCTGCTGACCGTCTGGATCGCCCGCAACACCTACTGGGACGAGATCGAGGTGCCGATGCCGGCGAAAGGCGAGGCGCGCACGAACTCGTTGTACGCCGCCGAACGCCTGGTCGCGCAGCTCGGCGCGACGGCGCATCCGCAGCGCAATCTCGGCGAGCTGCCGGATCCGCGCGCCGTCATCTTCCTCTCGTACTGGAACTGGGACCTCATCCCCAGCCGGCGCGAGCGCCTGGAAGCGTGGGTGCGCAAGGGCGGCCGGCTGGTGGCCGACCGTTCGCTCATCGGCGGCGATCGGGCGCTGGAGAACTGGTCGGGCATCGTGCGGACCGAGCTCGATCTCGAAACGTACGACCTGCCCGTCGGCGAGAATCGCTGCGTCAATCTGCAGGTTGCCGGCGAAGGACGCGCGAACTACAAGGTCTGCGGGATCGATCAGGCGAGCCGCCTGACCACGAATCGCGATGCGTCCTGGGTGCTCAGCGACAATCACGGCATCCAGGCGGTGCGCATTCCGATCGGTCGCGGCAGCCTCACGCTGCTGAACGCGCATCCCTTCGACAACGAGCAATTGTTCAACGGCGACGACGGCCTGCTGTTCGTCGCTGCGACCGGCCTCGAGCGCGGCGATCAGGTCTTCTTCCTGTCCGAAGAAAAGACGGCCTCCCTGCTGGCCCTGATGTGGACACACGGAGCACCGGTCGTCTTGCTGCTTCTCGGCGTGCTCGCGCTCGCGTTGTGGCGCGGCAGCCCGCGCTTCGGACCGTCAGCGGCCTTGACGGATTCGGCACGCCGCTCGCTCGCCGAACAGATTCTGGGCACCGGACGGTTCACACTACGATTCGGCGGCGGACGCGCTCTGCACGCGGCGACGGTGCGAGCCCTGCGCGAAACTGCCGAGCGACATCTTTCCGGATACCGGACATTGGGCTCCGAAGAGCGCATGGCGCTGCTCGCGAGCCACACCGGACTGGATCAGGAAGCCCTGACCGAGGCGATCAATCACACCGGTCCCCGCCGTCCGCGCGAGCTGCGCCGAGTCATCGCGTTGCTCGAGACGGCGCGGCGCAGAATTACTTGAGGAGCGATTCATGCAGGTCGAGGCGAATACGATCACCCGAGCGGCAGAGCTGCTGGGACGCTTGCGCGAGACGATCGGGCAGGCATTGGTAGGACAGCTGGCGGTCGTCGAGCAGGTCACCGTCGCGCTGGTGGCCGGCGGGCACGTCCTGATCGAAGGCGTGCCCGGTCTCGGCAAGACGCTGCTGGTGCGAGCGATGGCGCAGGCGTTGTCGCTGCCGCACGCGCGCGTGCAATTCACGCCGGACATGATGCCTTCGGACATCACCGGCCACGCGGTCATCGATCCGGCGACGCGCGAATGGCGCGTGGTGCGCGGCCCGATCTTCACCCACATCCTGCTGGCGGACGAAATCAACCGTGCGCCCGCGAAGACGCAGAGCGCGCTGCTCGAGGTCATGCAGGAATCGCAGGTGACGATCGAAGGTCAGACGCACGTGCTGCCGCGGCCGTTCATGGTGCTGGCCACGCAGAACCCGGTCGAAACCGAAGGCACTTATCCGCTGCCGGAAGCGCAGATCGATCGCTTCCTGTTCAAGATCCTGATCGACTATCCAAGTGCGGCCGAGGAGGTCGCTGTGGTCGTGCGCACCACCGACAAACGAGTCGGCGACCAGCTGCCGCTCGTGGACGTCAAACCTTTGCTCAACGAGAAAGCGGTGCTGAGCCTGCAGCAGATCGCTGCGCATCAGCGCGTCGAGGAAACTGTCGTCGACTACGCGGTGCGCATAGTGCGTGCGACGCGCGATTGGCCAGGTCTCGCGGTCGGTGCCGGCTCACGCGGCGCCATCGCGCTCGTGCGCGCGGCGCGAGTGGTCGGCCTGCTCGACGGACGCGATTTCGTGACGCCCGACGACATCAAGCGCATCGCGCTGCCGGCGTTGCGCCATCGCCTCGCGCTCACGCCCGACGCGATGCTCGAAGGCCGCAAGGCAGACGACCTGCTCAGCGCGGTCGTCGAGAGCGTTCCGGCTCCCCGGACCTGAGTCGCGACAGCGAGCATGCGCGTCCGCCTGATTCCCGGCACCGTCGCCATCGCCGCACTCGCGGCCGGTGCGTGCGTCGCTCTGCTGGCGCGGGGATTCGGCGCGTCGGTCTCGGGCAGCGCGATCATCGGCGGTGCATGGATCGTCGTGCTCGGCGTCGCAGCCACGCTCGACTATCTGATGTCGCGCATGAATTGGCGGGCGGCGGAGCCGAAGCTCGTGCGCAGAATGCCGCCCGCGCTGGCGCTAGGCGTCAAGCGTCCGGTGCAGCTGACGATCTCGCTGGGTGGCACGCACCAGTGGCACTGCCGGCTCTACGACTATGTCGATCCGACGCTGCTCACCGAAGGAATGCCGGTCGAGCTGACGCTCCAGGGCGGCAACCATCACGATCTCTCCTACACCGTGACGCCGACCCGTCGCGGAGAAGTGCAGTTCGCCGCGGCCGATGTTCGCATCCGCTCGCAGTGGCGCCTGTGGGAGTTGATCGAGCGTCTCGGCGGCGAACAGACGTGCCGCGTGTATCCCGACTTCGCACAGGTCGCGCGCTATGCCTGGCTGGCCGGCGATCGCCGCCTGTCCGAGATCGGCATCAAGACGTTCGCGCAGCGCGGCGAAGGCACGGATTTCAAGCAGCTCTCCGAGTACCGCACCGGCGATCCGATCCGGCACATCGATTGGCGCGCCACGCTGCGCTTCGAGAAGCTCATCGTGCGCGAATTCCAGAGCGAGCGCGATCAGTGCGTGCTGCTCCTGATCGACTGCGGACGTCGCATGCGCGCCGACGACCGCACCGGCGGCATCGGCTCCTCGCACTTCGACCAGGTTCTGAACGCGGTGATGTTGCTCGCGTACGTTGCCTTGAAGCAGGGCGACGCCGTGGGCGCGCTGACGTTCGGTACGCCGGAAGGCGAGCAGCGATGGTTCGCGCCGCGCAAGGGAGCAACGACACTCAACGCGCTGATGAGCGAGCTCTACGCAGTGCAGCCGAGTCCGACGCATTCCGACTATCTCGGCGCGGCGCGCGATCTGCTGCTTCGCTACGGAAAACGGGCGCTGGTGGTGTTGATCACGAATTTTCGCGACGAAGTCAGCGCTGAGTTCAGCCGCGCCGTGAGCCTGCTCAGCTCTCGCCACCTCGTGCTGCCCGCGAGCCTGCGCGAGCGCGTGGTCGGCCAGCTTGCCTCGCAACCGCTCGTCCAGGGCGCAGGCAACAACGATCCGGTCCTCGAAATCGCCAGCGCTCAGCTCTACGAGCAGGCTCGCCGCGATGCGCTCCACAAACTGGCCGCGCACCATTCGCTCGTCGTCGATGCGGAACCTCAGCGGCTCGGGATCGAGCTGACCAATCGGTATCAGGAGCTGAAGCGGGCGGGGAGGATCTGAGTGGTAGCTTCCTGGGTGGTTTGCGGAGGTGCCAGTCGGTGTGACTGAGTGCTAAAACGGAAATATCTCTCGCGGAGATCGCAGAGATCGCGGAGGAAGAAGGGAAGAAGTTGTTACGGGCCTCAACGCTGCGCCGAGCCACTCCCTGGCGTTGAACGCGGCGGCATTGCGTCTTCCAGGGGAGGAGGTGGAGTGAACCGTCACAAGCGATCGATCGCCTTTGCCGCCAGCTGCGCAGCGCCGGCGAGGTCGGTCGAGGACATCCGGTAGCTGATCTCCAGCATGTTGTCGCCCTTCAGGAAGAGCACGCTGCCGGTGCTGCCGTCGGCGGCCTGATCCCACGGGCCGTCGAGTGTGTCGGCCGCGTCCGCACCACCGGCCACGACGCGCACCATATCGCTCACGCCGGTATTCATGTCGAACAGCGACTTCGCGTCGCCGCGAGTCGGCGTGATCACGAGCGTGTGATGCCCCGGCGCGAAGTACGTGCAGCTCGGGCCGTCACCATCGGCGAGCGGCGAGCCTGCGCTCGAGCGAAAAGGCTCGACGACGAGCTTGCCGAGCACTGCTTCGGCTTCCGCACGATTCAGCAACGAGCACGGATCGGGCGGCGAGCCGCCGCCGTTCGGATCCGCGCCGGGCTCGGCGACCGGCAGATCGGGCAGTCGGTCGCGGATCAGCAGCGCGAGCGCATTGAGTTGCTTGCCCGGCAGCAGGAAATTGCCGCTGCCGCTCATCGTCACGGCCATGTGGCCGATGCGCCAGCCCATCACTTCGGAAACGCCCCCATGGAAGTCCCAGCCATCCTCGCGCTTCTTGCGCGCCGGTGCAGTTCGCTGCTTGCCGTCGCTCAACTCGCGCGCGAACACGTTGCCCAGCATGCCGTCGGCTTGTTCCAGCGACTGCGCGCCGGTCGGATCGAGTCGCACCGAGACGGTGACGGGTTGGTTGTTGATGCGTGGCAAGGAGAAGACGCATGCGTCATCACCGCGTTGCGGTGGCGAAGCGAGCTTGCCGAGCACACCTTCGACATCGGCTACCGGCAGCAGCGAACAGGTGTCGGCGATGTCGACCGTCTTGATCGGCGGCCGCTTCGTGAGTGTTCGATTGCTCGCGTCGCTGCTTGCGCCGGATTCTGCAGTGGTTGCGGGACCTCTGCTGCAGGCCGCACTCGCAGCGGCGATCAACACCGCAGCCACCGCGCCAACGACGGAAGAGTGAGACTTCGACATGACCTCTCCTGCGGCGCTCAGCGAGCGCTGTGCGATAGCGTGGACATGATGTCTTCGGCCGCGTTCTGCACGAGCGGCGTGAGCAGATCCTCGCCGTCGGAGCCCGCCTTGCGCTGGCCTGCCTTCTCGACCAGCACGCGCCCGTCGCCCGACTCCAGGCGATATTCGAGATTCATCTCATCGCGAGATTTGATCTGGCTGTAGACGGAGTAACTCGACGCACCGGCCGCTGCAGTTCCAGCGAGCACTCGCGTTGCGCTCGAAGGCGCACGACCGACTGCCTCCCAGGCGCCGCTCTGAATGGCTCCGGCCGCGATACGGCCGAGCATCCCGGAGCTCTTGCGCTCGTGACGCACAGTGGGAAACAACACGTATGGGCACTGCGCCAGCTTCGCCTCTTCGCGCGCCTGGCCGGCGAGCCGCGATTCGAGCGGCATGACAGCGACGGTCGGACCGGTGAGAAAACTGGTGAACGTCTCACGCACCGCGCCGATCACATCCGCGCTGTTACCGAGTGCAGCCTGCGCTGTCGCCGGCGCAAGGCAGATTCGCAGCGAAGAGGGTGCGTCCGACGCGTGCGCATTCACCGCCAGTGCGGCGGAAGCCAGCAGCCAGAGGCTGCGCCGAGTCGTCATGATTGACCTCCAGAGGACTTCGGTTCGCACGGACGGACCAGCTCGACGCGCCGGTTGCGCGCTCGTCCCGCCATCGTGTCGTTCGTCGCGCGCGGCCGGCTTGCGCCGAAGCCTGCCGATTGCAAGCGCTCCGGCGCGATGCTGTACGCGGCGGACAAACTCATCTGCACGGCGCGTGCGCGCTGCTCGGACAGACGTTGGTTCGCGGCATTGGCACCGATGTTGTCGGTGTGGCCCTCGATCGAGAGCGTCCACTGCGGATGCCGTTTCAGGATGCCCGCGACGGATCCGAGCGTCGCGTTGGACGCCTGATCGAGCACGGCAGTGCCGAAGGCGAAATAGACGCCGGGAAGCTCAGCGCGACATTGCTGGTCGAGCTCGCGCTCGACCACCGTGACGGCTGCCGGAACGACAGCGTCGGCAGGCATCTCGACGCGCAATAGCTGGAGCACGTCGTGCCCCGTGACAGTCTTCAGGATCAGCGCATGCGCGCTGTCCTCGAGCACCCAGAAGTCCTGTTCCAGTGGCTGCTCGCGAAACGCGAAGCGTCCATGGATGTGCAGCGAAGGCACCGTGGCTGCGACGCCGTTCACGATCAGCGGAAACGGCTCGCTCTGCGGCGCGACCAGCGACAGCGTTCCTTTGTACTTCGCGTTCGTCCCCAATCCCGGCAACAGACCTTCGCCCAGTGCCGTGATCGTGAATGCGACGGTGCCCGTCGAACGGAGCTCTTGATACACGCGTGTCGAAAAGCTGAAGGCGGTGTAGCCGGGATAGTCCGCCTGATCGTTCATGCGAAAGACGGTGTTGAGACGCGTCGCGCCCGCGAGATCCGCGGCGCTGACGAAACGCGAGAACATCGCATCCGTCCGCTTGCCGCCGGGCCCAGGCTGCGAGCCATGCCAGGTGTAAGTGATGCCGTCCTGCGCCGTGCCTTGCACGGTCACGACGTTCTCGCGATCGCCGTCGGGAGATTGCAGCGCCGAGACGAGCATGAGCCCGTTGCGCAACGGAATGTGCTCAGGCGTCGCGGCGCCGGCGAGTCCGCTGACGGTGAGAACGGCGCAGAGGGCAGGTTGCAGGATCCCCATGCCCGATCAGACGCAAGCGGGGCGCGATTCACGCCATCGCTGTGCTAAATTGCCCCGGCGTTTTCGGCCACGACGGACAGGGCGAATGTCGCAGGTCACGGTGCTGCTCGAAGCCGCGCGCCGCGGGGATGCAGGCGCGATGGACCGCTTGTTCGGTCTGCTCTACGACGATCTGCATCAGCTCGCACACGCCAAGCTCCGCCGCAACGGCGCCCTGACGCTGCTCGACACCACGGCCCTGGTGCACGAGTCCTACATTCGCCTGTTCAACGCCGGCTCGCTCGAAGCACGCGACAAGAGCCATTTCATGGGTTACGCCGCGCGCGTGATGCGCTCGATCGTTGTCGACTTCGTTCGCCGCCGCATGGCCGAGCGGCGCGGCGGCAACGCCGTGCACGTGGACCTGCAGGATGAGATCGCGCAACTCCCCGATCCGCGCGAGCGCGAGCTGATGCAGGTGCACGAGGCGCTCGAAGAGCTCGCGACGATCGACCCGCGGCTGGTGCAGGTCGTCGAGATGCGTTACTTCGCCGGCATGACCGAGCCCGAGGTGGCCGATGCGCTCGACATGAGCCTGCGCTCGGTGTCGCGCGACTGGGAGAAAGCGCGCCTGTTTCTCGCCTCGACACTGACCTGAGGTCCGATCGATGGCGCGTTCGGCATCCGGAATGCGTCTGAACCCACGCCATGTCTAAGTTCTCTGTCGAACAGTGGCGGGAAGCATTCGGGCTGCTCGACACGGTCCTGGATCTGCCCGAATCCGAGCGCGAGTCGTGGCTTGCGGAGCTTGCGCGCTCGCAGCCGAACCTGCAGCCGGCCTTGCGCGAGTTGCTCGCACGTCATGCGACCGGCGAGACGGGAGATTTCCTCAAAGGCCTGCCGCAGTTCACACACGTCGGGACCTGCCACGCTTCGACCGCGGCACTGCACGCGGACGAGCAGGTCGGTCCTTATCGGTTGCTGCGCGAGCTCGGCCAGGGCGGCATGGGCAGCGTGTGGCTCGCTGAGCGCGCAGACGTCAAACGTGTCGTCGCACTGAAGCTCCCGCACGTGAGCTGGACCGGTCAGCTCGCGGAACAGATGGCGCGCGAGCGGGACATTCTCGCGGCGCTCGAGCATCCCAACATCGCGCGGCTCTACGACGCGGGCGTCGATGACGGCGGCCGGCCGTTCATGGCGATGGAATACGTCGAAGGGCAGCCGATCGACCAGTACTGCCGCGAGCGGCAACTGTCGATCGACGCGTGCCTGCGGCTGGTGCTCGAAGTCGCAAAAGCCGTTGCGCACGCGCATTCCAAGCTCGTCGTGCATCGCGACCTGAAGCCGAGCAACATGCTGGTCGCCGCCGACGGCTCGCCGCGATTGCTCGATTTCGGCATCGCGCGTCTGCTCGCCGCCGAGCCGTCGGCACAGACGCGCATGACTCGTTTCGGTGCACGCGCACTGACGCCGGACTACGCGTCGCCGGAACAGATCAAGGGCGAAGCGATCGGTACTGCAACCGATGTCTACTCGCTCGGCGTCGTGTGCTACGAGCTGCTGACCGGTACGCGACCTTATCGCTTGCGACGTGCGAGCGCGGCGGAGCTGGAGCAAGCGATAGCGGAAACGGATCCGATGCCGGCGAGCTCCGCTGCCACCGACAGCGTGCGTAACCGCCGCCTGCGCGGCGATCTCGATGCGATTCTCAACAAAGCGCTCAAGAAGCAGCCGGCCGAGCGCTACGCGACGATCGACGCGTTTGCGACGGACATCGAGCGCCACCTGCGCGGCTTACCCGTGCAGGCGCGGCCGGACAGCGGCATGTATCGCTTCGGCCGTTTCGTCTCGCGACACAAAGTCGGCACCGCTGCGACGCTCGCGGTCGTGGTGGCGATTCTCGCCGGCGCTGCGGTTGCCATCTGGCAAGCGGGTGTTGCGCGAGATCAAGCGCAGCGCGCGGAGAACATCAATGCGTTCATTCTTTCGCTCTTCAACGCTGCAGGTCCTGGCGGCGGTGGTGGCGCGGATCTGCGCGTGACTGAGCTGCTGACGCAATCATTGAAGCGTATCGAGCAGGAGCTGTCGCAGGAGCCCCGCCGGCAAGTGGAGCTCTACCGGACAGTCGGCGATGCATTGCGCGAGCTGAATGCACACCCGCAGAGCGTGGTGGCCTACGACAAGGCATTGGATGTGGCTACACGCCACGAATGGCTGGCGAGCGACGAGGCCAGCATGGCGCGGATCGGCAAGGCCGATACGTTGGTGGCTATCGGCAATCTGGACGGCGCGCAGAAGCTGCTCGACGATGCCGAGCGAACGCTGCGTAGCCGGCCGCCGAGTCTGCCGCTGGCGCGCGCCTGGTTGGTGCGCTCGTCCCTGCAGGTCAACCGGCGCGAGCCCGCGGAGGCGGTCAGGTCCGCGCAGGCGGGTGCAGATCTGATCGGCAAGCTGAAGGGTCGAATGGATCTGGAATACCTGCAGTCGTTGCGTGAGCTGTCGACGGCGCAATACCACGCCAATCAATGCGCGCAGGCGCTCCCCAACATCGATTTCGCGCTGGGCCAGCTGCCGAAGACGGTCGCCAGCGACAAGCATCCCGAGATCACCGCGGTACGCGGCGTGCGCGCGCGATGCCTGAGGGACCTCAAACGCTACGACGAATCGCTCGCCGACTTCGAGCGCAACGATGCTGAGCTGCGCGCAATCTACGGCGATCGCTCGACGGACTACGCGACCGAGCTGATGGAGCACGGGGCAGTCGAGCGGTTTCGCGGCAACTCGGAGGCCGCCGTCGAGCTCTCGGCGCGCAGCGCCGAGATCATGGCCGCGAACGGCGTGCAGGGTTACTCCATGATGGCCGGTTACAGCTCGCTGACGCGTTCGCTGGTCCAGGGGCGCTACCTGGATCGCGCCGAACAGGCCGCGCGCAAGTACCAGCGCGTTGCGCTCGAAACCTACGGCGCGCAGGACAACGAGACACAGGCGGCGGAGATGTATCTCACGCTGCTGCGCGGACTCAAAGGCGATCTCGCGTACGCAGTGCCGCGATTCGAAGAGGCGACCCGCAGCCTGCCCGAGACCGGCGCACCGGCCCGTGCGCGCTCGCAGAGTCTCCTTGGCTGGCTGCTGTTGTTGAATGGGGACCCAGGGAGGGCGACCGTACAGCTCGAGGCGTCCATGCCGGCCCTCGCAGCACGCGGCGAAGTGGACGCGGCGCAGCTCGCAACGGCGGAAGCGCGTTACGGCCTTGCGCGCCTGGAGTCAGGCGATGTGAGCAGTGCGCGCAAGGCGATGGAGCGCGGTCTGCAGGAATACTCGGCAATCTATTCGCTGCCAACCGCCGATCGCGCCGACATCTGCGTCGGACTCACGCGACTGCATCTGCAGCTCGGCGATGCGCAGGCGGCATTGCGTTTCGCGCGCCAGGCCGATGAGTTCTGGGCGCGTCACGATGCGGCCAGCCGTTGGGCTGGCGAGGCAGCGTACTGGCATGGGAAAGCGCTGCTCGCGAACGGCCGAGCAGCAGCCGCGAACGAGGCGTTCGCTCGAGCCGCCCGCATCCTCAAAACTTCGCCGTTTGCGATCGACGCGAAGCTCACCGCTGACGCGAAGGCTCGATCCTGAGCTTCAGGGCAGTCGCGCGAGTGCTCTGCGCGCCAGCACTTTGACCCTGGCCGCATCTCCTCGAGCATCCGCATCGCCGTCCGGCGTCGGCACGCTCATTAGCAGCGTAGCGTTACCCTTTCTCGCATACAGCTCGGTCTGACCGAGACGCTCGTTGAGATGAATGAACGCGTCGCTCAGATCCTTGACCGCCGTCAGCTCCGGGTATTCCTTGCGCGCCCGGTCGAGCCCGGATGCCGGAAGCAGCCACACCGACAGACCGACCGATTCGTCCACGAGCTCGTAGTCGCACATCCTCACGCGATTGCTGACGACCTGCTTGGGCAGCGCCCGCAACTTGCCAATCGCCTGCTGCACTTCGTCCGCAGTCAGCAGCGAGCACGGATCGGTCGTCGGATCGGCGGCAAGCGTTCGTCCGCTCGCGAGCGCGAGGCAGGTGAGGGCGATGATGCTGAGCCTGTTCATACGGTGCTCCTCTATTTCCGGGCCGTCGGCACGGTGAATTTGAATACGCTGTCTGCGAGCGTGGGATTGGCTTGCGGCTGCAGCGTCGTCGTGATGCGCATGACCGCGGTTGCAGGCAGCCCTTCGGGAGTGTCTTCGAGTATCCGGCGCAGCAGGTGCGTCTGCGGATCGATCCACACCGTCGCGCGCCGTACGTTGGTTTCGCGCTGGGTTTTATCGTAGCGCGAGCGCGCCACGCCGTCGAGCTTGATCGCTGGCGTATCGCCGATCTTCTCGCTGCCGGCCGCGACAGCGTCGCCGAATTCGGCGAACGAGCTGACGAGGCCGGAGCCCTGGAACAGCAGCGCCGGAATCAGCGTGACCGAGCGTCCCGTCGACGACGCGAACTGCTGAAACGCCAGCACCGCGGTGTTGGAGCCGCGCGGATAAGTCGCGTGCTGCTGCGTCGCCGAGCTCCACGACTGAAAATCGCCGCCGTCGCACCAGATGACGATGCGATTGCCGCCGGCGCGCGCGTCCTGCGTGAACTCGAACAGGAAGTGGCGCGGCGCGCGGAAGTACGTGCGGAATCTGTGGCGATAGCTGTTCTCGGGCTTCGGGCCGAACTGGTCGAGCACTTCGCCGGAATCGGCATAGGACGTGAGCGTGGTGTACACGGCGCGGCTCTGGTCGACGAGTTGCGGCGCGAACGCCGAGTCCGCGCGCGCCGACGGAAGGAGAGAACCGAGCATCAGCAGAAGTAGCAGTTGCTTCATGCCACACAGCACGCAATTGCGCGGCGAATCACGCCATGGCGCGATCGAAGCCGGGAATGCGTCCGAGTGGATGGAGGTCGCCGTTGAACACCTGCGTCATCAAGCTACTGGCCGTCGCCTGCATCACGCTCGTTGCCGTGGCCTGCTCGAATCGCGTTAGCCATATCACCGAGGGTGCGCCGCGCCTCGTTGCGCCGACTGAGTTGACCCAGCAGGAGCGTCGCTTCGGCGTCGCGCCGACGCGCAATTCGCAGGTGACGTATCAGCCGGACGTCATCATCGTCGAGAACGGTTCGGACGTGATTCAAGGGACCAGCGGCGACGGCATGACCTGGACCGTCGACGCGCGCATGGTCGTGCAACGGGATATCCGGCCCGGCAAAATCGTCTTCCTGACGAGCCGCGCTGTCGGTCGCGTGCTCGCGGTCGAGCCCGCCGGCGATGCCATCGCACTCACGCTCGGCCCCGTCGAGCTCGACGACGTGATTCGCGACTGCGACATCGAGTTCGAGCAGGCGGTCGATTTCAGCCAGGCGCTCGTCTATCGCCTGGAGCAGATGCCCGGCGCGGTCGACGACATTCCGCCCATAGCATGGGACGCGCGGGCCACCGGCTTCCGCTTCGTCTCGAGCACGGATGATGAGGACATTCACGTCACCGACACGCTGGCCTCGCTCAAAGGTCTCGGCGCGCAGATTCACGGCAGCAAGAAGGGAACGGGTCTGAACGGCTCGGTGCGAATGGACATGCAGCAGCCGCGCATCGGTTTCAAGCTCGTGATGAGCGGCGCGAAAGTCAAGGTGGCGGAGCTGAAGCTCTATGGCGGCGTCGGCCTGTCGATTGGCTTCGAAGCGGTCAACCGCGACGGCAGCAGCGCCAATCTCAGCGAACAGGTCCAGGTTCCGGCCGACATCAGCATTCCGATCGGCGGCCCGCTGCCGCTGACGATCACCGTGCGGCAGCAGTTCCTCGTGCAGACGGCGTTCGGCGCGCCGGGCGTGTTGAAGGCGCGGGCCGACTACACATATGGCGGCGCGCTCGGCGTCGCGTATCACGAACCCTATTTCGCGTTCGAAGGTCCGCAGGGATTCAGCGGCCGCGAGTCGCTGATCAACTCCGCGCAGGGCGTGTCGCTCGGTGTCGGCGGGCTGTCGCTGACTCACCAGATCAAAGTCATCGGCGGCTTCGGCGCGTTCAACTTCGTGGTCGGGCCCTACGTATTCCTGAACAGCAACGCCAACGTCACCCGCCATGGCGACACGGACACGCTCGCACACTGCATCTACGCGGGATTCAACATGCGTGTCGGCACGGGCGTCGGCTACGTGATTCCGCAGCCGGTCACCAAAGCGATCAACTTCTTTCTCGGCGCGCTGAACATCAAGCCGATCAAAGGCGAGGGCGGCAAGGAAGGGCCGTCCAGTTTCCTGCAGACGAACGAGGACACCTGGCCGCAGAGCGCGGTGTGCTCCAAGGACAAGAACGCCACCAGAAAGGGCCCGGCCGTCGTGGCGTGAAATTGATGAGCCGATTTCCGGCCGCTTGCCGCGTTAGCTCCTTATCGCGGTTCAACCCAAGTACGGAGATCCTCATGACTCGCAGATTCCAGGCCGCAGCCCTGACCGTCGGGCTGCTGCTCGGCGCGGCGGCGGCCCAGGCCACGCCGATCACGGTCGACTTCAGTGTCACCAGCAACGACGTGTCGAATCCGTCGTACGGCACGGGCGTAGTCGGCACCGGCTATTTCACGTTCGACGACTCGCTGATCCCGGCGAGCGGCGCCGGTCACCTCGGCAACCCGATCGTGCCCCTGCCGACGCTCGATTTCTTCTTCAGCTGGTTCGGCGTGTCGTTCGACGAGTCGAACGCGCAGATCGCCGTGCTGGATTTCGCCAACGGGGCGCTCACCGACTGGATGGCCGGCGGCTCGTTCCGGCCCGCCGTGTGCGGCTTCCTGACCTACGCCTGCACGTCGAGCGGCGGCGGCGCACCGGATTTCGACGGCTTCGGCACGGGCGGCATTGCATTCACCGACGGCAAACGTCCCGGCCTCGCGTATGGACGGGTCACGTGGTCGGTGCGCGACACCGCCGTTCCGGAGCCGGGTACGCTCGCGCTGTTCGGCATCGCGATCGGCGCGCTGGCCTTCCTGCGCCGCCGCCGGGCTGGCTTGACGGACCTCCCTTCCCAGAGTTATCTGGAGGCCCCCGCCCCGGCAAAATAATCGAAGAGGTATCGCGATGGAGCTCACCGTCAATGGCGCCCGGATGACCGTGGCGGCCTCTGATGACACCCCACTGCTGTGGGCCCTTCGCGATCGCCTCGGCCTCACCGGCACGAAATTCGGTTGCGGCATGGCGCTGT
>DATEKT010000164.1:0-2216 GCA_035277305.1 Steroidobacteraceae bacterium | reverse complement strand
TCGGCGACATCTTCCAGCCCATCAGCGTCTTGTGGCTCGGCACGATGCGGTGCCACCACAGGATCGGCTGCTGGTAGGCCTGCTCGAACACGCGCTTCTCGAACTGACGGATCATCGCCTTGCGCTTCTCCGGATCGCGCTCGCGCAGGTGCGCGTCGTAGATCTTGTCGAGCTCGGTGTCCTTGTGACGCGAGCGGTTCTCGGGCGCGCGCGCGACCGAGAGATACTTGGCAAGGCCGAGGCTCGAGTCGTCCATGAACAGATTGGAGAAGTCGATCGCGACGTCGTGGTTGCCGGCGTTCATGTGCGCGAGATACGGCCCGGTGTCGGACTGCTTGTGCTCGACCTCGACGCCGATCTGCCTCCACTGGTCGACCAGGAAGATGCCGGCCGGCGTGTAGGGCATCGCGAGATTGCGATTCCACAGCACGAACTTGAGGTTCGGCACGCCGGCTTCCGCGAGCAGCTTCTTGGCCTCTTCGCGCGACGCCTTGATGTCCTTGGAAAAGCCGGGGAGCTTGACCAGGTCGGCCTCCGCCGTCGCGAACGGCGAGCCGGGGCGGATCACGCCGCCGACCGAGCGCAGGGTCGAGATACGCGAGAGTCCGGCGCTGCCGCCCCAGCGGTCGATCGCCATCAGCAGCGCCTTGCGCACGCGTACGTCGTCGAACGGTTTCTTCTCGGTGTTGAAGCAGACCAGAAGATTGAGCGTCCAGCTCGACTCTTCGATGCGGATCTTGTCGCCCATCGCCTGCACCAGACGGTCGCGCTCGGCCGGCGAGATGCCGCGGTATTCGGCGAGCACCTGCCCGCCCTGCAGCGCGTTGAGCATCGCGGCGGCCTGCAAGGTGAACACTCCGCGGAAGCCGTCGAGATAGGGCAGGCCTTTCTTGAAATAGTTCTCGTTGCGCTTGCCCGAGACGTGCGAGCCCTTGACGTGCTCGACGAAGATGAAGGGCCCGGTGCCGTTGATCTTCGTCTTCGGCCCGTTCGGGTCGGCGGCAAGGTCCTTTGCCGAATAGACCACGTTCCAGGGCGAGGCGAAGTGCTCGAGCATCGAGGCGTTCACCGCTTTCATCTTGAAGACGACGGTGGCCGGGTCGGGCGTCTCGATCGTGCCGATGTCGTTGAACGTCGCCTTGCGAGTCGAGACCACGCCCGCCGGCGGATTGCGCAGCCGTTCGTAGGTCGCTTTCACGTCGGCCGAGGTGAGGTCCTGGCCATCGTGGAATTTCACGCCCGGATGGAGCTTGAACGTGTAGGTCATCAGGTCTTCGGCGACCGTCCACGACGCCGCAAGGTCGCCCTGCACCTCGGGGAACTTGTCGAGGTTGAAGCGCAGCAGCGTGGAATAGAACGGCGCGGCGAAATGCAGGGTCGCGTAGGTGTCGCTGCCGTGGTTGTCGTACTGCGGCGTCTCGGCGCTGATCGCGAATTGCAGCGTGCCGCCCTTCTTGGACTGTTGCGCTTGCGCATCGGGCATCGTGCCGCCAAGGGCGAAGGCTGCCGCTCCGGTCATCAACACGGAGCGTCTCGTAACGTCCAGTTTCATCTCTCCCTCCCTATGCGCCATGATCGCGTCGCCCCCGCGACATGGCTGTCAGACCTTATGGCAGGCCACGCGGTGGCCTGAGCTCAGCGTCCGGAGCGGCGGAACGTCGCGCCGGCACTCCTCGCCTACAATCGGACAGCGAGTATGGAACACGCAGCCCGACGGCGGGGTCAAGGGCGAAGGGATCTCGCCGCGCAGCGCCCGCGGCGCGCGGCTGCGTTCGACCTTCGGATCGGGAACCGGCGCGGCGTCGAGCAGCGCCTTGGTGTAGGGGTGCTGCGGTGCCGCATAAAGCGCGTCGCGGTCGGCCAGCTCGACGATGCGGCCGAGATACATCACGGCGACGCGGTCGGAGATGTGGCGCACCACCGCGAGATCGTGCGCGATGAACAGGTAGCTCAAGCCGAGCCGCGCCTGCAGGTCTTCGAGCAGATTGATGATCTGTCCCTGGATCGACACGTCGAGCGCCGAAACCGGCTCGTCGCACACGATGAAGGTCGGCTCCAGCGCGAGCGCGCGCGCGATGCCGACGCGCTGGCGCTGCCCGCCGGAGAGCTCGTGCGGATAGCGCTCCGCCATGTACGGGAACAGGCCGACCTGGCTGAGCAGTTCGGCGACGCGCTCGTGCTCAGCTTTGCGATTCGGCACGAGCTTATAGACGCTC
>DATEKT010000163.1:0-2323 GCA_035277305.1 Steroidobacteraceae bacterium | reverse complement strand
TTCGCCGGGTGGAGGGGGAACCTGTTCGTCGGCGCCCTCGCCGCGCAGATGCTGGTGCGGCTCGAGCTCGACGGCGAGACGGTCACCCGGGAAGAACGGCTGCTGACCAATCTGCGCGAGCGCATCCGCGACGTTCGGCAGGGACCCGACGGCGCGCTCTGGCTGCTCACCGACAGCAGCAACGGCAAGCTGCTGCGCCTGACGCCGGCGAAATAGCCGCCATTACCAGAAGTCATGTGACAAGCGGTCCGCCGCGGCCTAGAACGGCGCAAACCAATGTTAACCAGGACACGAGTCGCGCCCGAGCGCGCGCTCCGTTTCGTCCCAATATACGGGTTGCGCCGCGGTCGTCGTGCGACCGCCTGGGCGCGCCTGATGTGAGCTGACGTGTTCGCACTGTTCGAACGGCTGTTGAGGCCGACCGCCATCAGCGAGACCGCCGAGCCCCCGGCTGGGCTCGTGGCGTTCTATTGGCATTTCGCGCGCCAGGCGAAGCTCCTGTTCGCGGCACTGTTCGTCGCCGGCTTCACCGTCGCGGTGCTCGACACGATGGTGCCGATCTTCATCGGCCGCATCGTCACGCTGGTCACTGCCGCGGATCCGAAGACGCTGTTCGCCGACTATGGCTGGATGCTGCTCGGGATGGCGCTGCTGCTGCTGTTCGTGCGCCCGGCCGCGATCGCGACGCAAAACCTGTTATCGAACCAGGCGATCGCCGCCAACGTCTCGAACCGCATCCGCTGGCAGAACCACTGGCACGTGGTGCGGCAATCCTGGGCGTTCTTCCAGAACGACTTCGCCGGACGCATCGCCAACCGCGTGATGCAGACCGGACCGGCGATCCGCGAGACCGTCGTCGCGCTGATCAACGGCGTCTGGTACATCCTGGTCTACGGCACCAGCGCCGCGCTGCTGCTCGGCACCGCCAATCCGTGGCTCGCGATTCCGATCACGCTGTGGTTCTGCGGCTATCTCGTGCTGCTGCGGCTGTTCGTGCCGCGCATGCGCGACCGCTCCAAGGAAATGTCGGAATCGCGCTCGCTGCTCACCGGGCGCATCGTCGACAGCTACACCAATATCCTGACCGTGAAGCTGTTCGCCCGCGCACGCGAGGAGGACGCCTATGTGCGCGAGGCGCTGGAGCAGCACACCGGCCGCTTCCACCGCTCGCTGCGGCTGAACACCGCGTTCTCGTTCTCCCTGACCACGCTCAATGCCGGCCTCGTCACCGGCACCAGCGGGCTCGCGATCCTGCTGTGGACGCAGGGACGCATCGAGGTCGGCGTGGTCGCGATGGCGATCCCGCTGACCTGGCAGATCGTGAACGCGGCCGGCTGGGTCGCCTACCAGATCACCACGATCTTCGAGAACATCGGCGTGGTGCAGGAAGGCATGATGACGATCGCGCGCCCGATCGGACTGACCGATACGCCGGGCGCCGCCGCGCTGGCGGTAACGCGCGGCGAGATCGCCTTCGAGGACGTGCGCTTTGGCTACGGCCGCGAGGCGTTGATCGACGAAGACGGGCTGGCGCGCCCGTTCGCCGTGATCGACGGCCTCAGCCTGACGGTGAAGCCGGGCGAGAAAGTCGGGCTGGTCGGCCGCTCCGGCGCCGGCAAGTCGACCCTGGTCAACCTGCTGCTGCGCTTCTTCGACATCGAGGACGGGCGCATCCGGATCGACGGGCAGGACATCGCGCGCGTCACGCAGGAAAGCTTGCGCGCGCAAATCTCCGTCGTCACGCAGGACACCTCGCTGCTGCACCGCTCGATCCGCGACAACATCCGCTACGGCCGGCCGAATGCGAGCGATGCCGAGATCGAGAACGCCGCGCGGCTGGCGCACGCGCATGAGTTCATCCTCGATCTGGAGGACTGGCGCGGCCGGCGCGGCTACGAGGCGCAGGTCGGCGAGCGCGGCGTGAAGCTGTCGGGCGGGCAGCGCCAGCGCATCGCGATCGCGCGCGTGATCCTGAAGGACGCGCCGATCCTCGTGCTCGACGAGGCGACCTCCGCGCTCGACAGCGAGGTGGAAGCCGCGATCCAGCAAAGTCTCGGCACGCTGATCGCCGGCAAGACCGTGATCGCGATCGCGCACCGGCTCTCGACCATCGCGCGCATGGACCGGCTGATCGTGCTCGACCATGGCCGCATCGTCGAGCAGGGCACGCATGCGGAGCTGTTGCGCGCGAACGGCCACTACGCCGCGCTGTGGCAGCGCCAGTCCGGCGGCTTCATCGACGTGGAGACGGCGCAGCAGGCGGCGGAGTAATCGCGCCTGCGCCAACCATCACTTCGTGCGCTTAGATTGGCGCGCTCGTTCG
>DATEKT010000162.1:0-146672 GCA_035277305.1 Steroidobacteraceae bacterium | reverse complement strand
GAGGAAGAAGTATCCCGCCAGGTACTGCGCAACAATCACGGCGCCCGCTGCGATGAGCAGTACCCTTCCCACTCGCCCAAGCGGACGGGGGGCTAGTGCTTCAGCACGCGGCAGCCAAGCTGCGGCGCTTTCGCGCGGGGTCATACCAAATCTCTTTGATGAAGCGCTGGTGGTGCTCGACACCGAACTGGATTACGACATCTACGAGCAAATAGAGAAGCTGCTTGATATCCGCTCGCGACAGCTCCTGCCCTCCCTTGCTCTGCTTGACCAGCAACACGAGCTGCTCGAACGCCAGCTCCGCACTCGCTGCATGCACGCTAGTGATGGAGCCAGGATGACCAGAGTTGACGTTGCGCAGGTAGTCGAACGCCTCTTCCGCTCGCAGCTCCGCCAACAGGATGCGGTCCGGTCGCATGCGCAGGCACGACTCCAGCAGCTGCTTCGGCGAAACGCGTGCCTGTCCCTGATCGTCCTTGCTGTAGAATAGCCGAACGTGATTCGGATGACGGTCGAGTACGAGCTCGCGGGCGTCTTCGATCGTGATCAGACGCTCCTCACTCGGAATCTCACGGATGAGCGCCTTGGTGTACGTGGTCTTGCCGGAGCCCGTCGGTCCAGACACCAGGATGTTCTTGCGGCTAGCAACGGCGAGCCTCATGAACCTGTCGTACTGCTGTCCCTGCAGGAGAGACATGAGATCCATTTCGGTTGAGTCAAGCTCCTGCGTAGCGCTACGCGTTGCTCGAAAGATTCCGCTGCGGGTCAGCTCTTCGATCGACCACACCTGATCCGATGGCCGTCGGATCGTGATGGCCACGCATTGTTGGCTGGTCGCCGGCGGCAAGACGATCTGGATGCGCTCACCAGAGGGCAGCGATGCTGAAAGGAGCGGTGACTCCTCATCGATGCGTTGGCGCGTCGAGTTGGCGACCAGCTTTGCCAACCGATGACACCAGGCGTAATCCGCAAACGGCAATGCTTGTGTGCGCCAGCCGGTTCGGGTTTCGATGAAAGCTTCACCTGGTCGGTTGATGCACAGCTCCGTGACATCGGGATCGGACAGTAGGGGTCGAAGCGCGCTCAGATTCAGCTCCAGCGCGGACGCCTCGACGCCTACGCAGTCGCGTGACGCGCTTGGACTCGCGGCCTTGAGCGGCCTAGCGGCGCTCTGCGATGGCGTGGAGTTCATAGACAGACCTGAAATCCAGATCGCGCGCAACCAGCACGGCAATGCGGTCGCCATTCTGCTTGGTGACGGTCGGCCGAATGTTGATGGTGCTTCGGAGCACTTCGGTCATGACGTCACGTGACGTCGAGGGGCTGATCACCACCGTATCGTCGCCGCTCCCGGTACCCTGGGCCGCCGCTTGCACGGCGCCGTCAATGACTGAGACGAGAATCGCCGCGCCGAACCGCTCCCAGAAGTGACGATTCACCTCACCTGGTAGACCTGATCGGCCGAGCTCGTCTGTACCCGGAGACGCCAGGGGCACCACGACACCAGTCGGTGTTCGCGCTTCCGTCCACAGCACATAGACGCGTGTCGTTCCCTGCTGCACCTGCCCGCGGGTCTCACCAACTAGTTTTGTCCCGCGCTCGAGCAACACAACAGAGCCATCGACACCGAACGTGTCCGTCGCAGTCACGCACGTCGTCATGCCGGGCAGGCTGGAGTCGATCGCCGTCTCGAGTGTGCAGTCAAGGAACGAGCCTTTGGCCAAAAGCAGCTGCTGCGTCGGCAGCACCTTGGCCAGCGCAGCCGGTGTGGAAGTTGGCTCTAGGAGCACCGCCATGTCTGATGAGGCAGCCCGCTGCTGGGGATCAGGGCTGGGCAACGGTGAGAGGGATTGCGTGCTCCCCGGGCGGCTTTCGGACTCATTTATATGAGTGCCCTCTCCTGCTCCCGAGGCTCCGACGAACACAGGGCCCGCAAGGCGGCGGTCCTGGCGAGCTTGGTCAGGCGATCTGCCGCTGGAACTATGAGAGACGGACACGGATGCAGCCGGCATGTAAGCAGGCGGCAAGATTGCCTGACCCGGTGATTCTTCGGGCAAGGCAGGAGGCGGCCCGAGGACGCGCTCAACAGTGGGTGGATCGATGCGGCCGAGCGGCGGCAACGTCATCTCGCCCTGGGTCTTCGTCTTGGTCGCCGTCGCGGCGGCTTTCTTTTCTTCCGAGCGCTCCGCGAAGGTTTGCGTGTAGTACCAGACGAGAAAGCCTAGTGCGAGAGCCGACATGAGGCCGAGTGCGAGCGCATTGCTGAAACGCGCCTGCACGGAACGCGTGCGATCCAGCGCGGGAATGCCTCGCTCGCCCTCGACGGTGTGCAACGTATCTGCCCGAGTCGTAGAAGCTATGTCGTCGACTGTTGCATCGGAGGACGATTCCGGCGCCTCCGTGGCTGGATTGGACCCGCGAACCCTCAGTTTTCCCCAGATACTCACGGCCGCTGCACCTTGGAGTCGCGGCGAACATCCGGGCTGATCGTACCCGTGTCGAGGCGATCGCCACTTCCCGTGAACCCCTTGTTAACGACGCACGCGGTCAGTCGCCCGCGTCTCAGGACAAACGTCGTTGCAACTCGGTGAATGACAACATCGCCATCATCAACGCTGAAGTTGAGCAGGGATTCCGATCCGTCGGCGTTGCGCACGAACACAGCGGGTAGCTCAGCTTTCGTACCGAAGGACAGACGAGTGTGGACGCCATCATCGGATGCATGGACAGGCTTCAAAGCACGATCACCGCAGAACCAGTAGTCAACGTTGCGCGGCCTGGCTAGTTTCGAGCGCTCGAGCTCGGTGGCAACTTGCTCAGCCGCAGTCGGACCCACAGGCCCGGCTGGCAGGGCCGGCGGATAGACGAACTGCACGGCATAAATGACCTCATCCGTCAGGGGATCGGGCCGCTCCGCTGCAACTCTGTAGTCGAATCGGTACGCGCGACGGTTCGTGAACACAACCAGATTCGTGCCGACCGTAGCGAAGCGCGGCTTCAGGATGAGGTGATTGCTGTGCGCGCCAAAGCCAATCGCGTCGAGGTCGCCACCGCCCTGGCCCACAAACTGCTCGCCCTCTTCGAAGACGAGCTCAATGCTGTAACCCACGAACCCGCGGAGCCGATAGACCTCATCGTCACGGTAGAGCGCTGAGCGAATGCGTGGGTCGGTGCTTCCAGGCTTGGGCACCGACTCGGCCGCTGCGTGTGTTCCGCAAAGGACCAGCGCCGCGATCGAGCAACAGAACAGATGCGTCTGGGTGCTCACAGGTTGTGAGTCCGACCCATTGAAAGGGCTGAATCCACCGCGGCAGCGCCATCCGCGGGCTGTGTGATGACTTCCGCTTCCGGCTTGAAATCGATAATCTTGAATCCAAGCGGATTCCATCGACGCGTTTTCGGGTCCTTCGACGGCTCTCCGTAGGCGTACTGGATGGTCGCAATCCAATGCGTGAGCTGCTCCTCGCCTCCACCCGATGGACGCTTGCCTTTCACGTACCGAACCTGAGCGAGGTCTGCGATACCGTTCGCGCGCGTAAAGAAGCTGATCGAAGTGACTTGCGCCCGTACCGTGCTCCCGTCCTTGTAGACGTTCAGCGGCGACTCCGGATTGGTTTTGTTCCAGGCCGCATACCACGCTTGGTTGCGTGCTGGCGTGTGAAAAGCGCCGCACTCCTCATAGTCGCTCTCCGCCGACGCATGACTGAAGCGCTCGCAAACGGTGACGTAGTGATCGAGGAAATACCGTGTGACGGTTTCCGGCATTTCCGCTTGCCCGACAAATACAGGGACTACGTCGACGAGACCTGTGGCATTGTCGACGCGAATGACAAAGGGGTCGACGCGCTTCAGCGGCATCAGGAGCATGAGCGCCGCCGATGCCGCCAAGGCGCAGGTCCATCCGCCTGCAGCGACGAGCCAAGCGATGCGCGATTGACGGCGCGCGATTGCTGCACGGTCTGCGTCCCACGAAGCCGCCTCCTGAAAGTAAGCGTCCAGCTCTGCATTCCCTTTCACTGGCTTGCGCTCCGGCTGATTTCCTCTGACTGAGCAGCGCCCAAGTTCATAGCAGGCACCACGGCCACCGCGTTGATTGGCTCGAGCTTGCCGTTGCAGCGGATGGCGCGATCGGACGCGCACCCGCTGATGAGCGTGAACGTCCCCGCAAGGGAGACCAGCGCAAGCGCAATGCTGCGAATGTCGCGTGATTTACCGCGCACGGATGGAGTTCTCCCGCCAGCCGCGCACCAGACGCCGCGCTCCGGCACCAAGTCCTTGACCCAGGTGATAACCTGCTTTTCGACTGAGCGAATCAAAACGACTCGTCTGTTTGTCGCTCAGGCCACGCGCGAATTGGCCCGTGCTGCGAGTTGCGCGGCCGAATCCCCAGGCGAGCGCTGCGGTCATGATCCCAAATGTGCTCAACGCCAGCCCGCTGGCCAAACCCGCCGCCATTGGCATAACCTGGCGCATGACGAGGAAGGTCAAGCCAGCGGCCAGACAGACTCGTACTGCATGTGCAATCTCGATGGACCCGCCGGTGCTCGCTGCCTGCTCCGCGGCGGCAGCAAGCATGGCGAGCATCAGAGCCGATAGCATGACCGTGAGTATCGTGATTAGCGCGTAGTTCGCGAGCTGAGCAATCCAGGCTTCGAAGAACCGTTTAGAACTCTCGAACATCAACAGCGCGACGAAGAAGGGGCCCAACGCCAGCAGCACGGACAGCGCTATACGCGAGAGCGTCAACAGAAAAATGGTGTAGATCGCCGCCAGACCAATGATGAGCTGGACGGCAAGGCCGGCTAAGTAGAACGAGAAATCGCCATCGAAGATGCCGCCCTTCTCGAAGAGAAGCGACGCAGTGTCGTTGCCCAGGAAGAGTATGCGATCGGCGATCTCAACAGAGTTGTCCGCACCTATGATTGCCGCAGCAAACTGCGCAGGAGCATTGAAGAAGGTATCCACGATCACCGTGTTGAACGACCAAAGTGACAGAGCCACTCCCAGAATTACCGCAAGCGTAACGAGCCGCTTCACACCGGTGATGAATAGCTCTTCAATTCTTCCGGTGAGCTGCAGGTATCCCCAGATCACGACATACAGAACTCCTAAGGTGACGATTGTCGGCTCGAGCACGCCGGCGACGCGTGACGTGCTGTCGGCAATGTACGTGGCAAGTATGCGGTTGAGCCACGCGGTGAACTCAGCGAAGAACCCCATAGCCGTGACCTACTGCGAACTCTGGCTGTTCGAGGTGCGATCAGGTGGTACCTGAGTCGCTCCGTCGGTACTACTACTTGAAAGTCCGATCGGCGGGAGATCCCGAAGTGACCCAATGCCGGCCCGGCGTGCAGCCGCTCGCGCGTTGACGCAGTCGCGCGTCTCAGCGAGCGCTCCGGGATCATTTGCACATACGTCCAGCATTGCCGTGCGCTCGGCCGGATGAGTCCGGTAGTAGTCGACCGTTTGGTGCGGCGCCTTCGGCGACGGCACGCACGCGGCGGATGTGACCGTGACAACGATCCCTAAACACGCCCGCACGCATTGCCCACCGTGCCGAATGCGCCGCTTTTTCATGCGACGATTCATCTCTACAGCCCGATGGGCGGTAGACGTCTAAGGGAGCCGATGCTTGCGATCGCCTGCTCGCGCGTCCTCTGCCGCCGCGACAATTCCTCCGCTTGGGCGAGTTGGTAGAGCACCTGAAGCTTTGTGCTCTCGTTCTGAAGCATGCCCTGCTCCGCTTGTATGCGCGCTTGCAAGTCCAGAATTGCTTTCTGATCGCTGGCCCCTGCAATCGCGTCGATGAGCTGCTGAATGGCAGCGAATCGACCGCTTGTTCGAGCGAGCGCCTGCCGCGTCATCATCTGAAGCATGGCAACCGTACGACGCGCTGACTCGAGTTGAGCTCGCTGCGCTGGCGAGAGCGCCGCGATCTGCTGTGGCGAAAGAATTGCGTTGCCGGCAACGAGGTTCTGCAGTTCGCGGCCTAGTGCCCCATATGCAGCGCTCGTCTGGTCCAGAACTGCTGCAACCTCTTCCCACTCGCCCGGCAGGTAGTTCCGAGCGGTCCCCGCCAGAAGCCGCTCCATGCCACGGCCGCCACTCATCGCGTCGATCTGGCGCCTGGCCTCCGTGAGCTGATCACGCGCAGTCGTGAGCTGGTCGCGCATTGTCTGCACTTGCTGAATAAGCTGCGTGATGGCTCCGACATCGACCACGGCCCACTGAGCGTGAGCAGCAGGCATCACTCCGACGAACAACAGAACGAAAGCGAGCACGAACCTTTGCTTGATCATGATCTGCACTCCTATGAGGTCTCATCATCGGTGCTTGCGATGAGCGTCCATGAAAATGCTCAGCCAATGAGTCGGGTCAGAGCCGGCCTCGGAAATGAGCTTTCGAACCTGATCGACGGTTGTCCGCCGGCCGGATATCACCGCGAGCTCCTCGTCGAACCCCTTGAGATCGAGTTGACACACGATGCTGTGGTGACCTTGCTTGACCAGGAACTTGCGAGAGCCAGGCTCCAATTGTTCCTTCAGCAGCTTGAACTCGCGCTCACTCAACCCGAAGCCGTCGACATAGTCCTTGCTCGCAGCGTCGGGGTTCGGAAAGAAGATCTTCGTGGCCGTCCCTTCAACAATCGTTCGCGCGATCGGGCTTTCAATAACAGCGCTCGCGGTTTGGGTTGCCACGCACAGCGCACCATTCAGTTTTCGCCACGTCTTTGGCGCATTGTCGGCAAAAGACTGGAAATCAGGATCGGCGAGCGCCTTGGAGAACTCATCGACCCAGCAGACCATTCGACGCCCGTCGATCAGCTGCTCAACGAGGTGGAACAGGTATCGGTTGATGGGGCCGCGAAGAGTTTCGTTGTCCAGGAAATGCGTGACGTCGAAGCCAACGATGGCTTGGCCGGACAATTGAGCGGCGATTGAGTCCTCGTCGTTGTCGAAGACCCAGCCGTACTCCCCACCCGTGCTCCGACACCATCGCGCGAGACGAGCGTGGATTCCTTCTGCACGCGTGGGATCAGTAAACTCAATGAGTCGCGACAGCCTGCGCGCGCGACGCTCAAGCGCTAGCGTGCCGCGCAAGGCTTGGTCGAGATCCGTTTGCTCCCGAGTGGAAAGCGAAGCGCCCCGCGCGAGCATGCGCAGCCACGCTTTCTGAAACTCGATGTTGGACGCCGTCGGCTCGAGCTGCAGCGGGTTGAAGCCTGTCGCCTCGCCATTCCTCAGCGGGAAATACTTGCCGCCGAGCGCCCGTACGAGAATTTCAAGGCCGTAGTCCTTGTCGAAGATGACTTGGCTTGCACCCTGCTCAAGGAGCAGTGACACGAGGAACCCGATGACAACCGTTTTCCCGCTGCCGGTCGGCCCACAGATAAAGGTGTGACCCGTATCCTTACGGCTTCCTCCGTCCGGATCTCTCGGATCCGAGGCGTGCAGACTGAAGTAATACGGGGAGCGCGCACTGCTGATTAGCAGCGCAAGCGCGTCGCCCCAATGATTGCCCGTAGGCCGCCCGGCAGGATAGTTGTGAAAGGGAGCCATCGCAGCGAAGTTGCGGGAGGTGATCGGCGCCTTTCGCGGCCTCAGCGAGAAGCAGCCGGGCAACTGGGCCCAGAACGCCGCCTCCATAGCTAAGTCCTCGCGCGCAACGGTCATGCCACAGTCCGCGAGTATCGCTCGTCCCAATGCGACGTCATCGTTCAGCCGCCTTAGCCGCTCGCTCGGCGGATCGGCGCGACCATGTTCTTCCGTGTCGGCAAAGATCTGGAGAGTCATGTGATGGTCGCCCATCAAGAACTCATTCGCGGTGAGGGCATCCAAGGCGTCCTTGAGCTCCTCCGCCTGGCTGACCGCAAAATCGCCTGCATTTGCCATCCGGTTGTACTGCCGCTGCAGCAGGCCCTGCGCCGTTGCTTTACTAAGAGCTGCGAATGAGTGCGTCAGGACGAACTGGAACGGTGCGGACAAGAGTGTGTTGAACATGCCGACACTCGTTGGCGTCGGGTACTCTTTTATCCCCAGAACGGCAGCAAGCCGCGTTCGCGTCGGTAACCGATACTCGATCACCTCGCTGCCGAAGAGCGGCCGTGTAGTCGTGAGCAGTTCGCACATCGGCGCACGCACGAGCGGCATGGGCTGCCATTCCGCGTTGATGAGAACGCCAAAAAACTCAGCGATCCGGGAGAACCACCGTCCTTGGCTCAGGTAAAGGGCCAGTTGCTCCGGCTCGTATCTGCCGAGAGATGCCGAAACGTTCTGCGCGAGCTTGTCGCAGACATCGACGGCATCTGAGATCTCCGCCTGCATGGACCTCGTTTGCTTCTTGGAAAGGGCCGAGCTGATGAGGCCCCCCGCAACGCCCGACAAGGGCCGGTACACCAACGACAGAAACACTTCGTTGATCATCAGGGTCTCTTCACTCAGATGATCCTGATATTTGCGATGGAGCTCAGCAGCGAATCCGAACGCCGAAGAGCGCAACCGCGACGCACGCTCACGTCGCCGCAGAACGTGGGTCCATACCGCCACGTTTGGGCTCAGCACATTGCGCCACGTGGTATTCAGTCGCTCATGCCAGTTGTTGAGTTCCTCGTCGTCTGCACTCTCGAAGCTTGCGCCGCCAAGCCGGAACACCTGAACGTAGTCGCCCGTGCGGGTACGCACCACATTTGCCGCAACATGCGCGGTGTACGGGACTTCGCGCGCAGCGGGCATTTCCCGGCGTGCTACGGATGTTCGATTCGCACTCACCGTTGCCCTCCCGCTCGATGCGAGACATGCACGATGACTGGCGCTTTTCTTCGACCGCTTTGGTTTGGCAGGTCGATCGTGAGCGGTGCGTGACTGCTAGCACGCCAGAATCTGGCTGTGCCGAGGTACGCCGGCACACGCGTGCGACCCCAGAGCATCAAGAGACTGAAAAATCTCGGGTCGCGAGCACAGAGCAGCGCGCACAATCCGTGTAGCGGGATCGCGATGAGAAGCGTCAGCAGATTCTTCGTCACCACGAAGACCTCCATGGTGACGACAAGATTGAAGAGCAGCGCTTCGTACGCGACGCCCCAGCGCAGTGGCGGCCGAGTGACAGCGACGAAGAGCGGATCCGCGACCAGTCCCATGTTCCGTTCGCTCATGGGAGTTACACGCCGAACATTCCGCGAATCCACGCCACAATTTGCGGCGAGCCGAAGATCGCGGCGATACCCGCGATACCGCCGATGACCCAGCCCCAACTGATCCGGCCGACTGCTGCAGCAATGGCCGCCCCGATCACAACCAGAATTGCGATTGGGGTGGCAATCGTCAGCGCAAAATCAACAAGTGAGTTGGCGCCAGTGTCGAAGGGGGAGGTCTGCGCGAAAGCGTCGCTCGCGATCGTGGGCAGGACAATCGCAAGCGTGATCGCGGTTAGTCGCGCCCGTCCGCCTTTGGTGCTTTGCATGTTGGCCGTCCCTGTCAGACTCGCAGGGACGTAATAGAAACACCTGATTTTTTGGCTTAATAGCCCAGATATCGAGGAAAATTCGGCGAATCCTGAACGGGTTCTTGCAGAGTTCGGCCGATTTTTCGGCGAAACCTCATCTGCATTTTTTTCCAGGTTCGGCGCAGGAAGCCGTACTTATGGAGCTGCGGAAGGATGGTGCTATCCTGATTGCGGGCCAATCGGACCTGGAGGTCCTCGCCATGGAAGCCAGCGGCACATCACACGGCATCCGCAGAGATCGCCCGCCAGTTGCGATCCTCTCAAAGAATGTACTTGCCCTACTCTGGAATGTCGCGCGAATCCCAATTGCATCAGTTCTGGTGCTGTTGGAGCCAGTCGTCTGCTTCTTCTTGGCCGCGCTCGCGATTCTGAGCGTAATCGCTGCGCTCGTCTGGAAGGTGTCCGGAATAAATCCGGCTTTCCCACTTTGGGGTTTGCTCACGTTATCGGCCAGTTCGATCGCCCTGCTAGCGCTCTACTACGCACTGATCCGGCTCTTCACACGACCCTGAGACTCAGAACAAGCTCTGCTGCATATCGTCGCCGGACTGATTGCCTTCGAGCGACTTGTCGATATCGCTTTCAGGCAAGGGCTCAGGTAGTTCGCGTCGTGCCCGTCGACAATGTGCACATAGTCGACGTCGCGTGCTCAACCGTTCTACTACAATGAGCGCACTACAGTTGATGCAGTTCGCGATCACGACCCGCTCACCCGCTGCAACACCCAAGGCCAGCGTCTGAATCTGACCGAAGTCCGCTTGCAGCTGTGGGAAACAAAGCCGACAGACCTCGACGACATCACACAGCCGTTCTCCCGCTTCCGCGGAATCGAAGAGCGTGTCATTCCGCGAGGGCTTCGCGCCAGACAGCGCACCCAGCACCCGGCATAGCACGTAGAGCGCAGCCCCTTCGGCCTGTCCGCGCAACGTTTTCGTGAACATATTGAACGAGCGCGGCGCCGGGCCTCTATAACGTTCCTTCTGCGGCACCTTCCATCGTTGTCTCAATGTGGTGAGCTGGTGCCGCGTGAGTGCCGTCATCGCGCAGATTGTCTGCGTGCGTGCCTGATGCGCCGTGAGACGTTTGGCCAGTTGGCGTCGTCTTAACTCCCGGTCGATCTGCTCATCCGTGGCCCCAAAAGTCATGAAGCTCCCCTTCCGTGGATTGGACACGCCGCACTCGCAAGTCTATGCACCGTATTTCGCGCATGGCGACAAGCGAAACCCGAAACGCTTTTCTCCGCTCCAACAGTAACAATGTCGGAGGGAGCAGTAACGAGACGAAGAATATGCCAACAACTAGTGATGGATCTGAGTCGGCTCATGTGACAAGTCTGTCGCCGCCCGAATGGAAAGGAGCTCACGCGCTGAGACTTGTGCGCCAGCTGAATGAGCGTTGCGTCGACTCTCTTGTGCAGGTTGCGCACTCCAGGCAGCTCTCGACCGGAGTTGAGATTGTCGACCAGCATCGTGCACTGTGGCGCAAGCTGGACCCAACGTCGCGCCGCCGTGCGGCGGCAGCGGCCGTGCTGCTGATGGACGTTCAATTCCTCAACGCCGAGTGGTGGCGTTGGGTTCGAGGTCGGCAGGCAAGCAGATTTCGCGCACCTGCGGCGCGTCGCTTGCCGGCGAAACTCGCGAATGAATTGATGCGAGAGACCTTGATTCTGGCCTGGTCGACGGCATCCAGCGACCCGCATACCGCAAGTCTCCTGTTTGGGATGTCGCCGGCGGTCGCCGCCATTTTCGGAGCACTGGGGCCGCACGACATCGAGCAGTTCGCCGTCAAGCACAAGCACCAGCTGCGCCTGCGCTGGGAAGAACACCCCACGTTTTGGCGTGAACTCCTGTCGGCGGCTCTGCGTGCGGACGACGAAGCGTTGCACGAGATCCATCTCTATTCGCTCCAGCTTCTCGGCAGTGAGCTCCTCTCCACCGTTCGATAAACGTGGTCGGGACTAGTTCCGGTCTGTCAGTCTGCGGTCGGTCAGGCTCACAGCGAATCCACGTCCAGGGATGGGACACAACAAGCTTCTACTTCAAAGTACGAGATTGAACGCGCTTGCGTCTCAACAGGCCGATTTTTGCCGTTTACTCGCAGCAGCGAGCCATTGCGAGGACCGATGGAAGGAACCAGCTCACCGGATAATTCGGAAGCACATTCGGTCAGCAGATTCATAATCGCGTCAATTGGACATGTCGCGGCGACAAGTCAATCGGCGCGACGCAAGTCACAGACGGGATTCAGGCAAGTAGCCGCATCAAGCACGTTCGGGCATACTGCGTGCATGTCCCTTCGGTCCAGACCCTTCGTGTACCTGTGGCTGCTGTCTATCGCGCTGCTTGCTGCGCGCGTGACGGACGCACACGTACACCTGTGCCTGGACGGTGGCGGGCGCCCTGTAAGCGTGCACGTCAAGGATGCCCCGACCCACTACGGCCAGGATGCAAGCACGGGGCACAACGACCGAGACGTGGATCTGTCCAGTCCGCTCGTGGTGAAGAAGAGTGACTCGCTCGATAACGAAGCGATTGCAGTCGTTGGGGTCTATGTACTCGCCCTGATTCTGCCGACGATCGACAGCGACGAACCTGCACGTGTCTTTGAATCCCCCGCTCTCCCGTCCGTATTCGATCTCAAGCCGCCGCTGCGCGGCCCCCCTGTCTAAGCCTCCTCAGTAGTCCTCATCCGTGACCTGCGTGCGCGCGGCTGCGTGCATGCTGCAGGAGGTTTTCATGTTCGTTGCATTTGCACGCGCATTGCTCGCGTGCACCTTCTTGCTTTGCAGCCTGGGAGCTGGTGCTCAGACACCCGAAGCCGAGCCCATTGATCCGACGGGTGAGCTCACGCTTGCCCGTGCGATCGACGCCGCCCTGCGCGGCAATCCCGACTTGCAGGCGAGCGCCTATGAGCTCAGCGCTGCACAAGCCCGCCGCATTCAGGTGGGTTTGCGCCCCAATCCGGAGCTCAATCTCGAGTTGGAGAACTTCGCCGGCAGCGGGGCTGTCGCGGGTACGGATGCTCTTGAAACGACGCTGAGCCTGAGCCAGGTGGTAGAACTGGGCGGCAAGCGCGCGCTGCGACGGTCCATTGCCGATGCAGGTGTGGACTTCGTCACCATCGAGCAACGCGCACGCGAGCTCGACCTGCTGGCAGAGGTGACACGGCGCTTCATCGACCTGGTCGCCGCGCAAGAACGCGCGCGCTTCTCTGCTGAATCCACCGACCTCGCACAGAAGACTCTCAATGCAATCGGCGCACGCGTCGACGCGGCCAGGTCACCCGAGGCGGAGCGCAGCCGCGCCCGCATCGCGCTGACTCGGGCACAGGTCGAGCAGCGCCATGCCGAAAGCGAGCGGCGTAGCGCGCGCTATGCATTGTCGGCCCTCTGGGGCAATCCCGAACCTGGGTTCACAGCCGCACGAGCAGAGATCTTCAACCTTCGCGCAGTCCAATCCTTTCAGGCTTTGATGGAGCGCCTGGAGCAGTCTCCCGATTTCGTGCTGTTCGCTTCGGAGCGGCGACTGCGCGAAGCGGAGTTGCGACTGGCGCAAGCTCAGGCCCGCCCGAACCTTGCCTTCAGCCTCGGGGTTCGTCGCTTCGAGGAGAACAACGACACGGCACTGGTTGCCGGATTTTCCGTGGGCCTGCCCGTCTACGACCGCAATCAAGGGGCAATCAGAGAAGCCCAGGTTCGCGTTACGCAAAGCGACGCACTGCTTGCAGCAGCGCGTGTCCGAGCGCGCGCCATGCTGCTCAGCCTGTATCAAGAAATGGATGCAGATCGGATTCGGGTCGAGACATTGCGCAGCGAGGCGCTGCCGCAGGCACAGCTTGCGCTCGATCAGACACGCAGCGGCTACGACCGCGGACGTTTCTCCTTTCTTGAGCTGATCACTGCACAGGAAGAACTCCTCGCCTTGGGGGCTGCGTCGATCGACGCCGCTGCCGAATACCACCGCTTGCTGGCAGAGATTGAACGGCTCACAAGCGCCGCACTCACTCGTCCCAGCCCATGACCCGAGCTGAGAAACTTATGAACAAGAAAGTACTGATGCTGCTGATCCTCGCAGCAGTTGCAATTGGCGGGTGCGGCGGCTCTGGGCCTGCGACCCAGACGACTGCTGCGCCAGCTGCTGATGATGAGCACGCTGAATCTGCGGGAGATCGCGTCAAGCTCACTGCAGAGCAAATCTCAACAGCTGGCATCGTCGTAGCAGATGCAGGACCCGCTGCTATCCGCGAGACCCTGCCCGTTTATGGCGTCATCGCTCCGAATGCCGAGCGCGTTCGAGATGTGGGAGCGCGTTTTCCCGGGATCATCCGCAATGTCGCTAAGAAGATCGGCGATCCCGTGCGTCAGGGAGAGAAGCTGGCGACCATCGAGAGCAATGAGAGCCTGCAAACGTACGCCGTCGTGGCACCTCTGGATGGGGTCGTGACAGCGCGCAACGCAAATCCTGGCGAGCAGAGCGGCGAAAAGGTGCTGTTCACGGTCGCGGATCTGTCGACAGTGTGGGTTGAGTTGTCGCTCTTTCCGCGTGACATCGCGAAGGTACGCGTCGGCCAGACTGCTCGGGTGAAGAGCAGCGATACCGGGCTGAGCGCGGACGGCAAGATCGTCTATGTCGCACCGTTCGGCAGCAGCACTAATCAGACCCTGACCGCTCGCGTACTGCTCGACAATGCGGAACGTCGCTGGGCGCCCGGACTCTACGTCACCGCCGAGATCGCGCTGTCGCAAAGCGAGGTCCCACTGGCGATTCGCAGCGAAGCTCTGCAGACGTTCGAGGGCGCGACTGTTGTATTCGTTCATGACGAGGACGCCTTCGAAGCACGCCCAGTTCGCACCGGCAGAACCGACGGACAGTGGAGCGAAGTGACCGAAGGATTGAAGGCGGGCGAACGTTACGCCGCCGCAAACAGCTTCATCGTCAAGGCGGAGCTCGGCAAAGGCGCCGCAGAGCACGAAGACTGAGGACCCGCCATGATCGACGCACTCCTACGCTTTTCCATTGCCCGCCGTTGGGTGGTGTTGTTCCTGGTTGCCGTGGCGGCTCTCGCCGGCATCTGGAATTACCAGCGCCTGCCCATCGACGCCGTGCCCGATATCACGAACGTCCAGGTACAGATCAACACGCAAGCTGCGGGGTACTCGCCGCTCGAAGTCGAACAGCGCATCACTTACCTCGTGGAGGTCGCAATCGCTGGCCTTCCGCATCTGGAGTACACGCGGTCCCTTTCCCGCTACGGCTTATCTCAGGTAACTGTGGTGTTTGAGGATGGTACGGACATCTACTTCGCCCGCAACCTGATCAACGAACGGTTGCAGCAGGTCAAGAGCCAGCTGCCGGGAGGAATCGAGCCCGAGATGGGCCCGATCGCGACCGGCCTCGGTGAGATCTATCTGTACACCGTGCACGCCGATGCCAATGCACGTCAGCCTGATGGCCGACCGTACGACGCTACGGCTTTGCGGACGCTGCAGGACTGGGTCATTCGCCCTCAGCTGCGCCAGGTCCCTGGTGTGACCGAGGTCAACACCATCGGCGGTTATCAACGGCAGTTCCACATCACGCCGGATCCCGCTCGACTGCTCGCATTCGGACTTTCGTTCGACGACGTCGTTGGGGCGCTAGAGAAGAACAATGGAAACGTCGGCGCCGGCTACATCGAGCGCAATGGCGAGCAGTACCTCATCCGCTCACCCGGCCAGGTCGAGGACATCCCGGCCATCGAGCGCATCATCGTCGCTCACCGCGACCGCGTACCGGTCACCATTCGCGACGTAGCCGAAGTCGGCTACGGCAAGGAGCTGCGCACGGGCGCTGCGACCCGCGACGGCGAAGAGACTGTGCTGGGCACGGCTGTCATGCTCATCGGCGAGAACAGCCGCACAGTCTCCAGCGGCGTCTCGGCGAAGCTGGCGCAGATCAACAAGACTCTGCCCAAAGGCGTCACGGCCGATCCGGTCTACGACCGCACCGTGCTGGTGGAAAAGACCATCAAGACCGTGCAGAAGAATCTGCTCGAAGGCGCGATCCTTGTCGTTGCAGTGCTACTCGTCATGCTTGGCAACGTGCGCGCTGCCCTGCTCACGGCAATGGTGATACCGCTGTCGATGCTCATGCTGATGACCGGGATGGTGGAGTCGAAAGTGAGCGCCAACCTGATGTCTCTCGGCGCGCTCGACTTCGGGCTGATAGTCGACGGCGCAGTCATCATCGTCGAGAACTGCATCCTGCGGCTGGGCGAGCGGCAGCATCACGCCGGACGCCTGCTCAGCCTGGAAGAGCGACTGCACGCCGTGTTCGCCGCCACGCGCGAGGTGTTCACACCCAGCCTCATCAGCGTGCTGGTCGTCATCCTCGTCAATCTACCGATCCTCGCGCTCACCGGCGTTGAGGGGAAAATGTTCCGGCCGATGGCGCTGACCGTCATCATCGCGCTCGTCGCGGCCTTGGTGCTGTCTCTCACGTTCGTGCCTGCCGCGGTCGCGTTGCTCCTGCGCGGCAAGATCGAAGAGAAAGAGAACGTCGTCGTGCGCAGCGCGCGGCGCGCCTACGCACCTGTGCTCGAGTGGGCAGTGCGCCTTCGCGCACCGATCCTCGCCGCGGCGGTGGCCTTCGTCGTTCTCTGCGGGTGGCTCGGCTCGCGCATGGGATCGGAATTCATTCCGAATCTCGACGAAGGCGATCTGGCGGTTCAGGCCCTGCGCATTCCTGGTACGAGCCTGACGCAGTCGCTGGAGATGCAGTTCCAGCTCGAGCGCGCGCTCAAGGACATGCCGGAGGTCAAGACCTACTTCTCGCGTGTCGGAACCGCCGAAGTGGCGACCGACCCCATGCCGCCGAACATCTCGGACGGCTACGTCATGCTCAAGAATCCCGCCGACTGGCCGAACCCCGACAAGCCCAAGGCGGACCTGGTCCGGGAAATCGAAGCGAAGCTCGGCGACATTCCGGGCAACGCGTTCGAGATCAGCCAGCCCATCCAGCTGCGCTTCAACGAGCTCATCTCCGGCGTGCGCTCGGACGTCGGCATCAAGATCTACGGCGACGATCTGGACCAGTTGCTCGCATCTGGCAATGCCATCGCACGAGTACTCAACGGTATCGAGGGCGCCGAAGGTGTGAAGGTCGAACAGGTGGCAGGACTGCCCGTACTGTCGGTGGAACCCAACCGGGCCGCACTCTATCGCTACGGCCTCAACGTCGCCGATGTACAGGACGTGCTCGCAGCTGCCACAGGCGGCGAGGAAGCCGGCCAGATCTTCGAGGGTGATCAGCGCTTCGGCATCGTAGTTCGACTGCCGGAGCACCTGCGCGGCGATGTAGCAAACCTGTCGCGTCTCCCGGTGCGCCTCGCGGAAGGTGGCTATGTGCCGCTGGGTGAAGTGGCATCACTCACGGTGGCGCCGGGGCCGAACCAGATCAGTCGCGAGAACGGCAAGCGGCGCATTGTGGTGACCAGCAACGTGCGCGGCCGCGACCTCGGCGGTTTCGTTGCCGAGGCGCGTGGAAAAATTGAGCAGCAGGTCAAGCTGCCTTCCGGCTACTGGCTCGACTACGGCGGCACGTTCGAGCAGCTGCAGTCCGCTTCGGAACGCCTGACCTTGCTGGTCCCGGTCACACTCGTGATGATCTTCGCACTGCTGCTCATGACCTTCGGGTCCGCGAAGGATGCGGCGCTCGTCTTCAGCGGTGTGCCGCTAGCGCTGACCGGAGGTGTTATCGCGCTCTGGCTGCGCAGCATTCCGCTATCCATCACGGCGGGAGTCGGATTTATCACGCTATCGGGCGTCGCAGTTCTGACCGGTGTGATGATGGTCTCGGCGTTCCGCGATCGTCTCGCAAATGGCGCGAACATCGACGACGCGATTCGCGATGGCGCGATGTTACGGCTGCGCCCGATTTTGATGGTCGCCCTGGTCGCAGCATTGGGCTTCCTGCCCATGGCGCTGAATACCAGTACGGGTGCCGAAGTCCAGCGACCCCTCGCGACGGTCGTCATCGGCGGCATCCTGTCGTCGACGCTCCTCACCCTGCTCGTCCTTCCCGGCTTGTATCGCATGGCCTATCGACGCGAACCCGAGCGTATCGTCGAAACCGATGCGCCGCAGGAGTCACACTCATGAAACTGGTCAAAGCCTTCGTCCATCATGTTCGTGCACCTGAGGTAGTTCAGGCGCTCGCTGACGCCGGCTATCGCAACATTACCCTCCAGAACGTCATGGGCATGTTGAAGCCTATCACCGACAGCGAGCAGACCTTCTCCAGCGAGGCAGGCGGCCTTGTGATCTCAGAGGTCCGTCTGTCGCTCGTGTGTGAGGACGCAGACGTCAACGCAGTGACAGCCATCATTCGCTGGGCTGCTCGCGTAGGAACTCAGATCTCCGGCTGGGTATACGTAAGCCCTGTCGAGCAAGCGCTGCCGATCGGCGGGGAACCGATCGACGAGCCGCACCTGAAGCCATGAGCCCGGGCACGTGGTTATCCAGCGAAGCCGACATCGGACCGCCGCTTCTCGGCAAGACCCTGCGAGGGGAATGCGCCTGGTGTTGGCCGTTGCCGTTCTTGCCGCAGTTGTCGGCGCTGGGCTCGCATACTGGGATCGTCTAGTCGGCGTTTCACCAGCGCAGCTCGTCGAGGTCTATCGAACGCATGGGTGCCAATGCGTCTTCAGCTGGAAGCGGGCATTGGAAGATCAAGGTTTCGTGGTTCGCATGCGGGAATACGAGACATTGCAGTACGTTCGGCGGTCGCTCCACACGCCTGAGAATCTGCACGGATGTCACGTGGCGTCCTTCGAGGGCTATTTCATCGAGGGACACGTATCGCCTGCGGCATTGAAACAGCTACGAAACGAGCAGCCGGCGGCATTAGGCGTTGCAACCCAGACCGCGACGATGATGGGATCTCAGCATCTCAAGGTAGCAATTGATGACGGCGGTCGCGCACTGCTCCTTGACGACCGAGGACAATTGCATCCTTGGTTCCCGTCCCCGGAGACTCGACACAGAGGGTAGTCACAGCACCTACCGTACGCCCCGAAGACAAGCATCCTACGGATGCGTGTCGTGTGCGGCCATCTTGCTTGACTCCACCTGTGCAGTGACATGCTGGATGTTGAATTGCGTGGTGAGATGCCGCTGCACGGCATCCAGGACTTCGTCGTGACTCGCGCCATCGGCGAGCACGACATGCAGACTCATAGCATGGAGCCCCGAGGTCAGCGCCCACGCGTGCAAATCATGGATGTCTGCAACTCCTGATAGACCGAGCACACTCTCGCGTACTGCGGCGAGATCGATATCGGGCGGCGTACCCTCGAGCAGTATGCCCACGGCATCCTTCAGCAACGTCCAGGTCCGCGGCAGGATGAACAGGCCGATGCCGGCGGAGATGATCGGATCGGCGTAATACCAACCCGTGGTCAGCATGATGACGGCGGCGATGATCACTCCGATGGAGGTCAACAGATCCGAAAGCACCTCGAAATACGCGCCCTTCATGTTCAGGCTTTCTTTGGAGCCGCTGCGCAACAGGCGGATGCCGATGAGATTGACGACCAGTCCAACGCTCGCAACACCCAGCATCCAGCCGCTGTCGACGGTCGGCGGACGCACGAAGCGCTGATAGGCTTCATAGAGTATGTAAAAGGAGATGAGCAGCAGGACGACCGCATTGGTGAGCGCCGCCAGGATCTCCATCCGGTAGTAGCCGAAGGTGCGTTCGGGTGTGGCAGGTCGCTCAGCGAATCGAATGGCAAGCAGCGCCAGCCCGACACCCGCGACGTCCGTGAGCATATGACCCGCGTCCGCGAGGAGCGCGAGGCTCCCAGTCCACAGTCCGCCGATGACCTCGGCGACCAAGTATGCGGCGGTTAGCCCGAACACGATGCTCAGCTGCCGCTTGTTGCGTCCTGCAGCGGATACAGGATGTTCGCCCATTCAGTGGCAACCGGACGAGTCCATGAGAAGTTCCGCGACGATCGACCGATGGGCGGCCGGCCGATACAAGCCAGGCTCCCGCAGAGTGAACTCGCTCACTCTGTCCACGGCCAGCCGCGCAGCTCGTAGTAGCGCCGCCTCGGCGTAGCGCGCCAAGGATCGATGCCATGCTTGCGACAATAAACGAAGTGCACCGTTGAGCCGAGCACGAAGACGAAGGCCGGGAAAATGAGAGCCCAGTGACCGATCGTGACAGTTAGTGCGAGTGTCATGCCGATGAGCACACCCCACTTGAACAGCTTTCGCCAAACCGGCGTTTCAACTTCAAAGCGCGCAAAAATTGACGTGCCGAGCGTCTGCAGCAGAAGCAGCACAGTCAGTTCAATTGCAACGCCGCTCATGCCGTGGACATCTCGCGACGTGCCTGTGTCACGACTGCCCGGGATGCGCTGAGCGCCAGGACGGACATCGCGATGGCCACAAGCAGATCCGGCCACATCGAGCTCGTCATCGCGACCGCTAGCGCGGCCGCCATGACCTCAACGTTTCCGATAGCGTCATTGCGCGAGCACAGCCATACGGAGCGCATGTTGGCATCGCCCTCTCTGTACGCGTACAGCATCACTGCAACCGCGACGTTCGCAGCTAAGGCAAGCAGACCTATGACCCCCATCGTCGTCGCATGAGGCATGGCACCCTGAACAACACCCCAAGCCACGCGACCGAGCACAAAAAATCCATAGAGGCCCATGGTGATTCCCTTCGCCAGCGCCGTGCGCGAGCGCCAGATGGCCGCCAGCGACAAAACGAACAGGGACACCGCGTAGTTGGCCGCGTCGCCGAGGAAGTCCACCGCATCCGCCAACAGTGACGCAGACGCGGCCCGGTGCCCTGCTGCCAACTCAACCACGAACATCGACGCGTTCACGATCAGTGCGATCCACAGCACCCGCCGAAACTTGGGCGATGGCTGCGGCGGCGAAGCGCAAGAGTTATGGCAGCAGGAATCCACGGTCTCTCCGACTAGCGATTGGCGCCATTCCACAGCCTGTAGTAACTTCAGGGTCAAGCCTTTTTCTGATGGAGCGTCCGATGACTGGTCGGCAGATCGGTGACGTAGCGGGACTCTTCGGCGTGCCCGTGGAGACCATCCGCTACTACGAGCGCTGCGGCTTGTTGGAAAAGCCTACCCGGACCGGCTCTAACTATCGTTTGTATAGCGATGAGCAGGGCGAGCGCCTGGGATTCATTCTGAATTGCCGCAATCTAGACATGACTCACGAGGAGATCCGCCGGCTGCTGAAGCTACGCCACCGTCCTCCGAAAGACTGCACCGAAGTCAACGCAATCCTCGATGAGCACATCGCTCACATCGATGAGCGCATCGCAGAGCTGCGCAGCTTGTCCAAGCAACTGCATGAGCTGCGTACGTCGTGCAACGAGGTGCGCTCGGTCGATGACTGCGAGATTCTAAGTACGCTGCGTCGGGTCCGGGCCGTGAAGACGACGAAAGCTTCGACGCCTCACGTTGGCGGGCATCCCGATCAACGAACGGGTAAGCGCCGTCGGCGTGCAGCTAACGCACACAACTATGAAGTTTGACTGGAGCAGCAAGCGAGGCGTTCAGCCCAGATACGATCAGCTAGGCGGATATGAATGCGGCGAGCGACGCAGACCATGCCGCCAGCGCTTGACCATAAACGCGTCGACCTTCTAGCTACGGAATCTGGCGTTCTTGCTGCTTGCGCCAGCCACGTCGAGTCAAGCCCCTCGGTTTGAACACGGACAGGATGATGACAATCACCAGAACGACTAGGCCGCCAATCGAGTGCGGCAACGAGCCGGGCAACGCGCGCGGATCAGCACCGGTTGCCGCCACCTCGGCCATGTACCCGACGTTCTGAACCTCAAGAAGGAGAATGGTGATGGCAAAAAACGTGAGTCCCAGCTTCACCACCACCCAGTAGTGCTGAAGCAAGCCCCACGGGGCGCTCAGGGCGTTCACAATCCCAATCAGCACGGACGCGAGCGCGAGTGGCAGGATGACATGGACGATGATCGCTTCCATGCCGAAGAATGCGGCACGCATGCTCGCGAGGTCCTGCCCGGCCGTTGCGACAATGTCGAGAGCGAGATACGCGATGACTGCGCCGAGCCAGCCGACAGAGGTCGCGATGTGCGCAGTGAGTATCAGTCTGCGCAGGCCAGGTGATGTGTTCATGCGCGGAAGATCGCTGCGACCTGATTCGCCGCAGTTCGAGTCCCATGCAAGTGTCGGCCGGGACCGTGGTTTCCACCCACAAGGATCATGGCGACGACCGCAAGCAGGATCGCGATGATGGTCACGACTCCGAAGATCTTGACCCAGCGTGGCACGCCAGGTGGCGATTCATCGTTCGACACTTCTGTCCGCCGCGCTAGTGTCGGCGGCGTTGGTGTCCGTCGTTCTGTTGACATGCTCCAACCACCCCATTTTTGGTTCCGTCATCTGGCAGCCCGGGCTTGCACAGCCCGTCGCGGCAGTGCTCATCACCGCCACAACCAGTAGAATGCGTAGAACTCTCTCATTCTGATCCTCCTTCGTGTTCGTTCCGCAGGAAGTAGACAGCTGCGCACGAGAGCGGTCAACGATCAGATGGATCGGGACGTGCAGAACTGAACAGATTGGTGAATTTGTCCGGAAACGGCGATGTCAAGCAAGACAACAGACCGGCGGGTTTCTCGCACCAGAGAAACGCTGCAGCAATGCTTCTGCGCACTGCTTCGACGAAAGCGTTACGAAGCGATCACTGTTGATGACATCTGTAGCGCTGCCAATGTGGGTCGTTCGACGTTCTACGCGCACTACAAGAGCAAGGACGATCTGAAGCGCAGCGGCCTCGCGGAAAGCCTGCACTCTGCCGTCCTGGAGCGACAGAAGCTCGCGCATGTTAACGCGGGCGAGGCTCAAGCCCCTCGTTTGAACTTCAGCCTGAGCGTGTTCGAGCATGCCCGTGACCACCTGGATCACTATCGAACACTGGCCGGTGGTCGGGGTGGTGTTGTGGCACTCGCGAAGGTACGCCAGATGGTGACCCGCTTGGTGTGTGACGAACTCGCCTTGGAGAGGGCCGGAGATTCCGCGAGCGAGATTGAACGGGAGGCTGCCGTCGAATATGTGGTCGGCGGCTATATGGCAATGCTGACGTGGTGGCTCGACCGTGGCGCAAAGCTGGCGCCGGGACGAATTGACGCGATGTTTCGCGAGCTGACGACGCGCGGAGTGGCCGGGCGAAGTTGCGGAGGTGTACGCACGTGACTACTGGTTTGACCGGTTATTTGGCAAGGCGCAGAAGAATGAGCAGGAGGCCACGATGACAGTGGATGCAATCGGAGAGCTCATCCGCCGATGGCGGGAAGATCCAAACGGGACGTATCGGAGCTGGTTTCTCTGGGAGGAACGGCTCAAGAACTTTCGCTCGATCCGCCGCGGGTTAGAGGTCGTCGTCGCCGAGATCGAGGCCGGCGCCTTCGGCAATCTCTATAAAGGGTCCTCGCTCGAAACAGTCGTCGGCTCAATTGCTGAGCAGCGGCAGATCTTCAAAGGCGCCGACCACGCATTTCTTTGGAAGCCGAAGCTCAGAATCCCCGACATCTACGAGCATCCGGATAACCAGCGTGCATTCGGTCGCTTTCTGCACACGTGCGCCTGCTGCGACGCCGAGGCGCAGGTCATCGCTGCCATTCAACAGCTCGATTCGAAGAGGATCAAGGGACTCGGCCCCGCGGCGGCTAACCTCCTCTACTTCCTGCATCCGACGCTGGTCCCACCGTTCAATACCGCCATCGTCAACGGCTACAACGAGCTGACTGGCGCAAAGGTGAAGCTGGGCCGCTGGGAGGAATTCCTCGCGATGCGCCGTGGCATCCTCGAGCTCAATGAGCGTTACCGCGCCCTTCTCTCTAACGATCTCGGTGCGATCGGCGGATTCCTTTTCGATGTCGGATCGGGACGCTACGCGCTCCCACCGCGTGAGGACGATGCCGACGCCTTGGTGCAGTGGCAAGCTGATCTGCGGCGGGTGCGCGACGATAGTGCAAAGGCCGCCAAGGTACTGCAGGCGGCGCGTGAGGGCGATGTGACTCACACTGAGATTCAGGGCTGGCTGCGAGATCTCGGCAGAGCCCTGGGCTTCAAGGTATGGGTGGCTGCGAACGACCGGGCGCGTTCATATGGCGAAGGGCGGCTGGCCGACGGCTGTCTCGACACGCTGCCAACGCTGATCGAGAACGCGCTCGCCGCAGAGACGATTCGCTTGATCGACGTTCTCTGGCTGGAGCAAGCTGGACAACGAATCGAAGCGGCATTCGAGGTCGAGCACACGACCAGTATCTATTCGGGCATTGTACGCATGCTCGATCTCGCCCTCGGGCTCGGGGACGGTAACGCGAGCTCATACTTCCTCGTCGCGCCGGATGACCGCGAGGATGACGTACGCTCGCAGTTTGCCCGGCCCGCTTTCAGTCGGGTCACGGATCTGCATCTGCGCTATTTGCCGTACAGCGAACTGCGCAAGCATCGCGAGACAATCGCCCGGTTCGGGTCCGGACTCAAAGCGATACACGCTATTGCGAAGCCGCTACGCGGATAGCGGAAGCCGCCGGTTCAAGGACAGGCCGCTGGAATCACAACCTCCACGTTCGCCCTCTGATCGTTACTGCGGCACCCGCCGGCTGCGAGCGTGCGCTGGCATGGGCTGCGGCGAGGCCGTGCTCACGCGCGAGCTGCGACCCGTATCGAAGCGCGTTTGTTGGCGTCGATCTCGATCCACCGTCGCTTGAACTGGCGCGCATGCAAGGCGGCGAAGGCATCGAGTACGACGCGCGTCCACAGACATATTCTCCGAAAGCGCTACTGGACAGCCCGCCCCAGGTCTACCGCCGCTTCTGAGCTACACGGAGCCACGCGGCATCGCCGAACGGTTGCTCACAGGCGTGAGGTATCGCCGGCACATGCCGTGGCGCTACTCGCCGGGATGGACACGACCGCCGACTGCTTGACCGCGTCTGCGCAGGTGCGCGGAGGTGCATGAGCAGTTCGGCAGCCACGACTCTGGCCGCATCATGGCGGCGGTGGGCGCCAGTTATTTCAGCCACAACGGGTAGCGGTCTCGCAGACTATCGCGGGCGAACTGCGGCTGGTTGCGGCAGCAGGGAGCCGTGCAGCTCCAGATCAACTGCAATGACTCATGGCATGTACCTTGCACCAAGCGTACGCCATGAGTGGGATCAGGTGCCTCGACTACATAAGCAACTCCAAGACTGCGCTGAGCATCCTGCGCGCGTTGACGGCCGCAGTGACCGTGAATCTCCTCGTCGGCTGCGCGACTGTCGCTCCGGCACCGAGCAAGGCTCAGATCGCACCGCTGCTCATTGAGCGTGGGATCGTTGATCCAGAGTGGCTGGACGAGAGCTCTGCGAATTCGATCGACACGCCTGTGTCGCCATTGACACCGGAACGTGCGGTGCATGCGGCGATGATGCACAGCCCAAAGCTCCAACAGGTGTATGGCGAACTCGGCTTGGCCCGCGCGGATATCCTGGACGCTGTTCAGGTGTCCAATCCTCGCATCACAGTAGCCAGCTTGGCGGCTGAAGGTGCGCCGGGATCGCAGTTTGTCTTCGGGATCGCCGCCCCGTTGGTGGATCTCATGACACTCCCCTCCAAAGCTCGCCTCGCTCAGCTTGGTTATGAGCAGGCGCGCTATGAGTTGGCGGGAGCGATCCTCGGCGTCAGCCTGGACGTGGAAGCTGACTGGTATCGCTATATCGGCGCGCGCCAGATCGCAAAGATGCGCGCCGCCATTGCCGAGGCGCTCGGCGCATCGGCTGATCTGGCCCAACGTTTCTACGACGCGGGCAACATCACCGTAGTCCAACTCAACCGTGAAAAAGCGGCAGCAAGCGAAGCGCGTATCGCTGCCGCGCGCGCGGCTGTTGCCGCCCGCGAAGCCCAGCTCGATCTCAACCTGACGATGGGCGTGGCCGGCAAGGCGGCGGAATGGACCGCAGAGGAGAGCCTGCCGCTACCTGTTGCACAGGAAGACGATGTCAAGATGCTTCACCAAATCGCGGCCGCTAACAGTCTCGAGCTTCTCTCCGCAGCGAAGGGCGCCGAGGTTGCAGCGGGTGCCGCTCGGATGGCTCAACGCTTTCGTCTGCTCGGAACCACATGGGTGGGTTTTGATCGTGAGCGGGAAGTCGACCGCTCCGTGATCCGGGGACCTACGCTCGATCTCGAGTTGCCGATATTCAATCGGGGCACCGCGCGGGTAGCCCGCGCCGAAGCGCAGCACTCGCTTGCCGAGGCGCGGCTGCAACTTGCGCGGCTTGCAACCGCGAACAACATCGATTCGGCGGCTGAAAGAGTGAGAGTGATGCGCGATATCGTTGCGCTCTATCGCGAGGCGCTGGTGCCCGCGCGCGAGGCAGTCGCACGCAACAGTCAACTCGAACAGAACTTTGCGCTCATCGGCGAGTTCGAGGTGCTCCGGGCCCGTGCCGACGAATACGACGCCTATCAGGGGCTGCTGGAGGCAGTGCGCGATTACTGGCTCGCCCGTATCGAATTGAGTCGTCTCGTCGGCAGCCGTATGCCGAGCGATGCCCAGGTGCGCAAGGAGACTCCAACGCTTCACGAGCTGGAAGGCCGCTCCACGATTCGCGAAGAGGATGAACGTCATCCGGCTCATCATCATTCCGTAGCGCCTGAAGCGCCTGCCTCCGCGACTGCGGATCAGAGTTCGCATCACCATCACCAGGAATAGCCATGATCATCCGGCGCAGAGACGTATTGATGACCGGGGCGGCACTCATTGGTTCGAGCGTAGGTTTGCGCGCTGCCGCGCATAGCAATCACGAACCGACGACGCCCGAAGGATCGCCGCCGGTCGCGCCGACGCCCCGCCCAGGTCCTTTACACGACCAGCCACCGCAAGCGCGTCGAACGCCGGTCCGCGCGCTCAACGGCTGGACGCTTCCCTGCCGCATCAACGATGGCGCGAAGGAATTCCACCTGGTCGCTGAAGAAGTGCAGCACGAATTCGCGCCGGGATCGAAAGCGACGTGCTGGGGTTACAACGGGACGACGCCCGGTCCGCTGATCGAGGCCATCGAAGGCGATCGGGTGCGCATTTTCGTGACCAACCGGCTCGCCGAGCACACCTCCATTCACTGGCACGGGCTGCTCCTGCCGTCAGGAATGGATGGCGTGGGCGGGCTGACGCAGCCCCACATCGCGCCGGGGGAAACGTTTGTGTACGAGTTCACGCTGCGCCAGCACGGCACGTACATGTATCACCCGCACGCCGATGAGATGACCCAAATGGCCTACGGCATGATGGGTCTGTTCATTATCCATCCGCGCGCCGGCGAGCCGGTGGCGATCGATCGCGACTATGCTTTCCTGTTGCACAACTGGGCGCTGAGGCCCGGCACCTGGCGGCCCGACCCGTCAATTATGATCGAGTTCGATCAGTGGACGTTCAACTCCAAGATGTTTCCTGCCATCGACCCAGTCGTTGCGCGAACCGGAGAGCGCGTGCGGCTGCGCATTGGCAATCTGTCCATGTGGAACCACCCGGTTCACCTTCACGGCGTGCAGTTTGAAGTCACCGGATCCGACGGCGGGCGCTGGCCTCGTGCGCAGTGGCGGCGCGAGGTTACCGAGACCGTATCAGTCGGTCAGGTGCGGGACATCGAATTCCTGGCCGTGCCCGGAGACTGGGCGCTCCATTGTCACATGGCACACCACACGATGAACGCGATGGGCCATGGGATTCCCAACCAGACGGGGGTCGATCAATCCGATCTCGAGGCGAGAATTCGCGCCATTTCACCGGGGTTCCTGCCGATGATGCGCTATGGAATGGCGGAGCACCAGGAACATACCGACGGGGGACATCCCGGACCGGTCAACACGAGCGCGATGATGAACGGTATGGGACAGTTTGGTCGGATGGAGATGGGCGGGATGTTCACGGTGGTGAAGGTGCGTGACGATCTGCCTTCCGGCAAGTTCTCCGATCCCGGTTGGTACCCGCACCCCGCGGGCAGTGTTGCCCGCAAAGTGAGCTCCGACCCGCGCTACGGAGAGCCTCATTGGCGCGGTTAGTCGAGCTGTTCCGCGATCGTACGCATGCTCGATCTCGCCCCTTCAATACCTCTTGAGAATGGCCTGCATCTGCTCGATCTCGGCCTGCTGCGACTGGATGATCTGACCGCAGAGCTCCCTGATCTCCGGATCGGTGATTGCCGATTGCTCACACATCAGAATCGCGCCGGAGTGGTGAGGGATCATCGAACGCAGGAACTGCTCGTCACCCACGGCAGCCTGAGTACGCATGGCCGCGAAGCTTCCAAGAAAGACGAGCGCCGCCCCTGCCAAGAGCGCCAGATTGAGGCTCCTCGACGGAAACATGGATCGCATGGCAACGAGCATGACGACCGCCATTGGCGCGACCATCATCAAGGTCATGTAGACATTGTTGATGTTGAGATATAAGTGATCGAGCGACGCGATCATCGTATACATCACGAAATACATGATCACGAAGTCGATCACCAGCTCGACGGCGAGTTCCTTGTACGATCCTTGCATGCGTTGCCCGGAGTGGTGTTGCATCTGACGCTCCTCGATGTGCTATCGCAAACTTCAGGCCCGTTCCCCGCCCAACTCTTACCTGCTCATTGGGTCGACTGTGGAGAACACGGTTTGAACGCGCCCGGTTCCTCCCGCCTCGTCCTATCCACCAATCACGCCTGCGTTCGCAACCGAAGCGCATTGCTGATGACGGACACTGACGAGAGACTCATCGCCAACGCCGCGATCAGCGGACTCAAAAGCCAGCCGGTCAACGGATACAGAACGCCGGCAGCGAGGGGAATGCCGAGCGTGTTGTAGCCAAAGGCAAAGAAAAGATTCTGGCGAATGTTGCGGACCGTCGCCCGGCTCAGCTGCCGGGCCCGCACTATCCCGCGTAGATCGCCCTTCACGAGCGTGACCTGGGCGCTTTCCATCGCGATATCAGTTCCTGTCCCCATTGCGATGCCGACGTCCGCCCTCGCCAGGGCGGGTGCATCGTTGATGCCATCGCCCGCCATCGCCACGCGGCGACCCTGCGACTGCAGACGTGCGATCACATCGGCCTTGTCCTTGGGCTGTACCTCGGCTATGACCTCATCGATCGGCAAATTCGCAGCTACAGCTCGCGCAGTAGCCTGGTTGTCGCCAGTGAGCATGACAAGCTGGAGTCCATCGGCGTTGAGCGCGTGCAGAGCAGCCGGCGTCGTTTCTTTGACCGGATCACCGACTGCAATTGCCCCAGCTAGCTTGCGATCCACACTGAGGAAGATGACCGTCTTGCCTTCGCGCCTGAGCCGATCGACATCGTGACCGATCCGCTCCGCATCAATACCCTCCGCCTTCATCAAGGCGTGATTGCCCAACGCGAGCGTATGTCCTTCGGAGTCGCCCCGAACACCCTGGCCGGTGACGGACGCGAAATTGGTGACTGCCGCAGGCTTTACACCACGCGTCTCCGCCCCTGCCACAACGGCACGTGCCAGCGGATGCTCACTCGTTCGATCAAGTCCAGCAGCCCAAGCAAGGATCTGCTGTTCAGAGAATCCGTTGACGCTGATGGTCCGGTCAAACATGGGACGGCCCACCGTGATCGTGCCAGTCTTGTCGAGCACGAGCGTGTCGACGTTACGTAGATTCTCAATCGCCTGCGCATCCCTGAACAGCACGCCGAGCTGCGCCCCTCGGCCGCTCGCGACCATGATGGATATAGGGGTTGCAAGGCCGAGCGCACACGGACAAGCGATAATCAAAACCGCCACTGCGTTCACAAGCGCGTACGCAAGCCGCGGTTCCGGCCCGACGAACCACCACGCCACAAATGTGAGAACAGCAATCACAATGACCGATGGGACGAACCATGCCGCAACCTGATCGGCAAGCCGCTGCAACGGCGCACGCGAGCGCTGCGCCTGCGCGACGAGCGCAACGATCTGGGACAGCAAACTCTCGGCGCCGACACGTTCCGCCGTGATGACGAGCGTTCCAGTCTGGTTGATCGTCGCGCCCACGACGCGATCGCCCACCGATTTGTCGACCGGCATCGGCTCGCCTGTCAACATCGACTCATCGATGCTCGATCGGCCCTCGAGCACGCTCCCATCCACAGGGATCTTCTCGCCGGGCCGCACGCGCAGCCGGTCGCCCGCGTGCACGTGTCCGAGCGACACGTCCTCCTCCGTGCCGTCTGAGTTCACGCGTCGCGCCGTCTTGGGCGCGAGCCCGAGCAGCTGCCGAATCGCCGCGCTCGTGCGGCCTCGAGCTCGCAGCTCGAGCCACTCACCGAGCAGTACCAGCGCCACGATGGCACTGGCGACCTCGAAGTAAACGCCGACCATTCCATGCATGTCTCGCATGTCGCTCGGGAATAAATGCGGCGCGACTGTCGCAATCACGCTGTACACGAACGCGACGATCACACCGAGTCCGATCAGCGTGTACATGTTCGGCGAGCGGTTCATGACGCCCAGCCAGCCACGGCGGTAATAGTCCAGCGCGGCCCAGAGAACGACAGGCGCCGTGAGCAACAGCTCGCCGGCACGGAGTAGCCGCGCCGTCGCCTGCGACAACTCCAACGCGAGTAGGTGCGGCAACATCGCAATGACAAGCACGGGGAGCGTGAACGCGAGCGCAGCCCAGAACTTCTTGCGAACCGCCTTGAGCTCACTGTCGTCTTCGTGCTCGCTCGGCATTTCAGGCTCAAGCGCCATGCCACAGATGGGACAATTACCCGGTCCGACCTGCCGGATCTGCGGGTGCATTGGGCAGGTGTACGTGGTGCCGGCGGGAACGTCGGTATGCGGCTGCTCTGGAGCAGCATGAGTTTCGTGCTGATGGGCACCGACTTGACCATCCTTCAGATACTTTCCCGGCTCGGCCACGAACTTTGCGCGGCAGCCAGCCGAGCAGAACAGGTACTGCTGCCGGTCGTAGGTTGCCGTATGCGGCGAGTCGCTCTTCACCGTCATTCCGCAAACCGGGTCGGTCGACGTCGAGCCGCCTGCCGCTGCGTGAGTATCGGCAGCGGTGTTGGTACTGCAGCAAGCACGTTCGACGGCAGCATGGCCCGCAGCGGAATGATGCGCAGCATGCGACTCGTGCTTTGCAGATTTCGTCGAACAGCACGAGCCGCCCTTTTGCTCGGCAGTGGGAGACGCATGTTCGTGAGAATGAGGATGATGTTTCATAAGTAGTTCCTGAGAGTCACTCCGCTGCCGACAAGCGTCCGAGGTCATCGAGAATCGGGCACTCGGGGCGCGCATCGCCATGACAGTGCGCAGCGAGGTCGGCGAGCGCGGCACGCACCGACTGCAGCTCTTCGATCTTGTGATCCAGCTCGGCTATGTGCTTGAGCGCCAGGCGTTTGACTTCCTTGCTGGCTCGGCGCTGATTGCGCCAAAGTCCCAGCAGCGTTCCGATCTCGTCGATAGAGAAGCCGAGGCCGCGCGCTCGGCGGATGAAACGTAGCGTGTGAATGTCACTCGCCGTGTAAACCCGATAGTCGCCCAGCGTTCGGGCCGCCTTGGGAATCAGCTCCAAAGACTCATAGTGTCGAATCATCTTGGCCGTGACGCCTGACAGCTCGGCCGCCCGCCCAATGCTGTAGTAGCCGTTTTCCTTAGCTTCGGCCAGCTCAACGGGAGCTTTTGAACCCATGCTGTCCTCGCAACTCTGTGAGCCGTTTGACATGCCGCCATCATGAACCTTGCCACTATGGCAAGGTCAAGCCCGAACGAATCGACACGGCTGTGACGGTTGACGGCGTCACGGGGTTCCGGAGCAGGCGGCTTCCGACAACCGACGTGTGTAAGCTTCGCGTGTTACTAGTGACCGTGTTCGGCAAACTCCTGCACGCGTCCTCCGTCCCTGACCGCAAAGACGGTGTAGGGCTCCGGCAACGCCCATTCCATGCCGGGTGAGCCGCGCGGTACGCCGAGCACGACAATGCCCTTGATGTGATATGCCGCACGCAATTTGAGCGCGCGATGAATGTCCTCTGCGGGAACCGGTCCTTCAATGAAGAGGCCGTTCACTATTGCTGTATGAGAGCCTCGTAAGCGCGGGGGTACGCCGAATGCGGCGCGTATGGCCGGCCACTCCGCTTCCCGGCCAGTTTCAGTTCGAAAGCCCCTCGCCTCCAGATGATCCATCCAGCGCAAGCATGGCTTGCAGTCCGGGGGCATGTAGACCGTCACGATGGGCTTGCTACGCGGAGCGATCGACACAATCACTGTGCCGATGGTGAGCGCGGCGAGCACTCCGATCACCCACGCCACGCGCGACGCGCGGCGAGCTTCCTGCTGCCTACGCGAGAGTTGCTGCCGCGGGCTGAAGCCAGGCTCGAGACCGCGGTTCCGGGCGAACGGCCACATTGATCGCTACCCCGAAAAGGACAGCGCGCTCGTCAAAACTCCGTGCGCACTTGCGACAGCTTGCTCGCAGTCACCGGACGTGGCCTGAAGCTGCGCGTCAGCAAGATCACGCCTGATATCGACAGCCACAGGGTCGCAGTTGCGACGGTGATGACGAGCGGATTGTTGAAATCGTCACGACCTTTGTAGTCCATCGTGTGCAGCATCCAGAAGAAGTCGAACGCCCGCCAGGTCGAATTGCGGGTCGCGACCCATGCTCCGTCGTTCGCAGCGAAATACACTGTGGTATTTCGCGCGTCGTCGAAGCGCGCCGCCCACACTGCGCCCGCGTCGCGGGCTTCCATCGCCGAACTCGCATGAAACGCCACGGTGCTCAGCTTTCCCTCGCCTTGGTAGTGGCTGCGAGCGAGCCGCTCAGCGAGACGCGCATCGATAACGACGGGCTTGCCGTCCTCCGCGCGCCGCAGGTCGACACCTTCGGATGTCTCGACACGCCAGACCCACTGATCCAGCAGCGACATCAGACGGATGTCGTAGAGCTCCCTACCCGCATATGCACCCAACCATTGCGCGGGCTCCGCGATCGGAACGCCCGAGGCAAGCGCGAGCGCTGGAGGAGCATCGTGCTCGGGCGTCACTTCATGGTGCTCAAGCAGAGCGAACATGAGGCCGCTGACCGTCCACAGCAGCAGTTGGATGCCGACGATGAGGCCGAGCCATTTGTGCAGTTTGCGAAGGAAGCGCATGAAGGGCGACGCTCGGATGGTTCACGCACTGGCCGCGCGGCGGCGGCGAAAGCTGAAATAGAGCAACCACACGCCGCTCACGGCGGTTACTGTGCCGAGCACGCTTGCGACGCGAAGCAGTCCGTTGTTGACGTCCTCACGTGCCTCATAGTCCATGATGTGCAACATCCACAGAAAATCGAACCAGCGCCAGAAGCGGTGGCGGCGCGTGACGAGCGCCCCGGTGTCCGGGTGGATGTACAAGCTCGTCTCCAGCCAATCGTCGAAGTCGATCCGCCACAACGGCAATCCACGCGTCTGAATTTCCGAAGGCGGATCGCGCTCGATCAGCGTTGCATGGGTGGGCTCGCCCGTACCCGCGTAGTAATTCCGCGCGAGCTCGCGAATACGTCCTGCCGAGAGCGGCGATAGTTGTTGGCCGCTCACCGCATCCACGAGCACCTTGCGTCCGTTCGCCGTGATCTCGTACACAGGCCCGGCGGTCGGCAATGCCCGCATCGTTACCTGCGTCACCTCGGGATATCGCTGCGCCACCTCCGTGACCGGCGTGAGGGGCTGACTCATCGTGAGCGGCACCCGCAGGTTTCTCACCAGCGGGTCGCCGTGAATGAAATCCAGATCCACCACGACCATATAGAAGCCACTGACGGTCCACAGCAGCAGCTGCAGGCCGACGATCAGCGTCAGCCATTTGTGCAGCGTGCGGGACAGGAGCGCAGGTCTCATAGCAACTTTGATCAACGAGGCGTGCGCACAGCGGGCTCAACGACGAGCCCGCTGCGCTTCGGCGCTATTGCAGGTTCCAGCTGGCGCGCAGATACCAACGCCGCCCCAGCAAGTCATAGGTCATCGTGTCCGTATTCGCATCAGTCCAACTCGAGACGAACGGCGCATCCTTGTCGAACACGTTGTCGACGCCGAGCGCCACGTTGACGGCATCGGTCACGCGATAGCTGAACTGAGCGTTGTGATACAAGACGGCCGATACATGACTGCCCGGCCCCGTATCGGTATTGATGTCATCCGCCGCGCCGATGTACTGCATGCCCCAAGTGCCCGACCAGCGGTCTCGGCCGGCCGTGACGGCGAGATCCGAGCGCCAGTGCGTGTAGCTGCCGTTGCCACCGGTGATCATCCCTGCGTACTCAATCGGAGAAGCGCCCTTGAATGGCGTCACGTTGTACTCATCGAGATACGACACGTTCCAGCGCAGGTCGGTGTCCAGACCGAACAGCTGGGTGGCGTACACCGTGCCAAGATCGATGCCCGACGCTGTCTCGGAACCAACGTTGCTCGGCTGTGCGGACAGGAAGTTGACTTCGCCGGTCAGCGGATCGCGCGTGTGATGCTCGGGCTGGCAGAACGGATGATTCAGATTGCCCGTGTCATAGCAAATGGCGAGCTTCTCCGATCCGGGAATCTGCTGGATCGAATCCTCGATCTCGATTTCCCAGTAATCGAGCGTAAGCGACAGACCGCCGACGAACTTCGGCTCCCACACCAATCCGACGGTAAAGGTGTCGGCGTCCTCGGGTTGCAGCGCTGAGTTACCGCCGACCGTGGTGAGGATCGTATTACCGAGCTGGACATAGTTCGCTGGTACGCCGGCGAGCTGACAGCTTTGATAGACCGGATCCGTGGGGCTGCGCTGACTCCACTCGCTGCAAGGATCTGTCGTCGTGAGGTTTCCTTCGGCGACGCCGCCGAACAGCTCAGGGATATTGGGGATGCGAAATGCCGTCGACTTGGTCGCACGCAGCTTCACTCCCCCGCCAATCTCCCATAGCAGACCAGCCTTGTAGTTGCTGTCGTTGCCGAACAGATCGTAGTCAGAATAGCGGCCCGCGAGGCTCAGCTCCAGATGCTCGACACCAGTCATGCCATGCAGAATAGGCACGACAACCTCCGCATACACCTCATCGACCGTGTAGCGGCCTGCTATGGGATCCTGCTGGTTCGTGTTTGCGATATTCGCGACGACCAGCGGATCGGGATCGCGCCAGCCCGACTCCTTGCGACGCTCGACGCCCGCGGCAAAACCGAGCTGACCGGCAGGCAGATCGAAGAGCTTGCCGGTCACGTTCGCGGTGATGGACTCCTGCTCGTTGCCGCCACTGTCGCGTTGCGTGTACAGAATGTAGTCGAGCACTTCCTGCGAAACATCGCCGTTGCCCAGGTAGTCGGCGCAGGGGACGGTGACGTTGTCACACGAGAACATCGTCTGATAGACGCGCTCAAGGTTCGCAATATTGGTTGACCCGTCGATGCCCGTGTTGCGGCCTTTGTTGTACGCAACCTCCCACGACCAATCCGGCGTGATGTTGCCTGCGAAGCCGGTCACGATGCGCCAGGTATCCGTCTCCTGAAAGAACTCGCGAACGCCGGCTTCGACGAGCCGCTTGCGATCCAGGCGAATGTCCTGCCCGGTCGGGTTCGTGGGATGACTTGCTGGAATGACGAAGGAAGTGCGCCCAACTCCGGGTTGGTAGTAGTCGAGCAGCGTGCCGGGCGTCGCGATCTGGTCGGACTCGCGCTGGCTGTAGATCGCCTCGCTGAAGAAGCGCGCGTTCTCGGCGATGTTGAGATCGCCGAACGCAGTAAACGTGGTCTTCTTGATCGGATTAACCGCATTCAGCCATTGAAAATACGGAATGTTGTGGCGCGCGCCGCTGTAGGGCTCGAACAAATCGCCATTGCCATTCGGATCGTTGTTGAAGTTGATGCGCTGGCCGATGTTGGGACCGGTCAGGAAAGTCGCACGCCCACCGGAGGTGCTCGAGCTTCCGGTGCAAGCCAGCGTTCCGTCACCCGCATCTGCCAGTGCGCACGACGCGCGGTCGGCCATGTTGACGGCCTTGCTCTCCGTGTAGCTCATCGATGCCATGAGACTGCCGCGCTCGCCGGTCACGCCCACCGTCAGATCGCCCGCGATGTCGTCGCCGTCGCCTTCGCCGGTCTGCCCGAATTTGGCGCCGAGCTTCAGGCCGTCGAAATTCTTGCGTGTGATGATGTTGACGACGCCGGCGACCGCGTCCGCGCCGTACAGCGCCGATGCACCGTCCTTCAGGACCTCGATGCGCTCGATGATCGAGGTCGGGATCATGTTGAGATCGACGGCGCTGTTAGCGCCGGTACCGCCGTAGACGATGCGCCGGCCGTTCAACAACACGAGCGTGCGATTGATGCCCAATCCGCGCAGGTTCACTTGCGCCGTGCCGTAGCCGTTGCCAGTCCAATACGCGTTCGTCTGGTTACCAGCGAAGCCTGCGGACGCCGAGAACCGCTGCAGCAGGGTTTCGGTCGAGGTGACGCCCGTCACTTCGATGTCCTGCGCGGTGAACACGGTCACGGGTCCGACTGCCTCGAGATCCTGGCGTTTGATGCGACTGCCCGTGACCTGCACCTCCTCCAACGCACCGGTCTGGCTCTGCGCGAGCGCTTCCGCCGCGAGACCGAGCGATCCGCATGCCGCCAGAAACAGTCCCGGATATAGACCCTTCGTTACCGTTTTCATGTTGCCCTCACCTGTAGGTCTTGTCTGTGGATACCCGCACTCCATGGCGATGCGAGTGCCCGACGCACAAGCACACGTGCTCCAGGCACAAACCAAAACTCCCCTTCCTTCCTCGCGCGCTCAGGCGTCGTCGCCGAGCGAGCCGCTTGCTCTCACTTCGGCAGCTGGCTGGTGAAATGCAGGCGTCCACCCATGCGATAGCGGCTCGAGGGCGCCAGGATTCGTGCGTAGCTCACCAGACCGCACTTCGCACGCGTGACTCTGGAGATCAGCAAGCATGGCTCTGTCCGGCGCATGCCGAGGAGTTCGCATTGCTGCGCTCTTGGCGCCGTGGCCGCAATCTCCTGATGCGCCTCGATGAGCGGACACGTGCGCTGCAGATATTGATTTGGCGTCTCGGTGGTCAGGTCGACGCTCAAGTAATCAGGCGCCGCATCCGGTCGGACGTAACGATACTCGAGCTGGACCGGCTGTTTGTCCGCCACGTGCAGTACGAGCGAGTGGTAGACGGTATCACCGCGCTCCAATTCGAGCACTGCTGCGACCGCCGAGTCACACGGCAGCGCGCAATGCCGCAGTACGCTGCTCGTGTACTGCCGGCCGCTCTCGCGAACTTCCTCCGCGATGTTGCGCACGACGAGATACGAGGATCGAACGCTGTCGTCCGCAATGAAGCTGCCCGAACCGCGACGACGAACGATATCGCCCGCCAGCGCCAGATGATCGAGGGCTCGCCGCGCCGTCATTCGACTGACACCGAACTGCGCGCTCAGCTCGTTCTCGGACGGAGCCCGTTGACCGGCGTTCCATGAGCCGCTGTGTATGCGGCGGCGGGCGAACTGCACGATCGTTTGGAATTTTGGACGGGCGCCGCGCATGGGCGAAAGCTGCTCCCCTTGCTGAATAAGTTGTATATACAACTCTTGCCAGAGAGTAGTCCTATCCGAGCGCGTTATGCAAGGCACCTGCTCGATGCCTTGCGCACCAGGAGATGCGCGCCGTCTTGCACGGTCGCAGCTCCCATTTGCCTCACTTCGGTGCTTTTTGCTCATGATGCGCGAAGACTGTCGTGGTGCCGTCCCGGGCAACGAGGAGCACGTCGTAGGGTTTGACTTCGCCCGAGGGTGTCTCCATGCCGGGCGAGCCGACAGGCATGCCGGGCACCGCCAATCCCTTTGCCTCCGGCTGCTCGGCAAGCAGCCTCTTGATGTCCTCCGCGGGTACGTGACCTTCGACGAAGTAGCCGGACACTTCCGCCGTGTGGCACGAGCCGTGAGCGGCAGGAACACCGACGCGCTCCTTGATTGAGTGCAGATCCTCGATGTTCTGTGTTTCTACATCGAAGCCTGCATCGCGCAGATGCAGCGCCCACTGGCGGCAGCAGCTGCACGTGGCGCTCTTGTAAACGATGATGCTCGCCAGCCCAGGTTCGGTGGGACGCCCGCAAGCGCTGATTGCCAGCGACGCGATCAGCGCGACAATGCAACGGCCCTGCCGCATGGCACCTCTTTCCTGCATCGCGAGCATCACTGCTTCGCCGCGCGCGAGGACCAGTGGATGTGAACGACCTTCCAACCGGCGGCTGCCTTCTTGAGCACCAGCGATTCGGTGCTCACCATGTCTATCGCCTTGCCCTCCCGCGTGCCGTTCAGGCGTGCTTCGCTCGCAACCCATGCGAGGTCACCCACGGTGTCGCCCGTCTGGCGCTCAAGTTTGTAGTTGATTGACTGCATGAACTTGAGGTCAGCGGGAAGATGGTGGCCGGCGTATTCAGCTCGCGAGCGCTCGACGTTGCCGCCCTCCATGATGAGTACTTTCGCATCGAGCACGTCCTGCACGCGCTTCGCATCGCCCGCTGACATCGCTTCGTGCAGCGCTTGTACCGCGCGCACAGGACTGCCGGCGGCCGCTTCGCGTGCGGGCTCGGTGCCGTCCGCGTGACTGTGGGTCGCGCTGTCAGAGTCTGAGTGCGGGTGCTGCTCCTCACCGGCGTCGCCTGCGTGCGAGTGCTGATCCTCTTCGTGCTCTTCGCCCTCCTCGTGACTATGCTCTGCCGACTCGCCGCCGCCGTGCGAATGCCCGCCGCTGGCTGCAACCTCAGCCTTGTACTGCTCCGCGGTCAGCGACGGGAGCTTGCGCAGGAATGCGACGAGGTCCCAGATGTATGCGTCGTCCATGCGCTTGCCCCAGGCGGGCATGGCAGTCGCCTTGAGGCCATGCTTGATCACCCAGAACGCCTCTGCCGAATCGACGTGCTCATGTTTCGCGAGATTCGGAGGTGCCGGATAGAGACCTACGCTCAGCTCCGTCTCCTCTGCCCCAGGCGCCAGATGGCAGCCGGCGCACATCGCGGCGTAGTTGCCCGCGCCGCGACGTGCCATAGCGTCCTCATCGAGACGCGGAACTTCAATGTCGCCAGCGTGCACCGCGATGGAGCGCTCTCGCGTCACGTCGAGAATTCCATGCACAAACGACCAGTGCGGATCGTCGGCCGCGACGTTGTACACGCCTGATCCGACGACTATCGCACCCAGCACGAGCAGCGCGACGAACGTCGCACCGACGGCGAGCAGTGTTCTGTTCATTGCTAAGCCTCCGGCGAAAAGAATGTAGTCATGATGGCGGTTGCGGCCAGCACCGCGCAGATGAGGAAGTACTCCGCTGCGACGGAGCGCTGGAAAGCGATCGCCATGCGTGGTACCGCGAGGGCAGGTGCGTAGCGCCACTTATTGAGCGATGCGAGCAGCATGAGCACGGCAAAGGCGATCACCTTGATGAGCAGAATGAGCCCGTACGGGTGAGCGAAAACCGACCAGCTATCGACCAGCGATAGGGTCATCGCAGCGCCTGCCAGCAGGATGACCGGCACCCACCAGGTCGCGATCCGCGAAAACATGTCGACGATAGACGCAGCAACGCCGGCAGCCTCGCGTCGAGCAACGACGAACAAGGGCCACAGCCCGCCGAACCAGAAAGCGACGGCCGTCAGGTGCAGCATCAGGAGGCCCGCCAGCCAGGAACGATCGGCGTCCGTCGCCGTGTGCCCGACAAACAGAAAGCCGACGAGTGACGATGCGGCGCCCGCCAGTCCGAGCGGTTCGTTTCGTCCGCTGCGGCCGAGCGCTGTGACAATCAGCGCGAGGCCGAAGACCTGAAACGCCGCGCCCGCGCTCATCGCCGAATGCAGCACCATCGACTGCAGAGACAGATCGAGTACGCCGCGGAGATCCCCGGCCATCCGTGCAGCTTCGAGACCGTAGTGCGCTGCTACCAGCATCAATCCCGCGAGGGCGGAGAGCAGCCCGACGCGTCGAACTATGTGCCATGTGCGATCAAGGTAGCGGCCGAAGATGGCGATAAAGATCACCACTCCGGCCGCCTGAAACAGCGCGATGAAACTCAGCGCACGAATCAGCGAGGAAACGATATCGGCGAGCATGCGATGGCCGCCAGCGTGCGACTACTTGCCGCTCACCGTGAAATGCAAAGCACCAGACATCACGTGGTTGTCATCGCCGACAGCCCGCCAGGTCACCGTGTACTTGCCGGCGTCGAGCCCGTCGAGCGGGACGTTCACATCTGCCGACGCCTGTGCCGGCAACGCGCTGATGTGCATCGATTCCTTGTCGCCGTCCTTCTGAACGGACACTGCAGTCAGGCGTGTCGGTTCCGAGAAATGCAATGCAAGTTGCGACGGCGCCGTCGCGAGGACGCTATTCTCCGCGGGTGTCGACTTCTCCAGGTGAGTGTGCGCCTGCGCAACTCCAGACAAGGCGAACAGGGCCGCACTCAGGATCAGGACTCGATTCTTCATCTGTACATCTCCGGTTGAAAAGATCTGTCTCAAAACCACATCCGCAGACCTGCCACAAACTGCAGATCATCAGTGTCATGCCCGGCGGCGCGGGCAAAGTCCTCGGTCTTGCCGTACGAGCGCGTCCAGACCAGGCCCACGTATGGCGCGAACTCGCGGCGAATCTCATAGCGCAGGCGCAACCCGATTTCTGAATCTGCCAACCCGGCCCCGAGCGCGTTGCGCGGGTCGTCTTTGCCGTACAGATCGAATTCGATTTTCGGCTGCAGAATCAGCCGCTGCGTCATGAAGAGCTCGTACTCGCCGGAAAAGCGCGCCGCGGTGCGGCCGTCCTCGCCGACGTACAGGGTTGCTTGAACTTCGAACCAAGAGGGCGCGAGCCCTTCAACGCCGAACGCTGCCCACGTGCGCGATGGCCCTTCACCAAAATCCTGGCGCACGCCAGCTTGCACGTGCCACCAGCGTGCGATGATTCGGTCCCAGAACAGCTCCGCCAACCCGTCGTATTCGCCTGCGACTAGATTTCCTTCGGTCCGCAGCCACGCCTTGTCGAAGTCGTTGCCGTACCAGAACTCTCCGTCCCAGTGCAGGGCATCCCGGTCGTCGACCTCCTGCCATTCCAGCTCGTCCAGCAATGCCATGCCGAGCGGCGCGTTGTCCTCCATTTGCATGAGCTCGATCATTCGCTCGTTGGACATCTCGCCCATCGGATGCTGCGGTGGGTCCGGCGGAATGTGCCGCCGCTCGCTCTCCGTCGGTTCATCATCCGCAGGCCCAGCATGCTGTGCGTGCTCGACCTCGCCAGGCTGCTGAGTTTGATCCTCGGCTGCAGGCGGTGATTGTTCGTGCTGCTGGTGGGCACTGTGATCCTCCGCTGCCCGACTCGCTGCAGCAGCTAGCAGCAGCGCGACGCTGGTTGTGAGCGCAATGAGACGGCTCATTCGTGACCTCCGTCGTGAGTCGGCTTCTCGCTAACCTCGACTTCTCGAAACATGCCTGCCTCCATGTGGTACAGCAGATGGCAGTGGTAGGCCCAACGTCCCAGTGCGTCTGCAGTCACGTCATAGCTGATGCGTTGCGCGGGATTGACGGTCACGGTGTGCTTGCGGACCTGGAATTCTTGCTGTTCGTTGACCACCTCGCTCCACATCCCATGCAGGTGAATCGGATGCGTCATCATTGAATCATTGACCAGCGTGATGCGCAGTCGCTCGCCGTACTGAAACCGCAGCGGCGCCGCCTCCGAGAACTTCGTCCCGTCGAACGACCAGATGAAGCGCTCCATGTGCCCCGTCAGATGCAGCTGGATCTCCCGACCCGGGTCACGCCGATCGATCGGCCCCCCGAGCGTGTGCAGATCCGCATACGTGAGCACACGCCGGCCGTTGTCGCGCAGCCCAGGACCTGCATCGTCCAGCCGCGTGTTGGCCTGCTCGACGCGTGCATCAACCGTTGGCCCGAATTCCGCGGGTGCATGCTGCAGCGCTGGCGATTGCATCGAACCCTGCTGCATGCCGGCATGTCCCATCGCGGCGTGGTCCATCGTGCTGCCGGACTTGTCGCTGCCGTGGTCCATCTGGCTGTGATCCATCTTGCTGTGATCCATCCCCTCCATCGGTCCCTGATCGGATTTGGCCGGCGTGCCGCCATGACTCATGCCGCCCATACCACTCATGTCGTGAGCCATGCCCATATCGGACATCGCGAGCAGCGGACGCGGATCGAGCGCGGGTATCTCGGCTTGCATCCCCGGTGCCGGTGCAAGCGTGCCGCGCGCATAACCGGAGCGATCCATCGCCTGCGCGAAGATCGTGTAAGCACGATCGTCTTTCGGTTCGACGATCACGTCGTAGATTTCGGCGACGGCGATTCGAAACTCATCGACGCTCACCGGCTCGACATCCTGGCCATCCGCAGCGACGACAGTCATCTTCAAGCCCGGAATACGCACGTCGAAGATGCTCATGGCCGAGCCGTTGATGAACCGCAGTCGCACTCGCTCCCCGCGGGAAAACAATCCCGTCCAGTTGTTCGCGGGCGCGCTACCGTTCATCAGATAGGTGTACGCATAGCCGGAGACATCGAGAAGGTCGGTGGGGTTCATGCGCATCTGTCCCCACATGCGTCGGTCGGCTACTGTTTGCCGCCAGCCCTGCTTCTGCACGTCATCGACGAAGTCGCCGACGGTGCGCTTACCGAAATTGAAGTAGTCGCTCTGCTTCTTGAGCGTCGCGAAGATCCGTTCCGGGTCGGTGTCCGTCCAGTCGGAGAGCAGCACGACATAGTCCCGCTCGGTGCGATGACGCTCCCCGCCGCGCGGCTCGATCACGATTGGACCGTAGAGGCCGGTCTGCTCCTGAAAACGCGAGTGCGCGTGGTACCAGTACGTGCCGTACTGGTTCACCTTGAAACGGTAGACATACGTGCCGCCGCTCGGGACACCTTCGAAACTCAGGCCCGGCACGCCGTCCATGTCTGCCGGCACGATCATGCCGTGCCAGTGAATGGAGCTGCGTACGGGCAACGCATTCGAAACCCGCAAGGTCACCGTGTCGCCCTCGCGCCAGCGCAGCAGCGGGGCTGGAATCTGTCCGTTTACGACGGTACCCACGCGCTCACTGCCGGTGAAATTCACCTGCGTCGCGCCAATCTGCAAATCAAACTCGGTCCCGGACAACACGCTCTGCTGCACGCTCTGTGACCACGCAAAGTTGCGGGGCGTGCCGAGCACGAACAGTCCTGCGCCGGCGGCAGAAAGAAAGCTTCGCCGATCCAGGCGAAGCGGCCGATATAGTCGATCAATGTTCGTCATCAAAATCTCTCAATGGTTGCTGCAAGTGTTGAGTGCCGGCGTCGCGGCGCTCGTCCTCAGGGTCATCCGCAAAGTGCTCCAGGATCGAGTTCGATTGGGCGCCGCGATCCATGAACTGCATCAGGCCGCTGCGCCAGCGTTGCAGCTCCTCGATCTTCCGATCCACGATGGCAAGTTTGGCGGCCAGCACCGCCGAACCGACGATGCCCTCAGGCTGCTCGAGCGCGAGCAGCTGGCCGAGCTCCTCCAGAGAGAAGCCGAGCGTGCGGCCGCGACGAATGAACCGCAGCTGCTTGAGGTCAAGCTCCGAATACTCTCGAAATCCAGACGGGCGGCGGACGTGCGGAGTCAGCAGACCCGCCTTCTCGTAGAACCGGATCGTGTCGATGCTGACATTGGCAAGCTTCGCGAGCTGACCAATGGATAAGGCCTGCATGGAACACTCCATGGATCGCACCAGCACCCGTGAAGCAGCAAAGCGCTCACGCGTCGGACCGGCGGACTTAGATCGTCAGCTCACAGCAGCGCGGCTGTGAGGCCAACGGCGCGCGGATGGAGTGAAATCAGGCGGGAGGGCGCAGCAGCAGAAAGACACGTTCGGGCGTGTGGCCGGAGGCAGAGCCAGGCAGCTGTTGCTGGTGGAGCAAAGCGAGGCTGGGAACGCCCACGCCGGTCACGATTGCGGACAAATGCAAGCACGGGCAGGAGCAACTTGTTTTGCAACAGTTGGCGTCGTGCGCGGCGCCGTGATGGGGGTTGATGGCCGTGGAGTCCGTCGGGGCCTGCGTACCCGCAGCACCGCCGTGCTCGGGGCATCCCGAGTCGCTGAATCGCGCGTTCTCGTGCGATTGCCCCTGCACGTGATCTGTCGCAGCGGCTGGGTCGTGCGGCATCGAGTAGGCGAACTCACCGAGTATGAGTCGCGCCACGACGAGTAAGACGATGGCCCAGCGGTGGGAAAGGTGTCGCACGCCGGCAAGGGTATCGTCCTGCGGCCGGCGCCGCAACCGCGCGCCCGGTCCGATCTGAATCGCCCTACCGCAAATTTTCGTCGTTACGAGCAACTCTGGAGTTGACTCCAGATTTGGGCGATGGAAGTGCGCGGCGGAATGCGCGCCGTCGCGGAACAACACCGCGAACAAGCGATTGATCCCAGCAGGTCCGCGCCGCCAGATCGTTCCATTCGATGTCCAGGGAGTCTCCATGAACACTCGCTCGAAGCTTCTCACAGCTGCACTTGCCTGCCTCGCCGCAGGCGCATTCACTTCGCTGGCGCATGCTGAAGAGCCAGGCCGCGGTCTTACGGCGAGGTTTGAGATCGCCTACCTCAAGATGATTGCAGACCATCATCTGTCCGCGCTGCGCATGACCGAGTTGGCTGCAGGCACCGATCTGGCGCGCGATCCGGCAATTTCGCCGGAGGAAGGCACCTCACCGAGTCCGCATTTCGCTGCCGTGCAAGCCAAGGCGCAGTCACCCGAGCTCAAGTCCCTCGCCCGACGCAACAATCGCATGCAGCGCGAGGAGATACTGACCGCACTCGGCTTCCTCCACGATTGGTACGGCATCCAGTATCAGCCGCGCATTGACCGGCGAGCGCAGGCACAGATAGCGCTGCTCGAGCGCACTCAGTCAGGCGAGCGCTTCGACCATGTGTTCATGGAGGTCTTGAGCCGCCATCACTACCTGGCGCTGGTACCGAGCGTGAAATGCCAGGTCTCGGTCGAACTCGAGCATCACATGCTGCAACGTTACTGCTCCGGCATCGTGCACGGCCAGATCAACGACATCTCCGATATGCGAGAGATGCTGTGTCGCGACTTTTCGATCTGCGACTACCAGCCGCTCGTCGGTTTGAAGGGACGTCACACGGGCAGCGAGGGTCACACGCTCCTCGACGCGGACAGCAATGTCGAACTATCTCTCACCAGCGAATAGGTTTGGTCAAACGAAGTGCTCAGATGCGTGCCTAGTTGACTGCCCTGATCCTTGCAACAGCAAACTCTGCGTTTGCCGCTGAGGAGCACCAGGCGCACGGACCGGACCGGAAAACGAGCATGCAGGACGACGTGATGGAGGCCATGATGGGTGCGCTCGACATCTCCCTGTCGCGCGACGGATCCGGCACATCGTGGCTTCCGGACGCAACGCCCATGTACGCCCTCCACGCGATGAGCCCGTGGCTTCTGATGCCCCATGGAAACGCGTTCCTGCAGTACATCGATGAGGGCGGCCATCGAGGCGATGAGGATTTCGGCAGCATCAACTGGGGTGATGGGCAGGGCTCGCCGCAGGCTCGGAGATGGCGATCTCATGCTGCGAGCGATGCTCAGCGCCGAGCCTGAGACGGTCGGGGAATGCGGGTATCCCGTTGCTGCTTTCGGCGGCGTCAGTATCTACTTCATCATCATTCAGCGGATCATGATTGGCACTTACTGCATTGCGCCTGTTCGCCGCAGCCGCGATGCTCGTGATGATCCCGCTTACGATCGACGAACTCGGCGCCATGACGCAGTACATGGCTAGGAGTGGCGTGCCGGCCGGCCGCTGATTCGCACGTCCTTGCAGGGCGGTCCAGACCTGGGTGATCAGGCGACGAGCCAGACGGAACCCGCGAAGAATTTGCGCGGTCAGTTTGCTGCGGCAACCTCGGGCGTGACACTGCCCTGGCCCCTGCTTGCAACGTGCGCGGTGGGCGTGCTGCTGATGTTCTCGGGCCTGCTGTTCGACGCACAGGGCCCCATGGCCAACAGTGATCACGTGGTTGGCGCGCTGCTCATTACGATCGCTGGGATTGCGACCGCGGAGGTTGCCAGAGCCCTGCGATTCTTGAACGTGCTGGTCGGCCTTTGGCTGATCGCCGCCCCGTGGCTGCTCTCAGGCGTGACTGTCGCTCGGGCCTGGTATGCGATTGCTGCAGGTGTCATGGTCATCGCGCTGAGCCTGCCGCGCGGTAGGCGCAGTCAACAGCACTATGGCAGCTGGGACGGTTTCGTCGTTTAACCGTGCCCGGCATGGCCGGGGACTTCTGCGTACAGCAGCAGCTGTAAGGAGAACGCTAGCAGAATCAGCAGCCAACCGGCGCGAGCCCACTGACCGTCGCGCCAACGAAAGTTCGCGGCTAGCTTCACAACAGCTGCGAGCAACAAGGTGGCACCCATGATCCGGTGCTGAACTGTTTGCAGCAGCATGTCCCCAGTGGCGTGCTGGTGGTGCCGGAGAAATCCGATCCCTATCGCGGCCAACACAGCGGGAATGACGAGAAGAAAGAGAAAGTGTTCGGACTTGCGGCGCACCCGGTATGCTTCGAGCGTACCAGCGGCGACTGCCAGCAGCCCTTGCAGACTGTGCTGATGGCCCTCGACTCCGAAGTCGCCGCCATGAAACAGCCACGGATCCGCGAACAACAGCGCGCCGACGAATAGCAGCGCAGCTGCAGATAAGTAGTCGGCCCACCGCTCACCCAGCGAGGCGATCTCTCGCAGGAGCATGAAGACAGCGAAGGCGGCGATCAGCGCGCCGAATATCTGATGTACGACGATCGGATCGAGATTCATACAGGTGCTCGTGAAACCTGGCTGCAGTTTGCAGTGCGGGCGGACGTGTGGCCTTGAATAAACTGGCAGAAGGCGCAGCCGAGACGCAGCCGTCGCTGCGCATCTATCTCTGGCCTCATCGCCTGCTCCTCCTCGGACCGGCGTTCGAGACGGGGCTACATCGACACCATGCGGCGCAGTTTTGCTTTGGTGTGGACGGGCCGTTGCGCCTGCGGACCGCCGCAAGCGCGCCGTGGTCGGCACACCGCGCCTTCTTCGTGCCGCCGGATCGTTCACACGAGTTCGTCGCAACAGCGACATCGACTGCCGTCATCTATGTCGCCGCCGAGAGCACTGAGCTAGCGACGCTGCAGGCTACGATTGGCTGGCGCGAAGACATCACTCCATTTCCGTGCAACCCACGAGTGCTCGCACAAGTCCGGCACTTAACTGCGGTGGGTGGAAGCGCGCACGAGGCGCAGACGTTGTGCCTGGCACTGCTCGGCTTGCAGGAATCACAAGGGGACCAGGCCGCGTTCGATCCGCGCATCACTCGTTGCCTGAGCACGATTCGAACGCACCTCGACCGGCCTCTACGACTGAGAGAGCTCGCCAAAACGCTTGGCGTATCCCAGAGCTGGCTTGCTCATCGATTCAGTGAGGCGATCGGCGTGCCGATCCGGCGCTATATCCTGTGGCAGCGGCTTTGGAGGGCGATGGAAGCTGCCCTTAGAGGCGGCACACTGACACAGGCGGCTCATCGCGCCGGTTTCAGCGATTCAGCTCATCTGTCACGAACGTTTCGCCAGACATTCGGTGTCACGCCTTCCTTCCTGTTCGAGCATAGAGCACGGCTCGCCGTTTGCTTTGGTGACGGCGAGCCAAGCCCTGCATAGGGCGGAATTAAATCATTGGTGATGCTGTGCCATGAACTTCTTCAGTTCCTGTATATCCTTCTGACTGGCACTGATGATTTCGCGCGCAGTCTTTTGCACCTCCGGGCTCTTGCCATGATCGAGTTCCGCCTGAGCCATCTCGATCGCCTGCTCGTGGTGCTTGATCATCATCGACGCGAAGTCGTGATCCATGTCACCGCTCATTTTCATACCCTGCATTTCCTTCATACCCTTCATCATGGACATGTGCAGGTCCTGAGATCCGTCCGACATCTTCGCGGTGCCTTGGCTGCTGGGTGGATGCTCATGCTCCTGATCGGCCGCGCGGGTAGTCACGGTCGTGGCGAGCGCGAGTGCGAAGGCGCTTGCAAGAATTATCTGCCTAGTAACCATGGTGAGCTCCAAATCTGTTGTGGGATGCACTACCTAACATGCAGCCACATGTTCTGTTCCTCCGTGCGTATTCACGAGTGCCGCAACGGGTCGCAAACCGCTGAAGCTTGATTCAGATCCAGATTCGGAACACGAACGATACCGGCAGATGCAAGCGCCTACCGTCGAGCTGCCGTCGGTGCACGGCACGTCGGATTCCCCACGAACAATCGGAGAATCGCCGCCACGTCAACGGAAGCGACGCCCGCGAGCGGATCACCGGAGCAGTCGCAGCGGATGATGCTGTGCTTTGGACGTTCGATGACGCGGCATGACCGGGCGGCTCGCTGTGTGTGCGAGCCGCCGCCGTGAGATTCGCCAACGTAGGTGGCGACAAGTGTTCGAGGTGAGGACTGTGTGCCCGACTCTGCAGTTGCCGCGCCTAGGATCACGTTGGCGCCTATCAAAACGAGGACAGCCGCCGCTTTGCTTGCGAACGGCGAAACGCTATGAATTGACATGACCCGCCTCACTGGCTCAGCTCGCTGGCCGCCGGCCGACATCGAGTCGGGCCGGGTGATTGCAGTCAGACGAGCTGCGCTACCTGCGAAGGCGACCGGTCAGCAGATACACAGGCGAAGTCGGGCAATTGAGCGGGCCCGCATCGAGAGGAGTGACTGCAATCCTTCGCGACAGCACCCGAATGCCCGCTGCCGCGGGACCGATGGGCAATATGGGAGCCGCTGCCACAGTCGCGACCTTTCCCACCGCACTGCTGCCGGAGACAACGATGGAACAGCAGCTGCCGCTTGCCGGTCTCGCCATCTAATGATGTGGAGCACTTGCTCTTCGGCTCGGCGCAGGCCGCCGATGCGGTGACATCGCAGCAGCAAACCGGCTGCACGACCGCTCCAGCCATGCTGCACGCATAGCCCGTCGGCACCTGGGACAGGTTCAGAACGAGGAGCGCTACAAGCAGCCGGCACATATGGTAGAAGCGTCGCGATCGTTCCGAATCTAGCACTTCCCCCGGCGCGGCGAGAGAGGGTTTACCAGCGCGTCGACGCGCTCCGCGCGGGTGCGCAAATTCTGCAGGCCGCCCGCGCGTCGTCACGGTCGAGCCCGGCCCTCGTACATGAACGTCATCGGCTTCGGGCCTTTCATATAGCCGGTCTGCAGCTGCGCGATCGAGAAACCCGCGCTTTCGATGAGCCGCGCGATCGGACGATTCAGGTGACATCCGCCGCCGATGCACTTCCATGCTGGCGTGAGCCGGTCCTGCCACTTGCGCACACCCTCCTCCGGTGCCCGGCCGTGCTCGACGAACAGCAATTGTCCGGTCGGCTTCAAGACACGGCGCATTTCCCGAAGAGCCGTGCTCACATCGGGGATACTGCACAACGTCCACGTTGTGACCACGGTGTCGACGCATTGGTCATCGAGCGGGATTGCTTCCGCGAAGCCTTGGATGAACTTCGTTCGAATGCCGGTTCGGTCGGCGCGAGGATGAGCCATCTCGGTCAGGCGCGGCACCGGCTCCAGTCCCACGATCTCGTGGACGTGCGCCGAATACAGCGGCAAGTTGAGTCCGGATCCGATGCCGATCTCCAGAACGCGTCCGTCTGCCGCGGCGATCGTCCGCCGTCGATAGGGCATCAAATGGCGATTACGCATTGCCAGGTTGATGACGTGCGGCAGGATGTATCGATCGTAGATACCCATTGAGCCTCCTATGCCGCGCGTGTGGAACGCCGCCGTATGAGGAGATACACGGCCGGTACAACAAACATCGAAAGCAACGGCGCCGTTACCATACCTCCGACCATCGGCGCCGCAATGCGTTGCATAACCTCCGAGCCCGTACCCGTGCCGATCATGATGGGGATGAGACCCGCGATGATGACCGCTACGGTCATGGCTTTTGGCCGCACCCGCAGGACCGCGCCCTCTTCAATGGCATTCATCAAGTCCTCGGTCGTCGTCTGGCCCTTTGCAACGCGCGCGTCCCAGGCGTGCTTCAGATAGAGCAGCATGATTACGCCGAACTCAGCGGCGACACCTGCGAGCGCGATGAAGCCGACGGCGCTTGCGACCGAGACGTTGTGCCCGAGCGCCCAGAGCAGCCAGATGCCGCCCGCGAGCGCGAACGGCAGAGTCGCCATGAGGAGCAACGCTTCATCGAAGCGCTGGAAGATCACGTAGAGCAGAACGAAGATGATCACGAGCGTCGCCGGCACGACGATCTTGAGCCGGGCGGTGGCGCGCTCCAGATACTCGAACTGGCCGGACCACGAGATCGAGTAGCCGGGCGGCAGTTTGACCTGCGCGCCGACGATACGCTGCATGTCGCGCACCGCGGAGCGCAGATCGCGCCCGCGAATGTCCACGTACACCCATCCAGACAGACGCGCGTTCTCGCTCTTGAGCATCGGCGGTCCATCGACGATGTTCAGATCCGCGACGTCATCCAGGCGAATCTGGGCGCCTCGCTCGGTGAGCACCGGCAACTCGCGCAGCTTCGTCACCGAGTCTCGAATCTCGCGCGGATAGCGGACGCTGATCGGAAAGCGCTGCAGTCCCTCGACCGTCTCTCCGATCGTCATGCCGCCGATCGCCGTTGCAACGACACTTTGCACGTCGGAGATGTTGAGTCCATAGCGCGACGCAGCTTGACGGTCGATCTTCACGTCAACGTAGCGCCCACCCGTCAGACGTTCCGCGAGCGCCGACGTCACGCCCGGCACATTCTTCACCGCCTGCTCGATCTGCAGCGCGATTCGATCGAGTTCTTTGAGGTCGGTCCCTGCCACTTTCACGCCGACGGGACTCTTGATACCCGTCGCGAGCATATCGATGCGGTTGCGAATCGGCGGAATCCAGATGTTCGCGAGACCGGGCACGCGTACGAGCTGATCCATCTCCTCGATGAGCTTGTCCGTCGTCATGCCCGGGCGCCATTGATCGCGCGGCTTGAACTGGATCATGGTCTCGAACATTTCGAGGGGTGCCGGATCTGTTGCAGTTTCCGCTCGCCCGGCTTTGCCCCAGACGCTCGCAACTTCAGGCACCGTCTTGATGAGACGATCCGTCTGCTGCAGGAGTTGCGAGACCTTGCCCGCCGACAATCCCGGCAGACCAGAGGGCATGTACAACAGATCGCCTTCGTCGAGGGGCGGCATGAATTCACCGCCGAGCCGTGTCAATGGCCAGGCCGTGATGAGAACGATGATGCCCGCAATCACCAACGTCGCGACCGGACGGCGCAGCACGCCTTCCAGGAGCGGCCGATATCCCGCGATCAACGCGCGATTGATTGGATTGCGTTGCTCCTCGGGAATGCGCCCACGAATGAAGTAGCCCATCAGCACCGGGATCACCGTGACCGCCAAACCCGCTGCCGCGGCCATGGCGTATGTCTTGGTATAGGCGAGCGGTGCGAACAAGCGACCTTCCTGGGCTTCCAGCGTGAAGATCGGGATGAACGAGAGCGTGATGATCAGCAGCGAAAAGAACAGCGCGGGGCCGACTTCGCCCGCGGCATCTGCGATCAGCTTCCATTGCGTCTCGCCGGCGAGCTCCTCATTCGGGTGTTCGTGATGCCAACGCTCGATGTGCTTGTGGGCATTCTCGATCATCACGACCGCCGCATCGACCATGGCGCCGATGGCAATCGCTATTCCGCCGAGCGACATGATGTTCGCGTTAACACCCTGGTAGTGCATCACGATGAATGCGGTCAGGATGCCGAGCGGTAGCGAGATGATTGCGACGAGCGCTGAACGCAGGTGAAACAGGAACGCCGCGCAGACGAGTGCGACGACGATGAACTCCTCGATCAACTTCTCGTTGAGGTTGCGCACCGAGCGCTTGATCAGGCTGGAGCGATCGTAGGTCGGCACGATTTCCACGCCTTGCGGCAGACTCGATTGCAGCTTCTGGAGCTTCTCCTTGACCGCGTCGATCGTCTCAAGAGCATTCTTGCCGGAGCGCATGACGATGATGCCGCCGGCGACTTCGCCCTCGCCGTTCAGCTCAGTGATACCGCGCCTCATTTCGGGCCCGAGCTGGATCCGCGCAACGTCGCCGAGACGCACCGGTACGCCCTGCGCAGTCGCACTCAACGGAATGCTTTGGAAATCATCGAGCGATTGCAGATAGCCCGAAGCGCGCACCATGTACTCCGCCTCGCCCATCTCCAGCACCGATCCACCGGTTTCCTGATTCGCGTTCTGGATGGCGCTGATGACCTGCTGGTGCGGAATATTGAACGCGCGCATCCGGTCTGGATCGAGCACGACCTGGTACTGCCGAACCATGCCACCGATCGAGGCGACTTCGGAGACGTTGGGAACGGACTTCAGCTCATACTTCAGGAACCAGTCCTGCAGCGCTCGCAGCTGCGACAGGTCCAGCGTCTTGCTTCGATCCACGAGCGCGTACTCGAAGATCCAGCCCACGCCGGTTGCGTCCGGACCGAGCGAGGTCTTCGCCTGCGCCGGTAAGCGTGACTGCACTTGGTTCATGTATTCGAGCACGCGAGATCGCGCCCAATACGGATCCGTGCCGTCCTCGAACAGGATGTAGACGAATGAGTCGCCGAAGAACGAGAAACCTCGCACCGTCTTCGCGCCCGGCACCGACAGCATCGTGGTCGTCAGCGGATACGTTACTTGGTTCTCGACGATCTGCGGCGCCTGACCGGGATAGTTCGTGCGGATGATGACCTGCACGTCCGACAGGTCCGGGATCGCGTCCAGCGGCGCACGCAACAAAGCCCAGATCCCCCAGGCAACCACGAACACGGTCGCCAGCAACACCAGAAACCGGTTGGCGATCGACCAGCGAATGAGGCGCGCGATCATGGCCGCTCCTGCTGCGTGGATTCGCTCGGCTTGTCCTGCTGGCCCTTCATGTCCATGCCCGGCATCCCAGGCATGGGCGCGCCGGTCAACCGATTCACGGTCGACTTGAGACTCGCTTCGGAGTCGATGAGGAACTGTCCGGAGAGAACGATGCGCTGGCCCTCTTCGAGGCCAGACAGAATCGTGGTGACACCTTGCTGCTCCGAACCGACCTTGACGTCCGCGACATCAAACGCACCATCCTCGCGAGCGAGGATGACGACGCTGCGCTCGCCGGTCACAATGACGGCTTCGCTGGGAACGACCAGCTGCGGTGTTGATTCGGAGCCCGTCAGGTTCAGCGAAGCAAACATGCCTGGCGCGAGCTTGAACTGAGGATTGTCGATAGCGATACGAATGCTGAGCGTGCGGGTCTGCAGATCGACGTCGGGCAACAGCGCGAGCACCCGCCCCTTGAACGTCTTTCCCGGCCACGCGTTCGCATGTGCTTCAACGCTCGCGCCTTCCAGAACCAGCGACGCTTGCGATTCCGGCACTTGCGCAGTGAGCCAGACGCTGGACAAGCCATTGATACGGACCAGCGGCCCGCCTGCCATGAATGCACTGCCCTCGCGCACGGAAAGCTCGGTCACAATACCGTCGATCGGCGCAACAATGGTCGTTGTTGCATTGCTCTTGCGATCCGATTCGAGTGTACGAATCGTCGCCTCGGGCACGCCGAGCACCGTGAGTCGTTCACGAGCGGCCTCGCGTATCGGTTGCGCGGACGGAGACTTGGCATCGAGCAGCGCGAGATACTCCTGCTGCGCCGCCAGCCACTCTTGCGCAAGAATTTCTGCGAGCGGCTGGCCGCGTCGCACACGCTCGAGCGGCGCCTTCACGTACAGTCGCGTCACATATCCATTGACTCGGGCTTGGACGAGTTCGAGCAAGCGCTCGTCGAAGCCAATGCTGCCCACCGCTTCGATACGTGGCGCCACGGCTCGCTTCTCGACGCTGCCGATGCGTATGCCCAGATTCTGGGTCGCGGCCGCGCTGATCCGGACATCACCGCCTCTTTCCTCGTCTGCATAGACGGGGACCAGCGGCATGTCCATAAACGGCGACTTGCCGGGCTTGTCGAACTTCTGGCTGGGCACCATCGGATCGTGCCAATAGAGGATCTTGCGTTCACCGCTCGCGGCCTTGCCGCCCGTCTGTTCTTCCGCAGGCGACGACCTACGATGCGCAATGCCGTAGCCAACGCCTATGCCGATCAGAACCGCCGCGATCACGGCTGCGATCCATTTCACTGTGTACGTCATGACAAATCCTTCCCAGGCTCGAGGTAGCGCAGGTACGCCCACGCCAGCGCGAGCTGTTGCATCAGTTCTACGTATTCCTGTTGCACTTCAATTTCGGCGACATGGCTCGCGAGTACGCCGGTCAGCTCCATTCGGCCCGCCTGAAATGCCGCCAGGGCCGCTTGCGAGCGCTGCCGCGCCAAGGGCAACCGATCGGCTTCGTAGAGCCCGATCCGCTTTCGTGCCGCGTCCCAGGCAGCGAGCATCGCGGTGATCTCTGCCGTGTGCGTGCGCAGCTCCGTATCCCGGTCCGCTTCGAGTTTGCTCAGCTCCGCACGCTTGGCACGGATCATCGGATCTTGTCGATAGCGGCTGAAGAGCGGCAAGCCCACACGAAACTCGAGCGAGACCATGTCCGAGAATGCCGAGCCGCGCTTGGCATACGTAAGCTCCGCGCTCCAATCCGAGCGCTTCTGCGCTCTCGCCACATCAATTTCGCTGCGCGCGAGGGCCAGCTGTGCCTCGTACGTCAGTAGCGGCGCGTGCCGATGGAACGACGTAAGCAGCCTCTCTCGCGAGGCCGGCAGCTCGGCGAAAGCGGGCGCAGCGGCGAGCTCACGTTGCGCATCTTCACCGACCCATCGCGCGAGCTCGGCTCTTGCAACCTGGACCTCGCGTTCTGCATTGATGATTCGATCATCGAGCTCCTTGACCGCACTCTGAGCCGCCAGCGCATCGGCGGTCGTGCCCTTGCCGGCACTGAGAGCGGCGCGTGCCGCTTCGGCCTGCAACTCGACCTTGGGCTTCAGTGCTTGCAGTCTCTCGAGTAGCAGTTCGGCACTGTGAGAGGCAATCCATGCCTCGGCTGTCGCTCTCGCAACTTCCAGCTGCGTTCGTTGCGCCTCTGTTTGCGCAACGGACACGGCCGCGGCTGCCCGCTCGCGTTGCGCGGCTCGCTTCCGTCCGTTGGGGAACGCCTGCATGACGCCTACTTTCCGCATCGTCATGAAGTCGCGGTCGAACGACCACGCGTCATCGCCGCTCGAGGGCAGGTTGTCGACGCCGACAACGAGCTCTGGATCAGGAAGTCGGCCGGCAGCAATGGACTCGGCTTGCGCCATATCGATTGCGGCCGTCTGCGCCTGCATCTGTGGAGTCCGCGCTGCGGCAAGTTCGACCGCCTCATCCAATGTCAGTGCGCTTGGCTGCGCCTGCGTGAGCGACGTGAACAGAAGTCCGGGCAGGAGCGTCAGCAGCAGTTTGTGTTTTTTCATGGTGACGTACTTCGATAGGGTCGCCGATGTGCGAGCGGGTTCAGCAACGGCTATCGCGATTACCCACGATAGCCGCCGCCGGAGCTTACTCACTGCTTCTTGGAGCAGTCCACGTACACGACTTTGACGATGTCCGTCCCCTTGCCGGGATGGCCGTGATGCTCGCGCACGTACTGCTCGCATAGCGCGCCCGCATTTTGCGCAGACACCTGTTTGGGGCCGGCCGACTCGGCCGCGAACAGCGTCACCGGGACCAAGAGCCAGGCAGCTGAAACGGCAATCGCGAGCACGAGGAAGCGAAGTTCATTGCGAATAGTCACGACACGTACCTCGAAAAAGAGTGTTGCTGGATGCCGGCGCACGACTTTTCGTGCGCGGAGCATTCATCAAGGGCAAGGAGCAACTGGAGCTGAGCGGATCAGCTCTTCGAGGTAGGTCGCTAGAGGCGCAGCCGACCGGTCAGCAGATAGACCTGCTGGTGGATATCCGGACGGGAGACTACGTTGGACGTTGTCGCGCGAGACGATGCGAAGTCGCTCGCGGCAACAGCGGAAGTGGGCAGGACACTGGGCTGGTCCGGCGATGGTAGATCGGTAACGCGAGGCTCAGCTTCCAGGACCGCCGCGGCAATGCTCTCGCTTCCAACCTCGGCCACGCAGCACGGGCCATCGCTGTAAGCGTGGGGCGCAGCGCCGCCTGTCGGGTCGTGCGGGACACCTGCCGGGCAGCAGGCAGCCTGGACACTGGGCGCGCAGGCCAGCGCTGTCGGCATCACTCCCGACAGGCTCAGCAGCAAGACGCTCAGTGCGGCAAGGCGGCGCAGCATGGGTGGCCTGGTCTCCATTCAATTGCGTTCACCCCAATAGGCACCAGGACGCAAAGCGTGACCCGACCTCGCTCAGGTCCGGTCACGTTTGGCCATTTCCGGCCTATTGGGATTGCGGCGGCTGGCGGCCACCGAGGGCGGTCTGTGACAATCCCGAGCCCATGGACGCCGCCCGCCGAACCGCCGTCAGCGCCACGTTGGCGCGTCTCGCCGATGGCGATCGTTCGGCGTTTGACGCACTCATGACCGAGCTTTGGCCAGTAGTTCTGGCCTTTGCCAAAAGGACTCTGCGCGAGATCGCAGATGCCGAGGACGTCGCCCAGGAGGTTCTCATCAAAGTCGCTTCGCGCATCGCCGACTATGACCGCAGCCGCGACGGCCTCACCTGGGTCTATGCGATCGCCACGTTCGAGATCCGGACCCAGCTGCGGCGCTTGCAGCGTCGTCGCGAACTTCCTCCGCCACCCGAGAATGCCGAGCCCGCCGATCCGATGCCATCACATATCGATCTGCTGATTGACGAGGAAATCTCCAGCGCATTGACGGATGCGTTGGGCGAGCTGACGGACGCTGACCGAGCCGTGCTTGGAATTGGCGAAGGGAACGCAGACGAAGCACTCGCTGGCCCCACGATACGCAAGCGCCGGCAACGCGCACTCACAAAGCTCCGCACAGCCTGGAGCAAGCTCTATGGTTGATCGGGAACAACTGCGCAAACGCGCATTGCGGGCATACGAATTCGGCAGGTTGCGTATGTCGGCCCGAGTGCTGCTCTTTCTGTTGCCACTCGCAGTCGTGTGCACTTTGCTGAGTACGCAGCCAAGGATGTGCGCATCCGTTGCGTTGCTTCTGATCGGCTTTGCCCTTGCATTGCGCTGGCAAAGCAGCAATGGATCGCAGGCGGTAGAGATCGGACTGAAGGCCGGCATGCTCCCACTGATCGCGAGCGTTGCACTCATGCAGCTCGGCTGCGCATCGAACCCAATTCTCTGCACGAGCGTATGCGTGCTCGTCGGCGCTGTCGCCGGTGCATGGATGGGATATCAGCTCGGCCGACGGCAAGCCGGGCCTGTCGTGTGGCTGGCAACTGTAAGTATTGCACTGGGCGCAGCTGCGCTCGGCTCGATCGATCTCGGCCTGGGTGTCCTGGCCGGCCTCTCGCTCGCTTACATCGCGAGCGGTGCGATCGTGACGTCGTTGATGCGCGTCCGCTCGGTCGCGAGCGGACGCTCAGCGAACTGATCGGCTTCAGCGAACCACCATGCGATCAGTGTCGCTTGCCAGACCGCATTCACGACATCCGGGAGGAACAATGGACCAGCTGCACAGCAATCAGCTCCTCTCGCAGCAGAGAAACATCTCTCATGCGCTCGAGGCCCGACCGCGGGCATGAGCGACCCTGGTTCCGCACCAAAACCGGACAGTGCCGCCCAAACTGTGGGCGCCGAGCTCCCGGCGTGCGCTGCACGGCTTCGTCTCCTGCGGAGCGACTTGCGTCGTCCGAACCGAGTCCTTGGTCCTACCATTCGCGATGAGGAAGTCTCCGCATTTCATTTCGGGTAGCCCTGAACAGCGCGATAATTGGCGCCATGTAAGCTGACCGATGTCAAAACCCAGCTCTCGCAAGGAGAACTCAATGAATCGCCGCTCCACCACACTCATTCTCTTGTCCGCCGGGCTTGTCGCGGTTGGCTCAGTCGGTCTTGCTGCCGAGGAGCCCACTAAGCCGCCAATGCACATGCACAAGTCGGAGATGAATCACGACACGCCCGACAAGGAGGTCGCGGCCGAGTTCGAGAGCGAAGCCGCTCAGCTTTACGAAAAGGCTGCATCACACAGGAAGCTTGCGCAGATGTACAGAACTCGCACACCGCTCAAGGGTGGAGCGAGCTATGCCAACGTCGCAAAACATTGTGACAGCCTGGCCAACTACTACGAGCAGGCTGCGAAGGAAGCCGCAGCTGTTTCCTCAGAGCTCGCCAAGTAACAGAACGGGGCGGCGCGGGCATGCACGGCCGCGCCGAACTTTCAGCTGGCGATCATACTTCGCCGCCTTCAGGCGAAGGACACGGCGTGGTTGACTTGGCGAACGCCACTGTCTCGGGCGCCACGTCGGGCTCAAGGCTCTTGTTCAATGTCTCCAGTGCGACGCGCGGATCATCGGCAAACTGAACGAGCTGTAGATCCGCGGAAGAGATGACCCCGTGACGAAGAGCGCAACGAAGTTGATGATCTCCTTCGAGTAGGCCGATCCATACAACAGGATGCAGATCCGCCGATCCAGCTTGCCTGTTTGCGATAGTGTGAATATTTCGAAGAGCTCGTCGAGGGGTGCCGAACCCGCCGGGCAACACCACGATCGCCCGTGCGAGATGCGCAAAGCACAGGTTGCGCATGAAGAAATAGTGAAATTCGAACGCGAGATTGTCGCTAAGGTGAGGATTGGGCCTTTGCTCGAACGGCAGGCCGATCGTCAGACCGATCGTTCGACCGCCCGCTTCAGATGCGCCGCGATTCGCTGGCTCCATGATAACAGGGCCACCTCCGGAGCAGACCACGAGTGGGCATCGAGTGCGAGGACAGCGTCTGGCCCAGCGCGTGACGTCCCACGCTGGCTGTCGAGCTTCATCGTGGTATAGCCAAAGCGGAGTGACGGGTCGGATTCACTCAGATCCGAAAAACACGATCGTGTCGTGCACGCCGGTGCGCCGAAATGCGCGCAGAGCCGCGAGGTACTCCGCAAGGATTCGTACGGGACGCCCATCATGGGTTTCAGGAAATCCACATCCTGATATGCGAGCTGCCCGTGAGCATCGGAGCCGCGAATCTCGTCAGTGTCGTCGGTGTGCTTCATGGCAGTTGCACTCGATCTGCATTCGCCGCGTGCACCTTAACCTTGCAGCAACCCGAAGCTGACTCCGGGGTTCCCCGGAGATTCACCTGATCCAACCGAGGAGATACTGGCGACATCAGCTGCGAGCCTTGTGGCGGGGAAGCGGAGATGGAGGCGCAAGTCGTGAGGTTCTACGCGCGCACCGGTCTCATCCGCCCTGCACGGTACGCCGCGAACGGATACCGGCAGTTCGCTCCAGTCGCGGTAGAGCTGGTCCGTTTCGTACGCGCCGCACAGAGTCTCGGGTTCACGCTCGCAGAGATTCACGAGATCGTGCGGCGCAGCCGACAGCGGCGAACTCTCTGCCCTTTGGTGCGCGAAATCGTTGTTCAACGACTGGCAGAGAATCGCCAGCGCCTATGAGGCCCAGTCGCTACAGAGCGAATGGAGCTCGCCAGCGGCGCGAATGGCGCCGCATGCCTGATCGCGCCCCGGATGGCGAAACCATCTGTGGCCTCATCCAAGCGGTGGCGGATCATGGCCCGCTCCCGCGAGTACAGCGGGCCAAGTCGGCCGCACGTCGATGGATGCGTTGAGCGCAGGGATCCCGAACGATCGTTTGGTGACTAGGAGCAACTTATGACGATGCCCTCGATGATGAACGCACTGATCTACCGCGGACCTGCGCGAAAGAACTGGACTTCGGCACCCACGCCAAAGATTCAGCAGCCCACCGACGCCATCGTGAAGATGGTGAAGACCACGATCTGCGGGACCGACTTGCACATTCTCAAGGGCGATGTGCCCACCGTGACGGAGGGTCGCATTCTCGGGCACGAAGGCATCGGTGTCGTCGAGGAGGTCGGACAGGCGGTGAGCAACTTCAAGAAGGGTGATCGCGTACTCATCTCCTGCATCACTTCATGCGGCAAGTGCGAGTACTGCAAGCGACAGATGTATTCGCATTGTGAAAGCGGCGGCTGGATCCTCGGACATCTCATCGACGGCACGCAGGCCGACTACGTACGAATTCCCCATGCGGACAACAGTCTTTATCACGTCCCCGATGGCGCGGACGAAGAGGCACTCGTCATGCTCAGCGACATCCTTCCGACAGGCTTTGAGATCGGCGTGCTGTACGGGGCCGTGAAGCCGGGAGACGTCGTCGCGATCGTAGGTGCTGGACCCGTCGGACTGGCGGCTCTCTTGACCGCGCAGTTCTACTCGCCGGCGAGAGTCATCGTGATCGACATCGATCCGGCGCGCCTGGCGTTTGCGCGTAAGTTCGGTGCTACAGACGTGATCAACAGCAGCGATACCAACGTCGCCGAGGCCGTTCGTCAATCAACCAAGGACGGGGTTGACGTAGCCATCGAGGCAGTGGGTGTGCGGCAGACGTTCGATATCTGCCAGAGCATCGTCCGGCCCGGTGGTCACATCGCTAATGTGGGCGTTCATGGTAAGAGCGTGGACCTGCAGCTTCAGAAGCTCTGGATTCAGAACATTACGCTGACGACCGGTCTCGTGAACACGAACACCACGCCGATGCTGCTGAAAACCGTCGAGTCGAAGAAACTTGAGCCAAAGAGCCTGATCACGCATCGTTTCACGTTCGACGAGTTCCTCCAGGCATATGACGTGTTCAGCAACGCTGCGAAGGAGAAGGCGCTGAAAGTGATCTTGAGCACTGACAAATGAGCCTCAGTGAGCTGCGCGCGGCAATCGAAATCGTCGGTTTTGGTTTCGAGGCGCTCGGAGTCGTGGTCATCGTTCTTGGTGCCGTGCTATCCATGGGCCGTCTCTTCGCTCAAGGAATCGGCAAGGTCCGCTCGCCCTACCGCGAACTGCGCCAAGAATTGGGTGGTGCGATCGTACTCGGTCTGGAATTCCTGGTTGCCGGCGACATCATCCGCACGGTGGCGGTCGATCCCTCATTGCAGAGCGTGGCCGCCCTGGGCCTGATCGTGCTCATCCGCACATTCCTCAGCATGGCGCTGCAGCTGGAAATCGATGGCTATTGGCCGTGGCAGCGCGGCTCGCGACCCGCTAAGGGGCCCGCTCCTTGAAGTGCGCCCACGCCGGCGCCGATCAGAACCACATGCGGAAGCCCGCGACGAATCGGTGCTCGTTGACGGGCTCGCCTTCCGCTCGACGACGATCGGCAGTGCCCGAGAAGGATCGCTCCCACACGTATCCAACATAGGGCGCGAGCTTGCGGTGCACCTCGTAGCGAAGCCGCAGTCCCCATTCGAGATTGCCGAGGCCAGCCCCGAGGTTGCGCTCATCTTCGGACTGGCTGTACGCGTTGGCTTCAAGATTCGGGGTCAGAATCAGACGGTTCGTAAAGCGCATGTCGTAGGACATCTTGAAGCGCGCCGAGAGTCGACCGTCGTCGCCGACGTAACCAGTCGCTTCGACAGTGAACCAGTACGGCGCGATTCCTTCGACACCGAAGGCCAGATACGTATGTGCGCCCGAGCCAAGATCCTGACGGATGCCGAGCTGCGTACCCCAGAACGGCGAATAGGGACGCCACCAGAGGACCTCGCCGCTCGTCGTCGGATCGAGCTCGCCGGGAACCTTCAATCCCTGCGTGCGAAACCACACCTTATTCCGGTCATCGCCGTAGTTCGACTGCACGTTCCATGCGAAGCCGTCTCCTTCATTGCCCGACACAAATTCCATCTCGTCCCCAGAAACCCATCCGAGAACGATCTGGTCGCTGGTTTCCCAACCGGGCATCCCGCGGTACTCGTACCCGTCGGCGTAGGCATGCCCGTCACGGGCATCCGCAGGTGCGCGTCCACCTTGCATGGGCCCCATGTCCATCGCGCTCATAGCGCCGGGCTCGGTCTCTTGGCTCTGATGAGTCGCGTGATTCTGGGCCTCTTGTGCAAGCGTCGCAGATGCGAACGGCGCCAGGACGGACAGCAAGGCTATGCTACGAAGGCGCGTCACGCGACCACTACCTCCCTGAACATGCCAGCGGCCATGTGATACAGAAGATGGCAGTGGAATGCCCAGCGGCCGGGCGCGTCGGCGGTGATCGCAAGGTGGACACGCTGCGCGGGCTGCACTGAAACGGTGTGCTTGCGCACCTGAAACTCGCCGCGCCCGGTTTGCAGCTCGCTCCACATCCCGTGCAGGTGCATGGGATGCGTCATCGTACTGTCGTTGACCAAAACCATCCGTAAGCGCTCGCCAGCTCTAAAGTGGATGGGCTTGGCTTCATTGAGCTTCAACCCGTCGAGCGACCACTGAAACCGCTCCATGTTGCCAGTGAGGTGCAGCTCCATCTCGCGATCGGGCTCACGGGCGTCGAGAGATCCGCCGACCGTGTGCAAATCGGCATACGTGAGCACGCGTCGGCCGTTGTCCCGCAGATTCACGCCGGGGTCGTCGAGGTTGTCCCGTGGGTAGTCGACGCGCATATCGACACCGGGTCCATATTCGCTGCGCGCGTGATTGGCCCGCTGCAAATCGGGGCTGACACCGTGCTGCGCATGTGCGCCTGCGCCGGTGCTTGCCATCGCGCCCATCATGTCGGCGTCAGAAAGCCAGACCGGACCATCGGGCTTCGGAACCTCCGCCTCCATGCCGACGCGCGGCGCCAAAGTACCCCGCGCAAAGCCCGTGCGGTCGAGCGACTGCGCGAAGATGGTGTACGCGCGGTCGTCCGGCATTTGCACCAGCACGTCGTAGGTTTCCCCCGGGCCGAGCCGAAACTCGTCGACATCGACGGGCTCGACCTCCTGTCCGTCCGTGGACACAACGGTGAGCTTCAGCCCCGGAATGCGCACGTCGAAGAACGTCGCGGTGCCAGCGCCGATGAAGCGCAGCCGCACGCGCTCTCCGGCACGAGCAAGGCCGGTCCAGTTCTGTGCAGGCGCAGTGCCGTTCATCAGATATGTATAGGTGGCGGCTGTCACGTCGCTGAAATCGGTCTCGTTCATCCGCGAACGATTCCACATCTGGCGCTTTTCGATGGTCCCCGCGAGGCCCAGCCGCCGTACATCCGCGAGAAGTGCGCCCGTCGTGGGCAAGCCGAAGTTGTAGTAGCTGCCCATCTTCTTGAGATTGAGGAAGACCTGCAGTGGGTTTTCGTCGGTCCAGTCACTGAGCAGCACGGCATAGTCGCGATCTGCTCGAGTTGGCGACGCATCCCGCGGTTCTGCAACGAGCGCGCCATACAGACCCGTCTGCTCGTGGAGCGTGTGCGCGTGGTACCAGTACGTGCCGGTCTGCCGTATGGTGAATCGGTACGTGAACGTCTCGCCCGGCGCGATGCCCGGAAAACTGATGCCAGGCACACCGTCCATCTCGGGAGGCAGGATGAGCCCGTGCCAATGAATGGTCGTTATCTCGCTCAGACGATTGGTTACGCGCAACGTCACCGTATCGCCTTCCTTGACGCGCAAGAGCGGCGCGGGCACCTGGCCGTTCACTGCAGTCGCGAGACGGGTGCGACCGGTGTAGTTCACGGGCAGTTCGGCAATCTCGAGATCGAACTGAGTGCCGGTGAGCTCGGACTGGCGGTCTGTTGCACATACTCGTGCTGAAGCGCCAAGCGTGCCTAACGCCGCAGCGATTGCGGCACCCTGGACGAAGCTCCTGCGAGTGCATTGGGTAAGGATGCGACTCATATCTATTCCCACATGAGATCCATCACTCACCTGCAGTCGAGGAGTTGTCGCCGTTGCGGGCCATTTCCCGATGCCATTCCGCCATCGCGCGATAGTGAGTCTCTGTCTCTTGGTGGTCTTCGGCCAAATCATCGAAATGATGCATCGCTCGACCACGCATTGCATTGCCACCCGATCCCCAGCGGCGCTCGTATTCGCCCCGAAGCTCGCGTTCGTCAACTGCCTCACGCCGCGCCACAGAGGCTCGGGACTCATAGTATTCGGCAAGCTCGCGATGATCGGTTGGCGTGCGCGCTTGCTCGATCTTCTGGGCGACGTTGGACTGCGTTACCGCACCCGCGCGATCTGCGGTCTGCCGATCGCAGCCTGCGAGTGCGGTGCCCAGCAGCGCCGAGAGGGCGAAGCACGCGGCGCGAGACCGCCAATACACGGTAGCGTTCATGGTAGTGTTCATGGCTCCAACCTTACATGTGATCCTTGCTGGATTTCTGCTGACTCGGGTCCGGCATCAACATGGGCGCCTGGCTGTTCGCAGGCTGCGGCGGCGCCATGCCCGTGAGTTGTTCGCGCTGCTCATCGGTGAGAAACCTCGCCGAGTCGCCCACTGCGCGGATGAACGCAACACGCTTGTCGGCGCGCAAACGTTCTATCTCGCGAGCCTTCTTCTCGATGGCACCCACCTGCGGTTGATCCGCACCCGTCAATTGCCACAGGTCCTGCTCCGCTGCGTCGATCTGCCGTTGCAGGTTGCCCTGGTCCGCCAGGGATTGCTGTTTCCGCTTCGCCAGCGCCTGTTGCTGCTGCGTGCTCAGCGCGATGTGCTCCGGATGATCCAGAAAGAAGTCCGTGGCTCCAATGTGATAGAGGTGCGACTGCCCGGGAAACCCCGGCAGCGCCGAGGGCGTCGACATAGCGGCCGGACTGTTCATTCCGCCCATTGAGCCCATGCCCATCATGTCGTTCATGCATCCGGCGCACATCCTCGACATCGATGAGCCCTGCGCCATGCCTTTCGTCGGCATACCAGTACCCATGCTCTTATCGTCATCGATGTCGTCATCCATCATGCTCATCCGCGTCTTCTTCATGCGACTCTGCGCGCTGGATGCCTGCACCCGTTGCTCTAACTGCCGCATTTGCTCACGAAGCCGGGACACCTCCCGCTGCAGCTGCACCGAATCTGTCGGGTCCGCTGCGTGAATACTCTGAGCGGAGGACGAGTCGGGCGTCTGGGCGCCGGCCACTGCGAGTGACATTGCAGTGGCGAGCGCGACGATTCCGGCCTTCAATACTGCCCTTGATGGGAGTTTCATATGCATCCTCACGTTCTCGCTGGCTGACACGAAGGTCTGATGAGAACAGCGTAGCGCCGATTCACTCATGCGATCTCTCCGGGGAACCCCTGCTCAGTTGCGGGGATGTCGCGTCGAAGGTCACTACTTAGTGATGCTTGTACCAACCGACCCCTTTGATGTCGTTCCACGAAGTCGTCTGATGGCATCGATAACATTGATTCACTTGCGCCCGCCCGCAGCACTGAGCGACCCGCGCATCTTCCTGACGGGCCACCCGCTTTGACACCATGCTGAAGTGCATCATGTAGTGGCTCGGAGGAGCTTGATGACACTGTGCGCAATCAACCGAATCGGATGAGGGGTGCTGAAACTGCGCAAGTGTCCACTGCGTGGTGGCGTGGCAGGCTGCGCAATCTGGCCCGAACAGCCCAACGTGCTGGTCCTTGGTTGCGTGACAACTGACGCAGTACAAGGTCATCTCGAGCGGGGCCAATTCTGGATGGCTGGACGTCGGCGATGAGCCGCCGGGATGGGCCTTCACCCAGCGCCGCAGCGCGAAGCTCGCTCCATCGACCTTCGAGGTCTCCGACATTCGTTCCAGGCCGATGCGCGCCAGAACGATGTGATCCATTTTCCTGAGATTCGCCTGCGCGCCTTGATGCTCGATGTGACATTGGGCGCAGCCCTGGATGTCGGCATGAAATGCCGTGGGCTGGCGCTGCAGGAGCGCTGTCTCGTTCGCATGACAACCGATGCATTTTTCATCGGCAGCTCCCTTCACCGGCGAATGACAGGCTGCGCAGTTGCTCTCAAGGGTCGCATGAGCGACAGTTAACGTACCGGGACTCGCGTGACGCTGCCACGCGATGAGCTTGGTATGGGTACCGTACTCGCGCCAAACGACGCTGAGCGCGGCGGCCGCTGCGACGAACGTAACCAAGTATAGCAAGCGTCTCATGCACGGCACCTCAGTCGAACCATCGCAGGCCGAAATAGATCGCGGCCCAGATGTGCAGCCCGAGGAGAACGTAGAAGACAAGCGCCGCTGCGATATGGACTTTGAGCCAGCGTGCCGCCACTTGCTTGAACCGCTCGTGGTTCTTGATCGAATACTCCAGCTCGGCGATGGCCTCCGCCATTCGCACGGCTCGATATCCAAGCGCCTGCGGAGCGTCCATGGCGTCCGCCTTAAGGGGGAAACGCAACGAAATCCACGAGAGCATGCTGCGCTCAACACCCGATGCGAGAAGCACATAACGATTGCGCGCAATCTCGCCGACAGCTTCGTTGTATGCGGTCTCGAGCTTTGCCAGCTCATCGCGCTTCTCACGCAGTTCGGTGGAGACGCGTCCGAGCAGGTGTCTTCCCACGTACCCACTGAGCACGGTAATGAGCATGGAACCAGTCAATGCAACGCCGAGATCGCTTTCGAAGCGGTGGCCGGTGTGCAGGAGCGCCAGAATCGATCCGATCGCGCCTGTGTACACATGCCACTTCAGGAGCTGGCCGGTGGAAATGCGGTGGCCGATCTTCTGCTTCAACCCCGGAATCCGTTTGACGGCCACATACAGGAGTGAGAAGAGGACCATCAAGACTGCGCCGGAGACAGCAAGCACGCCCCCGATCAGACTTCCGGGGAATCGCGGCGAGCGATGCACCGCAAATCCCGCCCATAAGACCACGAGCAGCACGATCAAGGTGCTGAGTACTGTGCGTTCACGCCCATGGTTCATTCGCTCGTCTGCTCCACGCAGTTGTTGCCTAAGCGTCCACGCTCACGTCGCCGCTCGATTTCGCCTGGCACGCGAGAATGACGTTCTTTTGCTTGTCCTGCGCGTCGAGTCCCTCCTGCACCTCCATCGTGACCGAGCCTGACAAGAGCTTCACTTTGCACACCCCGCAGACTCCGACGCGGCACGAGTACTCAATATTGACGCCGACGTCCTCGGAAGCTTCGAGGATCGTCTTGGTGGGCGGGAGCATTGCGGTTTGGCGCGATCGGGCGAACGTGATGACGGCAAGCCCTGGCGCGCGGGCCACCTCGCGCGTTTGCGCAGACGCCGCGCTGGCGGCAGCAACGGCGACTTCTACGGGCCCCTGCGGGACAGCAGTTTGCGGCGCAGCTTTCTCGGGGCGTTCCCTGCCGATGAAGACTTCGGCCCTGATCTGATCCGGTGGTATGCCCAGTTCGGCCAACGTCGCTTTGAGTGCGCGCATCATCCCCGGCGGACCACACAGATGTATGCGACGCGTCTGAATGTGCGGCACCGCTTCAGTAAGCAACTCCTTGGTAATTTGCCCGCGTGCATGCGGCCAATCGGACGGAGCTTCCTCCGCTGCGATTGCAAGTGTCAGGTTGGGGTAGCGTCGCTTGAGGTACTCGAGCTCTTCGCGGTAAATCACGTCCTTGTCGCTCTTGCATCCGTAGACGAAGTAGATGCTGCCGGACCAGGAGCGATCGGTGAGGTACCGCAAGACGCCCATCATCGGCGTTATACCAACCCCTCCCGAGATCAACACAATGCTGTTCGCACCCTCGCCGGCGAAGGTGAAGTTGCCGGAAGGGCCCGTCGCCTGAAGCGTGTCCCCTTCATGCACGGCGTGGAGGAAACTGGAGACCGTCCCATATTCCTCACGCTTGACGGTGACTTCCAGATAGTCGCGCCGTGTGGGCGGGGAAGCGATGGTGTAGGAACGCTTGACAGCCTGGTCAATCGGTCTGACGGTGAATGTGACGAACTGTCCGGGAAGGTGACGAAACGGCACCTCATCGCCATCCGGATTAGCGAGACGCAGGGTTCTGACGTTCGGCGTTTCCTCAAAGATGCGTACTACGCGCAGCAGCCCCGTCCAGGAATTTGGTTTCGACGGAACCTGCTCTGTAGAGAACGACGGCGGCGTCGGCGCAGCCGCGGACGGTGTCTGAGGCAGGACTCCTGCTTCCCCAGCGCCCGACAGCCGGGCAACGAGTGCCTGACTGCGCTGCATCTTGCGAATATTCATCCACACCAGCGCTAGAGCCGCTCCGAACACGGCGACCATCGTGAAGTAGTGAAATGCGGAGAGACCGAAGATGCCATGCGGTCTCTCCACGTCTGCGGCCGGCAGGCTCATGCTGCTTCTGAACCACTCGATCGCAGCAGTACGCGGCGGCTTGCCATCGGAAACCGCGCTGAGAGCTGCGGTGCCGCTTTCGAACTGCTCTATACCCTGTCGCATCTGCGCCAGAGCTTCCTGCATGCGAGGCAAGCTCCGGGGCGAGGTCGCCGCTGCAAGCTTTTCTACTCCTGAGGACATGAGTGCCATGCCCGAGTTCATGCGTTCCCGAGCCAATTGCTCCAGCTCGGCGCGCACCTCGGGCGTGATTTCGGCGAGCTCCATGAGTGACGGATAGAGCTCCTTGCGGCGTCCGCCTCCCATGTCCATGTGGTCCGCGCCCATCCGTTCCATCATTCCCTGCGCGGAGCGTGCGGGAGCAGATCCAGCGTCCTGCGGCGCTTGGTCCGGCATCGGCTGCAAGGCTGGACTCTCCGCAGTCGGACTCGGGTGATGACTCTCGTGTTCACCCGGGGTCTGGCCAAATGCGGAGAGCGCGACCACCGCGAGCCCTACAAGAGCCAGACATGGTCGGATCTGCCGCGCGCGCAGCATGTTCGTCATTTTCCTCCTCGCTCTTATCGAGTTCAGCCAGCAAAGCACTGTACGGCCATGGGTATGGGACACGATGTAGGACAACCCGAAGGAAGCTCTGGGGTTCCCCGGAGGGCGACCGGCGGCAGTCGGCTAGGACAATCCTGCGAGTATGCCAACGTGGAGCAATAAGATGACCACACCCAGGCGGCCACGAGAATCCGGCCCTCGTTCGCTCCCGCTTCACTATGAAGCCGGCGCCGTGGTGTCAGCACCGGCACAGGTCACATTCGACTATGTCGATGATCACGAACGTCTTTCGTCACACATGAGCCGATCTTCGTGGATGATGGGCAAGGGACGAATGACGACTGAGATCGACGCCGGCCGCGGCCAGCAACTCGGCTCGGTAATACGTCTGACCGGACGAGTTTTGGGCATCCGACTTTCAGTTGCCGAGAAGGTAACTGAACGCGACGCGCCTCGCCGCAAGGTCTGGGAGACGACTGATCCTCCTCGACTGCTGGTAGTCGGACACTACCGGATGGGATTCGAGATAACCCCCCGGGGCCGCGATTCTCAGTTGCGAATCTTCATCGACTACGCTCTACCCGATTCCATGCCGGCCCGTTGGCTGGGTCGCTTGTTCGGCGATTTCTACGCGCGATGGTGCACGCAACAGATGGTCGAGGGCGTCGCAGCGCACTTCAATCACGCGGGCTTGCGAGCACCCGTCTGAGCAGACTCTCGCTCCTGCTTGCCGCTTGGACCTGACTCAAGGCTCGATCTGCGATCGGGATCCGGTTGCATCTGCTTGTCGTGCACGCGTGCTGTACACACGACAAACCTATACGGTTTGCTGATGACCTCTGTGCGAATTGTCATTTGACCGCGCAGGCCCGCTGATCGACCTTCAAGCCGCGGACAAGCAGGCGCTCCCACGGCGCCTGGCCGCTAATTGATGTACCGACGAGGGGGCAATATGGCGCGTGCAATGACAACCAAAGGCAGAAGCTTAGGCGTCGTCACCACAGTAGGTCTGCTCGGAGTCGCAGCTGCTGGATCCGTCTATTCACAGGATCAGCCGCCCGCCAACAGCGGCAAGCTGGAAGAAGTCGTGGTGACTGGTACGCGGCGAACCGACACGACGGTCGCCGAATCGTCCTCGCCGATCGACCTCATCAGCGGCGAAACCCTGTCCGAAACGAGCTTCGCCGACATGACCGACGTGCTGCGCACACAAGTTGTGGCACTGAACGTTTCGCGATTCAGCACAAATGATGGCGCCGCTTTCGTGCGGCCCTTCAGCCTGCGCGGCCTTCCGCCCGACGAGACCTTGTTCCTCGTGAACGGCAAGCGCCGGCATCGTTCGGCGGTCGTGCAATTGAGCAATCAACCGCTCGCACGCGGTTCGCAAGGCCCCGATCTGCAGACAATCCCGACGATCGCGATCGAGCAACTCGAAGTCCTGCGCGATGGTGCGTCGGCGCAGTACGGATCGGACGCGATTGCCGGCGTCATCAACTTCAGGCTCAAGGATTCCGCGCAGGGCGCAACGATTACCACGCGCTACGGGCAGTTCTACAAGGGCGACGGCCAAGACGTTCAGGTCGAGGGCAATCTCGGTCTGCCGCTGACCGCCGATGGCTTCTTCAACATTAGCGGCGAGTATGTAAGCTCGGACACGACCTCTCGCGGAGTGCAGCGGCCGGACGCGCAGGCGCTCATCGACGCGGGCAACACAGCCGTACCCGTACCCGCACAACGCTGGGGCAATCCGGAGAATGAAGCCTGGCGTCTCTTCTTCAATGCCGGCGTGCCGCTGTCGGAGCGCGCTCAGCTCTATGCTTTCGGCAACTACGGCGAGAGCGAAGGCGAGACAGGGTTCTTCTATCGCTTTCCGAGCGCCACCACCAATGCAGGCGTGTTCCGCAGCGTACCGCTGACGAATCAGCCCGGCGGTGCGCGCTTCAGTTTCCTCCAGGTCTTTCCCGGCGGGTTCTCGCCGGTCTTCGGCTCCGAGATCGAGGACGAGAGCTTCGTCGGCGGCTTGAAAGGCGAGTTCGGCTCCGGCCTGCGGTATGACTTCAGCGGCTCCTTCGGTCGCAGTGATGTGGCTTTCAACCTGAAGAACACGATCAATCCGTCGCTCGGTCCGGAGAGTCCATTTTCGTTCGACGTCGGAGCCCTGCAGCAGACCGAGACCAATGGCAATGCGGACTTCGTATATCCGTGGGATACAGGCGTGTTCGCGGCGCCGCTGAATGTGGCGTTCGGTGCCGAGTATCGCCGCGAGGAGTTCCAGATCGAACCCGGCGAGCCCGCTTCGTACACCGCGGGACCGTTCGCCAGCGTTCTCGATCCGGACACCGGCCAGCGCATCGGTCTCGCGGTGGGCTCGAGCGGATTTCCCGGTTTCTCTCCGCTCGCGGCCGGCGAGTGGTCGAGAAACAATTGGGCTGCCTATCTCGATCTCGAGACGGATGTCACCGAGCGCCTGAGCCTCGGCGTTGCTGCGCGCCAAGAGGACTTTTCGGATTTCGGCTCGACCTTCAACTGGAAAGTCTCCGGGCGCCTGCAGCTCACTGACGCCGTAGCAGTTCGAGCCTCCGTCAACACGGGCTTTCGTGCGCCGACGCCTGGGCAGTCCAACATTTCCGACGTGCAAACGAATATCGACGTCGCAACGGCACGGGTGCTGCTGACGGCGACGCTGCCGCCCACAGACCCCATAGCGCAGTTCTTCGGTGCCAAGGCGCTGCAGCCGGAGGAATCCTTCAACATCGCCGGCGGCCTCGTCTTCACGCCGATCGACGATCTGCTCATCACGCTGGACTATTTCGACATCGAGGTCGAGGATCGCGTCGGCGTCACCGGCAACATCGTCATCACGCCGACCGACCGCGCGGGCCTGGCAGCCGCGGGCATCACCGGTGCTGACAGCTTCGAGCGCATCCGCTTCTTCGGCAACTTCTTCGACACCCGGACCAAAGGCGTCGACCTCGTGAGCTCGTACGCGTGGCGGCTGTCCGGCGATGCGAAGCTCGGTGTATCTCTCTCGGCCAACTACACCGATACGGAAGTCACGAAGATTCGCGACGCGCGCGCGATCGATCGCGAACGCCGCACCGAACTCGAAGACTTCGCACCCGAGATGCGCGGCATCTTCTCGATCGACTATTCGCAGGGACCGATCAGCCTGCTGGCGCGCGCGAACTACTACTCCGAATGGACCGACGCCATCCTGATCGGTGCCAATCCCGCCGATACCTCGCTCGACCAAACCTTCGGCGCCGAGTGGATGCTCGACCTCGAAATCAGTTACGACATCACCGATTCGATCAACGTGACGCTCGGCGGCCAGAATGTCCTCGACGAGTACCCGGACAAGGACCGGCGCCCGGCGCAACAGAACATCGGAGTGCTCTACGGACAGTTCTCGCCCATCGGCTACAACGGCGGCTTCTGGTATGCGAGAGCGACAGTGAAGTTCTGAGGCAAGCCCGAACGATGCGCACGTGTCATCGCTCTACTTCGACGCTGCTGCCGCTCCGCCCTGTGGCTGGCAGCAGCGTTCATCCCAGCGCTATCCTCTCACGCCGGTACGACAATCCCGTGACCGGCCGGCAGGCCGGCAGCCGACCCCTGCCGTGCAAGGTATGGGTGCACGATGAACTTGCGCCAGCTCGAGGCATTCCGGGCGGTCATGATGGCCGGCTCGGTCACCAATGCTGCGGAATTGCTGCATCTGTCACAGCCCGCCGTGAGCCGGCTCATCGCCGACCTCGAGCGTTCTGTCGGCTTCAAGCTATTCGAACGTGTGAAGGGCACCACGCCGGTCGCGACGCCAGAAGGGGCCGCGTTGTTTCAAGAGGTGGAGCGCTCGTTCGCAGGCCTCCAGATCGTGCGCCAAGCGGCGCTGGACATCCGGCACTTTCGCACCGGCAACCTGCGCATCGTTTGTCTGCCCGCGCTCGCCAACAGCTTCATTCCCGCGGTGCTCAAGACCTTTCGGCACATTCAACCGGGGGTGAAGATCCAGCTGCAGACTCGCAGCTCCTCGACGGTGCGCCTGTGGGTGGCCGCACAACAGTTCGATCTCGGTCTCGCCACACCCGGCAGCGACGTGCACGGCGTAACCGCGGAGCTGTTCATGAAATCGCTCGGGGTTTGTGTGATGCCGGAGAATCATCCGCTCACGGCCAAAGACAAGATCGTTCCGGCGGACCTGCGCGATGAGCCGTTCATCTCTCTGTCGCTCGAGGATCCGGCTCGGGAGAAAGTGGATCGGGTATTCGCCGATGCGGACGTTACTCGCAACATCGTCGTGGAGACACAATTTGCCATGACGATTTGCGGACTCATCTCACATGGGCTCGGCTGCGGCATCGTGAGTGCCGCGAGCGTAGCCGAACATCTCACGCCTGGCTGCGTCGTCCGCCCGTTCGAGCCCGCGATCGAGTTTCAGTACATGCTTTATCTGCCGTCGCATCGACCGCCCTCGCGTATAGCGGCAACGTTTCTCGATCATCTACGACAGGCGGCCGATACATGGTCGACGCGTGCGCCGTAGCCGAAGTTATTCGGGGCGCGCATAGCCTGCGCGCCGATCCGCATTTTACTTCCCCGCGGGCGTTTGATTTCCTGCCGAAGAGCGAAGCGCAGATCAGATGCACGTCGTTGCGCGTGGCGACATCAATTCATCCGAAGGAGACTGTATGAACTTTGAGGATCGGGACGCGCGCGGCGACCAGTCCGCCTCGCCACCTAGATTCGCCACGCTCGCGGCGAGCGGTCCGCACGCACCCAAGACCGGTCCGCTCAACACACCGGTTGTGCGCGCTTCGACCATCGTCTACGACTCGGTCGAAGCGTACATGAAGCGCCACGACGGCTTTTACGACGATGTCATCTATGGTTTGTACGGTACCGAAACGACGTACGCGCTCGCCGAAGCCGTGAATGCGCTAGAGGGTGGCCATAAGAGCGTGGTCACCTCTTCCGGTACCGCGGCGATCGCAATCGGCTTTGCGTCCTTTCTGCGCGCAGGAGACCACGCGCTGGTCTCCGACTGTGTATATCGATCGACGCGCAAGTTCTGCGAGCAGACGCTGAGCCGACTCGGCGTCGAGGTCACGTACTTTGATCCGCTCGCGATGCACCGCCTCACTGAGCTTTTCCGGCCGAATACGCGAGTGGTCTACCTCGAGTCGCCGGGCTCGCTGACCTTCGAGATGAGCGATGTTCGACAAGCGACACAAATCGCGCGCCGTCGCGGCGCTGTCACACTGATGGACAACACCTGGGCCACGCCCGTGCTGTTTCGCCCGATCGAGCACGGCGTCGACGTGTCGATCGAGTCGGCCACGAAGTATCTCTCCGGCCATTCGGACGTCATGCTCGGAACATTGACGGCGGGCACGCGCGAGGTGTACGAGCGGTTGAAGGAAACCGCGGGCAGTTGGGGCAACTGCGCCGGGCCGGATGACTGCTACCTCGTGCACCGCGGACTGCGCACTCTGGACGTGCGGCTCGAACGCCACCAGCGCAATGCGGAGCACTTGATCGAATGGCTGCTGCGGCAACCGCAAGTCAAACGCGTTCTCTATCCGGCACATGAGAACGACGCGGGACATGAGCTATGGAAACGCGACTATCGAGGCGCTTCCGGATTGTTCGGCGTGCTGCTTGAGCGCGGTGTCGAGAGGAATGCGTCAGCGCTATTCGACGGCCTGCAACTGTTCAAGCTGGGATCGAGCTGGGGCGGCTACGAAAGCCTTATGGTTCCCGCTTGGCCTCCAGCGGTTCGCACGTGCCGGCCGCCTCCGCAGGACGGATATCTGATCCGCGTTCACGCCGGTCTGGAAGACCCCGCGGATCTCATCGACGATCTCGGCGCCGCATTCGGTCGGCTGGCCCGCGCGACCAAGTGATGCCGCGCAACGCCATCCCTGCTAGGGCTCACAAGCTGAACTCGGCACTGTTCGGGTTCTCTTGCATCAGATGCCACTCGGAGTTGCCCATGGGGGACTACCTCGAGGGGTGCCCCGCGTGTCTCCGCGCGGGTAACCCGTCGACCGTCAAATCCGAGTATCGACGCTGGCCCGCTGCACTTGCTGACGCCACCAAACGAGGGATGAGCCGCTACGCGGCCTGGATGCCGTATACGTCATGGGTCACTCTCGGCGAGGGAGGGACACCGTGCACCCGCTTTGTTTCGTTGGCGGACGAGCTGAAGGTCGCAAAGGTCTTCATCAAAAACGAAGGTTTGAATCCAAGTGGTTCGCACAAAGACAGAGCGAGCTGCATGGCCGTTACGCGAGCGATAGACGTGGGCGCGAAGACGATCGTCGCCGCTTCCAGCGGCAACGGCGGCGTCTCGCTGGCGCTCTACGCCGCCGCCGGCGGGATTCGATGTTGCATCGTCTCGACCCCCACCTTATCGCCCATCTACACGCGCGCCATCACCATGACCGGGGCCGACCTGGTCACTGTGCCGGACACCTTGGGTCGCTGGCGCTATGTCGCCGAAATGGTCAAAGAGCGTAACTGGTTTCCTGCGACGAACTACCTCGATCCACCCGTCGGAAGTAACCACTTCGGACTGGATGGGTTGAAGACCATCGCCTACGAAATCTTCGAGGACATCGGCGGAGAGAACCTGCAGGTCGTCATCGTTCCGACTTCGCGCGGCGATCTGATCTGGGGACTCTACGAAGGGTTCCGGCAAATTGTGGAGCTCGGCCTACTCAAGAAAGTTCCACGCCTCTTCGCTGTCGAGCCGTTTCCGCGGATCAGCCGGGTGTTGGCCGGAGAAGAGTTCACGGGCTCGTTTCCCGGAGAGACCGCCCTTGTCTCCATCGGCGGCTCGACGGTCACCTATCAGGCGATCGAGCCGATCCGAGCAAGCGGTGGCGGAGTCGTCGTCGTAAGTGATCAGGACGTCGTTCGAGACCAGCGCCGTCTAGCGGGACACGGCTGCTACGCAGAGTTGTCCTCGGCGGCCAGCCTCACGGGGCTTGCCGCTCTTCTGCAGGACGGCCGCATCGCCCGGGATGACTCAGTCGTCCTGGTGGTCACCTCCAACGGCTACAAAGAGCTGCCGGAAGAGCGGAGCGTCACATGAAGGGTTCGATCATTTCCGATTCGCTCCTCAGGCGAGAAATCGGAAAGATAGGCGTCGCCACTATTGCCATGAATGGCGTCATCGGCTCCGGAATTTTTGCGCTGCCGGCTGCAGCCATTGTGCTGACCGGCTACTTCAGTCCCTGGATCTTCGTCTTGTGCGGAGTCCTGATACTTTCCGTCGCACTGACTCTCGCCAGAGCGGCAAGCTTTTTCGAGATCACAGGCGGGCCGATCGTCTACACAACGCACGCGTTTGGAAAGTTCGTCGGATTCCAGACCGGATTGTTCATCTATGTAAGCCGCGTCGCGGCGATTGGAGCGAGCGCGAACCTGATTGTCAGCCACGCGGCCGCCCTCTGGAGTCCACTTGAGTCGGGCGTCGCAAGAGCTGTCGCGATTGCCGCTTACGTCTCGCTCGCCACGATATTGAATGCTGTTGGAGTGCGCGCGGGCTTGGCCGCGGTCTACCTGCTCAGTGTCCTGAAGCTGCTGCCGCTCCTCCTGCTGATCCTGGTCGGCTTTCCGTCAATCGAGTGGGGGACAGTGGCAGGCGCGCCACTCCCAGCCCCGGGGGCGCTTGGGCAGACCATGCTCATCATGATGTATGCGTTCATTGGCTTCGAGTTCAGTCTCGTCAACGCAGGCGAGACCCGCAACGCGAAAGCGGAGATCCCGAAAACGCTCGTCGGCACCGTCCTGGGGATAGCGCTGGGCTACACCCTCATTCAGCTCGTGGCCGTATCGGTCGCCCCCGACCTAGGGCAGACCGAGACGCCGCTCCTCGAGGTGGCAAGAAGGCTCATGGGTCCGTGGGGCGCGCTGCTGCTGGGACTCGGAGTCGTCTTCTCGACCAGTGCATCGAGCCTGACGTCACTACTCACCGCACCACGAGTCACCTTCGCCCTTGCGCGAGACGGCAGCTTACCGGCCTGGTTCGGCAACGTGAATGAAAGGAGCGGCGCTCCGGTCAACTCCATTGTCTTCTGTGGGATCCTGAGCGCAGCAATTGCGCTCAGCCATGGTTTCTTGTGGCTCGTGACGATGAGCACCCTCGCCCGCATGCTGACGTACGCACTGTGCATTGCGGCAGTGCCGGGCATAGAGCGGACGATGCCCTCGCATCCGGGCCAATTCAGGCTGCCCGGCGGCTTGGCCATTCCTGCAGTCGCTCTTGCCCTCTCGCTTTGGTTGATCAGTCACTCCACAGTGGATAGCTGGCTGATCGTGGGCGCTCTGTTCATTGCAGGGACCATCATTTTCTGGTTTACGGGCCGCACGAAGCGAAACTTAGGAAATCAGTCCTCGAGCTCGGTTCAGCCGTAATGGCTTCGTCCTGAAGCCAATGAGAAATGCACTCACTTCGCTCCTGGAAAGCGGAAACGCAGCCGATGGATGTGATCCTTCTCATCCATGTAGAGCGCAGCGTCGAACGCACCGGTCGAGGGCAAAGGGTCGGTGGTAACGAGCCGTGTGCCCTGATCCTCTTTGCGCAAAAGTATCCGCCTAGCGCGATCCGTGCCGGGGTTCAGCTCCAGACTCAGCGTATTGTCAGCGGCGAACGGCGAGGGCGCACCTTCGTACGTCTTCGGGATGAACTCTGCGAACGGCTTGCCGTCGCGTTCGACCAGCCGCATTTGCACGAGCCGCGATTTGGTCTTCAGCTCCCAGACATTTGAGCCGGCGGCGGTAATCTCGATCGCTCGATCATTGGACTGCCGCTCGTCCGTCGCTTGAGCATGCGTATGACCCTGTTCTCCCTGCGCATGGCCATGAGCTTCTTCAGCCGCTTGCGCGACGTGGCCCCCAAGCAATGCCGTGGACGCCAAGATCCATGTATATCGAGAGCTGCTACGCATGATGGTGCCTCTGTTGGATATCTTCGCAAAGTAGCAATCGGTTCCGGCTTTCCTCGGCCGCGGCACTCCGCGTGCCGAGACGTTGAGCCACGAGCGCAGGTCGAGTCACTCCTCTTCTCGCCGTCGTGATAGACCTACCAACGTGCGAGCAAGAGACCAAAACCGCACGAGGAAGTAAAATGCAAATCGAGGGGAAGGCCATATGGGTTATGCATAACCCAGGAGATGACGGCACGGTGGCACTCGACCCGTTTCGCCAGTCCTCAGCCTGACGCTCAGCCCTCGAATGCTTGGATGGGCTCGAAGTGCACATGGAGAACAGAGCTGATCCAGCGTTCGTTCACGCTCGCGCCGGCAGCTTGCGGACCAGCGCGTTGTGAAGCGAAGGCGACATTGGATTGCTGAGCTAAGCGACGCAGGCGAAACGCCGCGAGTCGCGTACAATCCCGGGTGCGCGGCAGCCGCCGCGAATCAAAGTGTGCGAGTGCTTCGTCGAGTGGATCGCGCGCAAGAAGACTTGGTGATAGCGCAGCATCTCTCAGAGCCCGGCTCATTGCCCGAGATCTGGCGTAACACATACGCCTCGTCGACCGCTCTGACACCTTGCAGAGCTTGGCAGACGCGGATCACCGGGTGCGAATGTACCGCAAATCGTTCGCCATCTTGAGAACACCGCTGCCTTGGGGTGTCACGAGCACGCCGTACTGAGACAAGCAGCGCCCCGCGTCCGCGGCAGGCTTACGCCGGCAGCCGGTGCACTTTCGCGGGCGGGATCGACACGCAAAACGTCGATCCATGACCGACGCTGGACTCCACCTCCACCGGCAGGCCGAGCAGATCCGACAACCGCCGGACGATACCGAGTCCGAGTCCGAAGCCCTCGCGGTGAACGTCGCGCGCCGCCTCGAGCCTGCTAAAATCCTCGAAGATCGTGCGCACCTGATCGCTCGGAATGCCGATGCCCGTATCTGACACGGCAAGTCGCAGTCCGCCTTCCGGCGACGCGAGACATCGCAGCACGACCGCTCCCTGCGGCGTGTAGCGGATCGCATTTGAGACGAGATTCGACAACATGCCGCGCAGCAGAGTTGGGTCCGTCTCGACGACATACGGGCACGGCTCGCTCGTGAATCTGAGCGCTTTCGCTTGAGCCACAGGCCGGAACTGGCGTTCCAGATACGCATAGATCTCGGGAACGCCGACGGGCTCCTCGATCACCTGCACGCTCTCGGATTCGAGACGCGATATCTCACCGAGCATCCTGAGCAACTCGCGCATGCGTGCCAATGAGGAAGAAGCGAGCGCGGCCAACTGCGCGATCTCCGAGCCTGGCGCGACGCTCCGCTCGATCGTGCCTATGACGAGATCCAGAGTCTGCTCCGGCTGGCTCAAGTCGTGCGCCGCCATCGCGAGAAACTCACCCTTCACTCGGGCGATGCGCTCGGCTGTGCGCCCGGCTTCGCGCAATCCATCCATCAACCGATGCCGCTCGGTTGCATCGCGAATCACGGCGAGGGTCCATCGATGCCCATTGCTGACGATCGGCGACAGGTGAATATCGACTGGCAGCTCAGTGCCGTCAGCGCGCAGCCCGGCTAGCGCGACGCTCGCATCGCCCATGGGACGGACCCGCGGCTCACGGGTATAGCGCAGCCGGTGAGTCATGTGCTGATCACGCAGCCGCGATGGGATCAACCTCTCCACAGGCTGTCCGATAAGCGCATCGGGCTCGAAGCCGAAAAGCGCGCGCACGCGCGGATTGGCATAGACCACCAGCCCATCCGGATCTACGAGTACGATAGCGTCCGGCGCCTGCTCGATGACCTCGAGGAACGCTGGCAGCAAATGTGTTGCCATTCGGCGATTTCTTTCTCTGTCGTTGTCCATTGGCGCCACGCAACAAGCAACCGGCCCACGCACGCTGTCGGTACTTCGGATGCTTCTATCTTATAGCGCCGGATCGCAGGTTGCCCCTGGCACCGTCGTGGCAGGGCCGCACCGCGCACCGGAGCGTAAGGTGTGTGCTACACACAGGTTCAAGCGCACAGGCTGCCAATGGGCGCTCGGCCCATCGTCGCTACAGCCAGCGGCGCAGTGGCCACGCGAACCTTTCGCGCATCACCTGCCACCAAGCGCGGCGTCGCCAACGTTCCAGCTTGATCTCGTGTGCGCTCTCTAGATCGGTCAAGAACTCGCGCGCAAGCTCGTCGCAGAATGTGGCGTCGCTCGTGACAAGGTTGACTTCCGCGTTGATGAAGAGGCTTCGGTAGTCGAGATTCGCAGTCCCAATGGTCGCCCACGCGTTGTCCACAAGCGCCGTCTTCGCGTGCAGCACGCGGGGTTGATACTCGTAGACGCGCACACCGTGCCGCAGCAAGCTGCTGTAGAGCGCGCGGGCCGCCCACTGTGCGAGCGGCACATCGCTTTTGGCAGGCGTGAGCACGCGTACATCGACATTGCGCTTCGCGGCCGCAATGAGGCGCCGGCGCAGGCGACTGTCGGGCACGAAATAGGGCGTCGTGACCCAGATGCGCTGGCGCGCCGATCGAAACGCGCGGTCGATCTCGCATCGCAAGCGCCGCCGGCAACGCCGCGTCGCCTCGGGAATCAGCGAGAGCGACTCCAGTCGGTGCCGCAAACTTTCAGGTACATGGCCCTCTCCATCGAAAATCTGGATCGCGTGCGTCACTGCGGGGCCAGTGAATCGCGCGTGCGTGTCTCGCCAGCGGCTCCTCCCGACGGTGCGCATGGATGACGCCGCGTGCACGTTGAATCCGCCGACGAATGCAACAGTGCGATCGATGATGAGGAGCTTGCGGTGATTGCGGCGATGAAAAGCCCACGGTTGCGACCACTGCCAGCGACGCGACCATTCAAAGTGCACTCCGGCACCCCTGAGCTCACCCACGAGCGCGTCGCTGAGTTCCAGTCGTGAGCCCGCGTAGTCCACGCGCAAGTGCACCTTCGCGCCACGTCGCGCGCACGCTGCAAGCGCCGCTGCAATCCGCCTGCCGACGGCATCATCGGCGAAGATGTACGATTCCATGCGAACGGTGAACTGCGCAGCGTCGATGGCGCTCACTATGGCATCGTAGAGCTCATCGCCCTCGACGTAGACGCTCCAGTGAGCCTCGCCCGGTCGATCCGCTTTCGAAGTCATGACGTAGGCAACAAGGTCCGCAAGCTTGGACCTGGCGACGCTATGCGGGGCGACTACTCAACGCCCATCGGGACTTCCCACAGCGAGCTAGGTGCTGGGCCTACTTCCGGCACGTTCCGTGGTCTTGCGCTCGGCCGCGAACGGCTCCGGAGATCCACGTAGTCCCTCGCCATCGAGATCATTCTGCGACTTTCATCAGGCCAAATCGTCTGCGTTCTGAGGATTCGCAGCGAGGAGAGTGCCATGAGCGTCGCGGACGGTGTGTGGTTCTGGGGCATGCACGTGTTCTGGTGGATCTTCTGGATTCTTCTCATCTCCCTGTTCTTTGCGGTGCTGACGCCTGTCCCGAGGAACAAGCTGCGCGAAACCCCGTTGCAGATCCTGCAGCGCCGCTATGCAGCTGGTGAGATCTCCACGCAGGAATACGAGGAGCGCAAGGCGCACCTGGCAAGCGAACCGGGCGCAGTGGCAGGTCTACCATCATGAAGCGCATTCTGCTCTTTGCCGCCACCAACGTCGCCATCCTGATCGTTCTCTCGGTGACCGCCAAGCTCTTTGGGCTCGATGTCTATCTCGCTGAGCGCGGGGGCAGTCTCTCAGGACTCTTGGGGTTGAGCGCCATCTTCGGATTCGGCGGCGCCTTCATCTCACTCGCGCTCTCGAAATCCATGGCGAAGATGGCGATGGGCGTCAAGGTGATCCATGAACCTCGCGACGCTGCCGAAGCCTGGCTGGTTGCGACCGTGCGCGCCCATGCGCAGCGCATCGGAGTCGGCATGCCGGAGGTCGGTGTGTTCGACTCGAGCACGGCGAACGCTTTTGCGACCGGCGCGAGGCGCGATCGCGCGCTCGTGACCGTGAGCAGCGGACTCCTCGCCAGGATGCAGAGCGAAGAAGTCGAAGCGGTGCTGGGCCACGAGATGTCGCACGTGGCGAATGGTGACATGGTCACGATGACGCTCCTGCAGGGGGTGCTCAATACCTTCGTGATCTTTCTCGCGCGCGTGCTCGGCACAGTGATCGATGGCGTATTGCGCGGCAACCAGCGCGATGAACGTTACGGGCCGGGGCCGTTCTACTTCCTGACGGTGATCATCCTGCAGGTGCTGTTCGGCGTGCTCGCCACCCTGATCGTCATGTGGTTCTCGCGTCGTCGCGAGTTTCGTGCCGATGCGGGCGGGGCGACACTTGCGGGACGCGCCAACATGATCAGTGCGCTAATGTCGCTGCAGCGCTCGCATGGTGTGCCGCTGCCCGGCCAGTTTCAGGCGTTCGGCATCCAGGGCGGCAGCGTGCTCCGGCTCTTCATGAGTCACCCGCCGATCGAGGAGCGCATCGCGGCGTTGCGCGCCCTGCCCTGATCACCCAGTTTCATATGCAACAACCGCTGAGCAAACCTCTTCACCGACGATCCTGCCAGGAGAATCTCATGCAAACTGAATCTTTGAAGGTAACCGGTATGACTTGCGACGGCTGCACGGCCAAAGTAGCGAAGGCGCTCAAGGCGCTAGACGGCGTGAAGGAAGTCGTGGTCTCGCTCTCGTCGGCGTCAGCGATGGTGCGATTCGATGAACGCCTCGCTTCGCCCGCACAACTGAAATCCGCCGTGGAGCGGGCGGGCTACAGCGTAGGTGCGGACGGCACCGCTCGCAGCCATCGAGCCAAGGGTGGTTGCTGCGGTTAGTGGCGGTCGACCCCATGCATGCAATCGGCCGTGCTTGCACGGCCGAGCCACATATACCGCTAAGCCGCTGCGCTGGACGGCACGCCCGCGGCAGATCGCTTCCGTCTGAAGTAGAGATACACCATGAAGCTCAGCACAGCCGCGAAGAAGCACCAGACCGAGACCAGCGTGGCGACGTGGATCAGGTAGGCTCCGACGAATGTTGCGAGCGACAGCGCGCCGAAGACCTGGATGATCCGCTCGCTCGACAGGAGACTGCTCAGGCAGGTCGCAGCCACATAGAGCGTCATGACGGCGGCGATGTAGAAATGCGGCGATTCATAGACGATGTGCCGACCGAGCACACGCGACGTAACGGGAAACATGACGATGAAGTAGAGCAGATACAAGCCGACTGCGAGACCGGCGAGCTGACACGCAAGCAGCGCTTTCTTGCGCCAGGGCACGCTCTCGAGTCGGCCGACGGCATAGGGAACCAGAATCGGCCAGAGTACGTGCGAAAAGAATGAGTAAATCAGCGTGAACGGCTGGTTCGGCAGCTGCGAACCCTCGCGAAACGACAGCCAGATCATCCCCTCGACGATCTGCTGAATGCCGAACAGCAGCGGAAAGCTTGCGAACGGGATTTCGGCCCTCTGCGAAGTCATTCGCAAGGTGGCCACCCCGACTGCGGACAAGGCGGTGCCGGCAATGAAACTGGCGGATGCCGAGAAGCACATGATCCATGCGCACTGTAGAGCGGGAATATCGCAAAATCGTCTCAAATCGCTGCGCTACGCGGATGCGGCAATGGGATGCGGCCGTCGGTGGCGATCAGAGACAAAATCCAGATCTTTTCGCAAACCGCACGCGATAGTCGGGGACGACAGTGGCCTCCATCGGACGACAACATCGCATGAGGGAACTACCATGAGCCGGACACTCCCGTTGCACTGGGCCCTTGTCGCAGTGACGATGTCGATAGTACTTGCTGGCTGCAACCAAGAGCTCTCATGGCCGGGCGAATTCGTCGCAGCACAAACGTCCGAAGAATCTCCGGGACTCGGCCTGGACGTCTGGCCGCTCACCGCCGAGGAACGCAAAGCGCTCGCAACCGACGGCACGCTCATCGTGGCCGAAGCTGCAGGTCGAGCCGCCGCCGCGGGTATTGAAGTCGGCGACGTCATTCTCGCTGTGAACGGCAAGCCAGTCCGCTCGGCCGCCGAGCTGCGCACGGCAGTCGAGCAAGCCGGCAAGGTCGTCGCGTTTCTCATCCAACGCGAAGACGCACAGATCTTGGTGCCGATTCCGTAGTCACACTGCTCTCCCGTGGAGACGACCATGAACTTCCTCTCGCAAAACTGGTGGTGGATACTGCTGCTCATCGGTGTGCTTCTGCTGTTCAGCCGTCGCGGCCACCACGGGCTCGGCGGCTTCGGCCACAGAGATCATCGCTATCCGACGAGCCCTGGCGAATATCGCGATCACCGCGAGCACCCTGAGCATTCGGCCGGTCCGACAGTCGCGACCGATCCCGTGACCCACAACGATGTGGCGACGACTCAGGCCGTCACCTCCGTGTATCGAGGGCGGATCTATTATTTCGAGAGCGCCGACTCACGGCAGCGTTTCGAAACCTCCCCGGAGCAGTATGCACGACAGGGACTGAGCCATCCGGCCGCCTCAGAGGATCGCGTTGCCGAACGTCCGCGCCGACGCGGCGGCTGCTGAGACGAAGTCACCACCGGGCCATCCGCAGCCGGCTCCGCACATTCCCGTAGTCCATCACCACGAATTGAGATTCTTTGGCGATGACCCGAGCGCACCGCGTGCGATAGCGTTCGCCAGTCGTTACTTCGGAGCCCATAGCAATGAGCGGCGTCACGAGCGGTCGAACCTGGGCAATCGTGCTGGCGGGCGGCAGTGGAACGCGCCTCAGTTGCCTCACCTCGGGTGCAGACGGCGAGGCCGTGCCGAAACAGTTCTGCTCACTCGACGGCGGCCTGACACTGATCGAACAGACCTTGGCCCGCGCGGCCAAGGTCGCCGACCGTGATTGCGTGACCGCCATCGTGGCGTCTGCGCACCGTCGCTACTGGTCAGCCGCGCTGAAGAGCCTGCTACCCGAGAACCTGGTCGTGCAACCGCGCAATCGTGGCACGGCGATCGGCATTCTGCTGCCGGCGCTGCGCATCGCCGCGCGAGACCCGCAGGCTCGCATTGTCATCCTGCCGTCCGATCACCACGTGGCGGACGAGTCGGCGCTCGAGCACGCCCTGCGCTGCGCGCTGGAGGACGTCCGTTGCCACCCGGGCGGGGTGGCGCTGCTTGGAATCGAGGCCGACGAGCCCGACCCCGAGCTCGGTTATATCGTCTGCGATCCCGCCAGTCATCGGCGTCTACGCCAGGTTCATCGCTTCATCGAGAAGCCCAGGATCGATGAAGCCCTGAGGCTGGTCCGTCAGGGTGCATTGTGGAACAGCTTCATTCTGGTCTGTCGCGCGCGCAGCCTCATTGACCTCATCTCACGGCGCTACCTCGACATCGTGCAGATGTTCGAGGCCGTTGGCATAGATGACGAGGCGAGTCTGCGTGAGCTCTATCGGGAGCTGCCCGAGATCGACTTCTCGCGCGATGTCGCAGCGGGTCAGGAAGGCGCGCTTGCAGTGATGGCAGTGCCCCGCTGCGGCTGGAGCGATCTCGGCACGCCGCACCGACTGGCGCAGACGCTGGCGCGCTGGCCGACGCAGTGCTGGCGAAACGCTACCACGCGATCGAGTCGAGCGGACGGCTGGATCAACCTGGCGGAGCGCCTGGCACAGGTGCATCCGACGTGCTGCACGAGGCGTGAATCCTCGCCGCGACAGGCGCAGTCATCCGATGAGGTGCGTCATGAAGCAAGCGTTGTACGCAATGTGGGCCGTGCTCGTGCTCGCAGCAGCCGCGGCGCTTTGGTACTGGCTCGGAATCCCGATCTGGGCCCTCATCGCCGGGCTACTCCTGCTCGCCTGCCCCGTACTGGTCGCGGTCATTGTCACGCGTGAGCGACGGCGAGCCGACCGGGCGATTGAGACGGCGGTGACGGAGGAGCTGCGCCGGCGTCACTCATGAAATCAGGGCCTCGGATCGCGCGAACCACATTTCCCACAGCGAATAGAGTATCTGCACCGCGAGCGCGATGGCCATCAGCGTACCGCCGATGACGACGACGTAAGCGAACACCGGCTCGTACTTGGTGATCCACCACGAGCCGATGTCGGCCCAGACGGCGAGATACGGAATCGCAACGACAGTCATGCGCCAGATGCCGGAGATCTCGCTCATCGCGAAGATTGCGCCGGTCAGCAGGAAGACGATGCTGATGCCGAAGAGGTGCACGTGCGAGACGCGCGCGAGCTGCAGCACGCTGTAGCCCGTATCGACTTGGGCGACCCTCTTCACTTCCTCAAACGTCGTAAGCGGCGGGACCGGCAACCCCGAGGCCGCGCGGTGGCACACGACGCAGTTCTGATCGAGGACCGGTTTGACCGCTGCAAAGCCCTCCGCCTCCGCACCACTGCGCAGCCAGCCGATGATTCGGTCGCGATCCGTGGCGCTCAGCCGACTCGACATCGAGCCGCGCAGCGCCGATTCCAGCCGAGTGTTGTCTCGCTCGCCATAGTATTTCGCCGAGATGCTCGGCACGAGTGACATGCCCATCCGGCGGTGTGGGTCGACGTCCTGCAGAAAGAGATAGAAGATCGCCGAGAGAAACCCCAACCCGACCGTGAGCAGAAAGCATGACAACAAGATGCGCATCGACACGGACAGCGTGCGCAGCGTCGCGCCGCCGGCGGCGTGTGGATTCGGATTCATGGATGTTCCCCGAGCACGCTCGTCTCTCCCTCTCAAACGATGTATCGATCCCAACTCGCATAGGAATCGCGGATGGGACCGCGCGGCAGCGCGAGTACGATTAGCAGTACGCCGCAGAGCACGCCGCCCCAGGCGGCAGACGTCGATGGCACGCCATCGAGCAGCCAGGGCGCCACGATCAGCCAAGCCCCGAAAGGAATGTTGATGAAACGCACGGCGCGGCCGACCTCGGCGAAGGCCATGATGGAGAAGGTCACGACCAGCGCACCAACCAAATGATCGCTGTCAGCCATATCGCCTGAGGTCGCAAAGACGAGCCGCGTGAACGTGAGCCAGACACCGATCGCGATGCTGGCGAGGAGCGTTGCGGGGAAGTTCACGCCGCGGCCGGACTCCACGATCCGCTCTCGCGTGGAAGCCAGCAGTCCTTTCGACCGATCATCGCTCCCGCCCTCCATCGCATCGCCGGTCCAGAAAGTCCGCCAGAACGGTTTGCCTTTGCGGCGCGCCCACACCATGAACTGGCCCATCGCCACGAACTCATCGAGGGAATATGGGATCATGATCGCCATGGCGAGCGCTGCGATCAGACACAGCGTGCACCAGGTTCCAATCTCGATCGGCTGGATGATGATGAAGTAGATGCTGACGATGCCGAGCGGCAGGATCAGGATCGCAAGCGCGAGGATCATCCATGGCATGGTGCGCCAGCGCTCCTTGCCGCCCATCCAGGTCATTACGAGCTCGAGCAGGTAGACGACGGCGCCCAAGCCGCCATCGGCAATCGGCCAGGCCTTCGAGACGTCGGAGGTGATGATCGTCTCCGTTCCGTTCATGACACCCTTCATCTCGCCGCTCCCGGCGAAGAACGGCTCCCACACCGTATCGACATGACCGAGCTGGTACGCGCCGAGATAGCGGGCGATGAAGAATCCGATGAGCGCGAGGATCGCGATCGGCGTGCGCTGCAGCCAGCTCGCCGGCGTGTACGCCCACCCGGGCGGGATGTCGGGCTTGCCCATCATGCCCGCCATGCTCATGCCGGGCATCATTGGAATCAGCACCGCAAAGGCGATCACGAGCGCGGCAACAAACGTGTCGTTCGCGTACGCTTCAGGAAGCGGCGTCCAGAACACGAGCGGCGCGAACAACAACCAGCCGCCGACGACGGCGTTCGCCCACTGCGCCCAGGGATAGCGGCGCGCGGGATTCGCGGACAAGAGACTGAAGACGACCACGAGCACGCCGCTCGCGATATCGCTCCACGTCATCGCGAGATTGCGCCACTCGAACGAGGGCAGCCCGCGCTCGGCCATCACGCGCAGCTGATTGGCATCCGGCGCGAAGTCGCTGGTGTATCCGAACGTGAGCGGGCTTGCGATCAACCACAGTCCCAGCATCAGGTTGACGTAGTGCGGCCAGAGCATCTTGCGATGTTCGGCGACCATCATGTCCGCATGGTCGCCCGCATGCTCCAGCGCCGCATCGCGCGGTACGAGCGTCATGCCGCACTTCGGGCAACTGCCGGGCGCCGCGCTCACTACCTCGGGGTGCATGAGGCAGGTGTACTCGACCGCATTCGCGGGCGTAACACCGTCGTGATCGGCGTGCGCCTCATGCATGGGCCGTTCCCTGGGCTTCGCGCGGCTCGAGCGTCATGCCGCACTTCGGGCAACGGCCGGCCTTATCGCTCTTGACCTCCAGATGCATCGGGCAGGTGTATTCGAGTTTCTGCGCCGATGACACGGCGGCTTCCAGCGCCTCGCCGCATCTCGGACAGTTGCCTGGCGAGGACTGACAGACTTCGGCATGCATGGGGCACGCGTACATGTCGCATCCCAACGGAGCTGGCACGGCTGTCCTTCCAGGCGGGGGCGCGTGCTTCACGACGCGCCTTGCCGTTTTCGTCACGAATGCAGACGGCTCCAGCCCGTGCTCGCGATACCAAGGAAGCGGGTCCGCCTGTAATGCCGCAACCATCTTCGGCAGCGTCTCACGTAGCGACCGACGCGGCTGCCACCCCAGTAGCTCGCGGGCCCGAGTAATGTTGAGCGCGTAATGATCGTTCGCCCGCTCGATCATCCAGGGTTTGATGAACGGCTCCTGGCCCGGCATGTGGTCCTGCACCCAGGCGCCGGCCTTGGCGATGAGTCCGGGGACGTTGTGCGTCTCCGAGGATTTACCGTGGATCAGGCGCATGAACGTGTGCTGCAGCTCATCGTAGCTCAGCGTGTCCGACTCGCCGATGAGGAACGCGGTATCGGCTGCGAGCTGCGCGCGGCGCTCTACGACGCGTTCGATGGCGTCGACCACATCATCGAGGTGCACGAACGCCTGACCGTGCGAGGTTTCTCCGGAGTAAAGATGTCCTGCGAACTGGCGCTCGTAGATGCGCTGAATCTGATGAGCCAGAGGCGGCGAGTGACAGATGTCGTCATACACGCCGGCCAGGCGCAGGAGCACGACGGGAATCTTGCCGCGTGCCTGCCGCAGAAGCGCTTCGGTGCGCACCTTCGATTCCGGGTAGGCCCACGTCGGCCCGATGGGCCAGTCTTCGGTGATGAACTGCCCCGGCTCCGCCGGCCGGTGCACGAGCATCGTGCTCGAGAAGACGAGCTGCTCGACCTCGAAGCCCTCACGCAAACCGCGCAGCAACCGCTTCGTGCCGTTGACCGTGATCTCGTCGTAACTCGGGCTCGGCTTCCCGAGAAAGTCATAGTAGGCGGCGAGGTGGATCACGGCGACGAGATGCGTGCCGTGGTGCTCGCGAAGCACGCGCAGCCCTTCCCGCACGCTGTCCTCCGAGGCGATGTCAACCGGAATACGCACACAGCCCGGCGGGGGCGGCGCGGCAGCATTGCGGTCAAAACCAACCACATCGCTGAAGCGTCCGCTGAGCCGCTCAACGACCGCGCTGCCGATCCGGCCGTTGCAGCCTGTTACGAGGACGATGCCTTTTTCGGGTTTCATGATGACGCTTCCGATGAAGCCGAGGGTCGCAGCGCTACTTACCGAACGCGCTGCGCATGTACTGGATCACCGCGCGTACATCTGCCTCGGTGAGCGAGGGATTGCCGCCCTTCGCCGGCATCGCGAGCGGCGAGCCCGGCGATTGGTAGCCATTCAGCGTGTTGCGGACGAGCTCCTCATCCCGCTTCGCCATGACCTTGCGGAGATTCGGAGTGCCAGGCAGCACTCCCTTGCCATCCTTGCCATGACACGCGATGCAGGTGGTGTCAAAGATCTCCTTGCCGCGGTCCTGCGCCTGCGCTGGCAGCAGAACAGCGAAGCTCAGAGGGGTAACCCACAGAGCCGCGATGAATGCAGCGGTGCGAGGATTCATGTCAGTTGCTCTCCTGTAAAAAGCGCAGGATGTCTCGTGCCTGCTCGCCGGTGAGACCCGCGCGCACGCGCATGTGTGTGACCACGGCGCGCCACTGATCGTCGCGCAACTCGCGCGGGTCGCGCATGTTGTGGCAGCGCGCACACTGCTCGGCCCAGGCGCGCGCGCCGCGCGCGAAGGCGGCCGGATCGGGCTGCGGCTCAGCGGCTGCGACAATGGCGCCGACGAGCAAGCTCACCAGCGCGATCGTTGTGATCAGCCCTGCTTTCATCATTCGTAGATTCATGGGAGACCTCGCTGTCTCGGAGCGTCACAGGCCGTATGCGATCTGCAGCAGCCAGCGATTGCGATTGGAGTCCTCGCCCGCCAGCCCGTTGTTGAATTCATAGCCAAACTTCGCCATCGCGTTGGAGCTCCACAGGTAACTCACGCCGAGCATCACTTGATCCTGTTCCATCGCTGCATCGGGCGATCGAAACTCGCCATAGCGCGCGGCGAATTCCCACGGCGTGTCGGGCCATCGATAGGCTGTCTGCACGTACCACGCGTCCCAGGTCGCAGAGTCGGGCGCAATGCTCACACCCGCCGAGCCCACCTTCTGACGGATGTACTCGCCGCGCACGTCGAGGCTCTTGCCCCACCTCCAGCCGACATCCGCGCCGAGAGCTGTGTAGTCCCGCTTCGGATCGCCCGAGAACTCTTCTGCATCACTCTCGGTGATCGTCGCCTTGCCGCGTGCGCCCGAGAAACCCACCTCGACGGTCGCCATCGGCATCACGCTCACGCGCCCGCCCCACACCTTCGAATCATCCACATCGCGCGTGAAGCCTTCCGCCGCCACACCCATGACTTCGCCGTCCTCGGCTTCGAGCTCGGGGCCGTTGCCGACATACACTGCATAGGTCCAGAGTCGATCGTTCGCGAGCGCGACACCGCCGCGCAATTGCACGCCGATTTCGGTCGCAAGCGCCGCGCCGTCATGGCCGAAGCCCACCGGCACCGAAGCGAGCTTGTTGATCCACGACGGATGCAGGTTCTGCTGGAAGTAGCCCACTGGACTCAAGAACTTCCCGGCGACGAGCACCATGGAGTCGTTCAAGATCACGTCGACGGTCGAGTACTCCATCTCCAGCTCGGTCTCACCGTCCGCGTCGATCGAGATTTCGAGCTCCGCCTCGAGCAGCACACGGTCCTGGTACTGGTAGTGAATGATCGGATTGAACGAGGCGAGGTCGAAGCCGCTCTCCCCGCCCGAGCGATCCGCGTAACCTGCGTCCGCGTAGCCGGCCAGATGGAACACCGAATCGCGCGTGCGCCATTCCCCGGCGCGCCGCTCCAGGGCGTCGAGGCGTCGCTCGAGGGCCTCGGCCGAGCCGGCTTCGCTCGCTGGCGTTTGCTGAGCCGATGCGGCCGACGCCATCAGGATGCCGAGGGTAGCGCACTGCAGGAGCCCGGTTGAGACCGCGTAACGATGACTAGTCGCGCCCATTCTTCTTGCTCCTCATCGTGAGTGCGCAGATCGAAATCGATCGTGCGCATTGGCGATGAACGGACCGTAGCGGCCGGGCGCGGCTCACACATACGGGAATCCCCGTAATTTCGATGCAATCGATGCGTCCGCGTCGGAAATAGAACGAATGCGCGAGAAGTCCGCGATGTACTCGCGAGAAATGCGAGACGAATCGGCGAGCGCGCCGCTCGCGATCGTTTCGCGATCTATCTGTGCGAGAGTCTTGTGCTCACCTCATATCAGGCGCACACGCGCAGCAGGAGATCAGTCAATGAGCTCAGCCCGTCAGGCGAGTGTGGAGTCCGGGCCGTTGTCGGACGCGGAGCTGGCGACGATCGATGCCTATTGGCGCGCGGCCAACTACCTGTCGGTCGGACAGATCTATCTGCTCGACAATCCGCTCCTCAAGGAGCCGCTCACACCGGAGCACGTCAAGCCGCGACTGCTCGGCCACTGGGGCACGACGCCGGGGCTCAACTTCATCTACGCGCATTTGAATCGCCTCATCAAGCAGCATGACCTCGACATGCTGTACGTCGCCGGCCCCGGCCATGGCGGACCGGCGCTGGTTGCGAACACGTGGCTCGAGGGCAGCTACAGCGAGTTGTATCCCAATGTGTCGCAGGACGCGCAGGGTATGCGACAGCTCTTCAGGCAGTTCTCGTTCCCGGGCGGCATCGGCAGTCACGCGACCCCCGAAACACCGGGCTCGATCCACGAAGGCGGTGAGCTCGGCTATGCCTTGTCCCACGCCTATGGCGCTGCCTTCGACAATCCGGAGCTCATCGTGGCCTGCGTCGTGGGCGACGGCGAAGCGGAAACCGCTCCGCTCGCAACTGCCTGGCACTCGAACAAGTTTCTGAACCCCGCGACCGACGGTGCCGTGCTGCCGATCCTGCATTTGAACGGCTACAAGATCGCGAACCCCACGGTGCTCGCGCGCATTCCGCACGAAGAGCTCGAGCATCTCTTCGTCGGATACGGCTATCGACCGTACTTCGTCGAGGGCGCGGATCCTCATGAGATGCATCAGCGCATGGCAAATACGCTCGACGCCATCATCGCGGAGATTCGGGCCGTGCAAGGGCGCGCCCGCACCACAGGCATCAGTCAGCGCCCACGCTGGCCCATGATCATTCTGAAGACGCCCAAAGGTTGGACGGGCCCGAAAGAAGTCGACGGCAAGAAGACCGAGAACTTCTGGCGCTCGCATCAGGTGCCGTTCGGCGAGCTCGGCAATCCCGAGCACTTGAAACTGCTCGAGGCATGGATGAAAAGCTACCATCCCGAATCGCTCTTCGATGAGCATGGAGCACCGCGCGCAGAGCTGCGCTCCCTTGCGCCGGACGGTCCGCGTCGCATGGGCGCGAATCCACACGCGAACGGCGGACTGTTGCTGCGGGATCTACGGCTGCCGCAGCTGCGCGACTACGCCGTCGATGTGCCCTCACCCGGCCAGGCGCTCGGCGAGTCCACGCGCACCATGGGTCGGTTGCTGCGCGATGTCATGAAACTCAATGGGCAGGCGCGCAACTTCCGGGTATTCGGTCCGGATGAGACGGCGTCGAATCGGCTCGATGCGTTGTTCGAAGTGACGCAGCGCGCGTGGATGGCCGATCGCTTGCCCGAAGACGAGCTGCTCGCGCCCGACGGGCGCGTCATGGAGATCCTCTCCGAGCACACCTGCCAGGGCTGGCTCGAAGGGTACCTGCTCACCGGCCGGCATGGCTTGTTCTCCTGCTACGAGGCCTTCATCCACATCGTCGATTCGATGTTCAACCAGCATGCGAAGTGGCTCAAAGTGAGCAAGGAAATCCCATGGCGCCGCCCGCTCGCCTCCCTCAACATCCTGCTCACCTCGCACGTGTGGCGTCAGGACCATAACGGCTTCTCGCATCAGGACCCGGGGTTCATCGACCTGGTGATGAACAAGAAGGCATCGATCGTGCGCGTTTATCTGCCGCCCGATGCGAATACGCTGCTGTCTGTCACTGACCACTGCTTGCGTAGCCGCAACCTCGTCAACGTGATCGTGGCCGGGAAGCAGCCGCAACTGCAGTGGCTCGACATGGATCAAGCCGTGAAACATTGCAGCGCCGGGATCAGCATTTGGGAATGGGCGAGCAACGATCGCGATGGCGAGCCGGACGTTGTCATGGCTTGCGCGGGCGATGTGCCGACGCTCGAGACCCTCGCGGCGGTTAATTTGCTGCGCGAACACGTGCCGGCGCTCAAGGTGCGCGTCGTGAACGTGGTGGACCTGATGACGCTGCAGCCGCACGAGGAGCATCCGCACGGGCTGTACGGTCGTGAATTCGATGCGCTGTTCACGACCGACAAGCCGATCATCTTCGCCTACCACGGCTACCCTTGGCTCATCCATCGCCTGGCGTACCGTCGCACCAACCACCAGAACCTGCACGTGCGCGGCTACAAGGAGGAAGGCACGACCACGACGCCGTTCGACATGGCCGTGCGCAACGATCTCGATCGCTATCACCTCGTGTGCGATGTCATTGATCGCGTTCCAACACTTGGCTATCGGGCCGCCTACCTGAAGCAGCTGATGCGCGACAAGCTCATCGAGCACGATGAATACATTCGACGCCACGGGCAGGACATGCCCGAGATCCGCGTCTGGAAGTGGTCGCAATAGATCGTCGCGACCTCGTCGGTCTCACACCAGTCGCCGGCTCCAGAAACTCCATGCAATTCCATACACGGCGCCGAGCACGAACCCGGCGACGAGGAACACCACGAAGCCAACCACTGACGCCATCATGCTGCCGGTGATCGGCCAAGGGCTCGCCGGCGCGAGCCAGCGCAGCAGGCCGAAGGGCGGGAACAACGCGTCGAAGATCGCGCATGCGAGGAAAGCCAATCCCATCGTGGTTGCCCACGCCGAGCCGTACACACTCCAAGTCGCGTCTTTCATGGAATCTCTCCTGACTGGGCGGCATCGTGCGCGCGCACGGTCTCGGAACTGTCTCGGCGACATCGCAATCTGAACATGGTTTGCGATCGGCGGCCGGCAGCGTTGTGAGCCCGCTAGCGTCGGAACGCCGCGAGCGCCGCGGCAAACAGCACCGCCCCGATACCGAGGAGCGCCAGCATCTGCGGCCAGAGCTGCGCGAGCCCCGCTCCTTTGAGGAACACGCTGAGGATCACCTCCATATAGTGACGCAGCGGACTTGCGAGCGAGGCGAGCTGCAGGGCGCGCGGCATGCTCTCGACCGGCACGATCGTTCCTGACAGAAACAAGAGCGGAAACAGTCCAAAGAAGGAAACGAGCAACGCTTGCTGTAACGTCCGCGTTACGGAGGCGATGAGCACGCCGAGACTGATCGCGCTCACGAGGAAGATCGCCGTGAGGAACAAGAAGGCGGTCAGGTTGCCGCGCATCGGCACATCGAAGGCGTGAGCGACGAGCAGGCTTGGAAAGATCGCAAGCAGGCACATCACGAGGGTCGGCAGCGTCTTGGCGACGAAGAGTTCCGTCAACGAGATCGGCGTCACCATGAGCTGCTCGATGGTGCCCGTTTCCTTTTCGCGCACGATGGAGGCGGCAGGCTGGATGACGCCCACCATCATCGAGGCCAGCGCAATCATTGACAGCACCATGAACGACGCGAAGGTGAGGTTCTGGTTGTACCAGACCCGGCGCAACGGTTCGACAGCGTGCACGGTGTGGCCGAGCCGCGCGGCCCACGCGCGCTCGAACTCCCCGACGATCTGCAATGCATAGGCGCGCGCGATTGCGGCAGTGTTGGAGTTTGTCCCATCGAGCAGCACCTGCACGGGCGCCGCTTCCTGTCGGCCGATCCGTTCGGCAAAGCCGCGCGGAATGACCAGCGCCATCACCGCACGGCCTGATTGCAGCCAGCGACCCGCCTCGGCCTCTGTGGCGGGGCGCCCCACTGCGCGAAACTCCTCGACCACGGTAAATCGCTCGATGAGCTCGCGACTGCGCACGCTCTGGTCCTGATCGACGATCGCAAGCGCGACGTGCTTGACATCGAACGTCAGAGCCACCGTGCACATCACGACTTCCGCGGTGTATAGATAGAGGATCAGAAACAGCATCGCGCGATCGCGGCTGAACTGGATCGACTCCTTGACGAGCAGGCTCAGGAAGCGGCGCATTCACGCCACCTTCTTGCGGAAGCGCCAAGCAGCGATCCAGAACACTGCGAGCGTGTAGGCGCCGAGTGCTGCGACATTGACCCATACGTCAGCGAGACCCGCACCCTTCATGACGATGTCGCGGGACAGCTCGATGAAGTATCGCCCGGGAAACGTGTCGGCGTACCACTGCAGGAAATACGGCATCGTGAAGAGCGGGAACAGGAAGCCCGAGAACAGGAATGAGGGCATCAGCGTCAGCACGAGCGCGAGCAGCATCGCGACCACTTGTTTGCGCGTGAGCGTCGAGACGAGGAGCCCGAGCCCGACGGTGCAGAACACATAGAGCAGCGAGACGCCCAGGAGCAGCGCCAGGTCGCCACGAAACGGCACCTTGAACCACACGAGGCCAAAGCCCATCACCAGCAGAATCTGCACGAACGCGATGAGGCCGTAAGGCACGAGCTTGCCGGCAATGAACTCAGCGCTGGTGAGCGGTGAAGCGAAGATCTGCTGGATCGAGCCAGTTTCCTTCTCCCGCACGACCGCGAGAGTGGTGAGGAGCGGAGGGAACGCCAGCAGGATCACGCCGAAGAGACCCGGCACCACGTAGTTCACGCTACGCATCTCGGGGTTGTACCAGACGCGCACTTCCGGCCGCACGAGCCGACGCGCTTGGATGAACGACTCGAGCACGATCGCATCCGCGTAGCCCGCCACGATCTGCGCCGTGTTGGAGAAGGTGCCGTCGACGATTAGCTGTACTGAATTCGTTGCCCCGCGCGCGAGTCGCTGCGAAAACTGCTCCGGAATCACGATCGCGAGCTTGACCTCGCCGCGCTCGAGCGCCTGCGTCAGCGCGCGCTCGTCGCTGAAGGTATGGACCAGCGTGAAATAGCCGCTCTGCGCGAAGGCATCGACGAGCTGCCGGCTGGCCGGCGAACGATCGCCGTCCCAGACACCGAAGGGAACGTCCTTGACGTCCAGCGAGATTGCATACCCAAAGAGGAATAGCATCACGAGCGGCATGAGGAGCGAGATCCAGATCGTCACCGGATCGCGTGCAATCTCGCGCGTCTCCTTGCGGACCACTGCGAAGATGCGGGCAATATCCACGGCGCCTCCCCAATGTCACGCTAAGCCGCCTTGCGGGCGCGCTCGATGTAGTGCAAGAACAGCTCCTCGACCCCACTCCCCTGCGGCAACTGCTCGCGTGCGCGCAGCTCATCGATGGGGCCGAGCGCGATCAACCGGCCTTGCAGCATGAGCCCCAGACGATGGCAGTAGGCCGCCTCCTCCATGTAATGCGTCGTGACGAACGCGGTGATGCCCTCCGCCGCGAGGGTGTGCACGAGCCGCCAGAAACGGTGACGCGAGAGCGGGTCCACGCCCGAGGTCGGCTCATCAAGAAAGAGCACCTGCGGGCGGTGCATCACGCTGCAGGCGAGCGCGAGACGCTGACGCACGGCGCCCGAGATCTCGCTCACTTTGCGGTGGCCGAGCCCGTACAGCCCGGCCGTCTCGACGGCCCAGTTGAGCGCGTCCGTACGTGCAACCGCTTCGAGCGCGTACACGCCGGCGAAGAACTCGAGGTTCTCCATGACCGTAAGATCCGGGTACAGCGAGAAGCGTTGCGACATGTAGCCGATCCGGGAGCGGAGCCGCTTCGCCTCCCGACGCACATCGACGCCCGCGACCTCGACCTCGCCCGTCTGGAAAGGCTGCAGACCGCAGAGAATCCGGATCAGCGTGGTCTTGCCCGCACCGTTCGGACCGAGAAAGCCGAACACTTCGCCCGGTTTGAGATCGAGCGAGACATCGTTGACCGCGATGAAATCGCCGAAGCGGCACGTGACGTTGCGCGCACGCACGGTATTCGAAGCGACTGTGCCTGCGCTGGCTGTCGTATTGCGCCGCCACGGCATCATGACGACTTTCGCGGCCGCTCCGGCCGGCGCCACCGCGGCAAACAGGTCTTGGAGCTCCACTACCGCGGGTCTTGCGTCGTGCAATTGGTCTTGGAGCGACGGCACATCCGCCAGCGCGCGGTCGAGCTGGAAACGGATCTTGTCCGGCAGTCGCGCAAAGCCGCGCACAGCCGGCTCCGCAGCCAACCGCTCCTCGAGCACCGCGGTCTCAGCCGTTGCAACCTCGAACACGCGACCGGCAACTTGCGCCTTCAGCTGTGCCGGAGAACCCAGGGCCAGCGCGCGTCCCTCGTGCAGGAAGAGCACGCGATCGCAGCGCTCGGCTTCGTCCATATACGAGGTCGCCAGCACGATCGCCGCGCCCTGCCGGCGAAAATCCTCGAGCAGCACCCACAGCTCGCGTCGCGACAGCGGATCGACACCGAGGCTTGGCTCATCGAGCAACAACACGCGAGGCTCATGGATGAGGTTCGTGCACAGCGCGAGCTTCTTCTTCATGCCGCCCGAGAGATGTCCGGCGCGGCGCTGCGTGAACGGCTCGAGGCCCGCCATCTTGAGGAGCCGCTCCCGTCGCTCGCGCCACAGCGACCGGTCGACACTGCGCACGCCGGCCGCGAACGCGAGGTTCTCCTCGACGGTGAGGCGCTCATAAAGCGTGAAGCCCTGCGACATGTAGCCGATGCGTGCCGTGACCTCATTGGCCTGTCTGACAGTATCGAAGCCGAGCACCTGACAGGCGCCGGCGGTCGGGTCCAGAATCGCCGCGAGCATCTGCAGGAGCGTGGTCTTGCCGCTACCGTCCGCACCGACGACGCCAAATATTTCGCCCGGGGCGATCTCGAAACTGATGCGATCGAGCGCAAGCGTCGAGCGAAAGGCTCGCGTGAGCTCGCGTGCGCTCACCACCGGCGCTAAGGCGCTCGCTTCGCTCATTGCGGAATCACGAGCTCCGCCGGCCAGGCGGTCCCCGTGTTCCATCGCACCCACGCATCGGCCGGCATGCCGGGCTTGAGCCGGCCCACTGGATTATCCAGCGCCAGCGTCACGCCGAAGACGAGACGCACCCGCTCGTCGGGCATGTGAATGTCTCGCGGCGTGAACTGGGCCTGGCTGTCAATGCGGCTTACGCGCGCGGCGATGTACTCACCGGGAAATGCATCGATGCGCACACGCGCGTCGTTTCCGAGGCGCAGCTTGCCGATATCCTGCTCCGGGATGTAGATCTTGAGCTCGATGCGATCGAGATCGACGAGCGTCGCGATCGAGCGCCCCGGCGTCGCGAGCTCGCCGACTTCGATCGACTTCACGAGCACCGAGCCGGAGAGCGGAGCGGTGATGACGGCTTTGGCTAGCTGCGAGTCGGCCAGCTGCACGGTCTTGTCGAGCGCCTCGATTCGCGCGGTCGCCTGGGTCAGAGCGACGTTGAGCGCCTCCACACGACCTTGCGCTTCCGCTAGAACATTCGATGCCTGCTCGCGCTGCTGGAACGCAATCGTGCCCTCACGCACCAGCGCTTCATAGCGCCGATCGTCCCGGCGCGCCGTCGCAAGATGATGCTCGGCGGTCGCGAGATCGCGCGCGAGGCGTTCGCGCTCGCGCCGGGCGGCTTCCCGCTCCGCCCGCGCTCGATCGCGCTGGGCTTCGATATCCTTCGGATCGAGGCGCACGAGCAGCTCGCCCGCACGCACCGTGGCCCCCTCGATGAGCGCGCTCTCGATCACGCGCGCCGCAACCTCGCTCGACACGGTCACTTCGGTGCCCTCGACGCGCGCGCCGCCGTACAAAAGCCCTTCGGGCAAGGCGGGTGGTGTTAACCATCGATACGCCGCGTAAGAGCCCGCGGCCAGGGCCCCGAGCAGGATCGGCGTCCACAGCCAGGTTCGTTTCAGCATCGGCAATTCACGTCCCGCCATGTTTCATGTCTCCACTCGATGCAGCGCCTGTGCTCGATTCAACCTTCGGCACGAGCCACTGCCCTCGCAGCCGTACGAGCCGCCAGCCGATGATCGCCGCAATCAGCATCAGTGCCGCGACCACTGCGAAGGGCGCGACAGGAGCTCCATTGAAGAGAAGTCCTGCCGCGGCTGAACCTGCTGCCTGACCGAGATTGCCTGCGGCATTCTGATAACCGATTGCGGTACCCACGGCGGCGCCGGCCTGATCGGCCGTCGCAACACTCAGCGTCGGCAGCAAGACGCCCGAGCCGAGGGCAATCAGCGCAACCAAAGCGAAGACGACCGCGTACGCTGAGCTGGTTGCGAGCAGCGCAAACCCCACGGCCATCACGACGAACCCGCCGATCACCAGCCGCTCGGGCTTGATGAGACGTCGCAGCGGCGCAAACAACGCGAACTGGATCGCCAGCATCACGAGACTGCAGACGGCGAAGAGCCACGCGAGATCGCTCGCAGACCACGCCCAGGTGCGCTGGCTCTGCAGCGACAACCCGACCTCGAAAGCACCGAGACCGAAGGCAGCCAGGCAGCTCAGCAGCAGGATGCTAAGCGGCGCACGTGCCGCGCCGCGCGGAGCCGCAGTGGCTGCCGTAGCACTCCGCGAATGCCGGCTGGGGTGCGCGCCCATGCCCCAGGCCACACCGAAGACAGAGGCCAGGGCAATCACGCCTGTCATCCAGATCGGCACCGCAGTCAGGTGCAGCGTGCTTGCTCCACTAGCGCTCGGCTCACCGGCGATGTCGTGAACAAAGCCCGCAAGCGCCGGGCCGACCAAGAATCCGAGCACCGTCGCTGCGCTCACCCAGCCGAGATGGCGCGCGCGATCCGCCTGACGGCAGCGCGCGACGACGAAGGCGGCCGTAGCGGGCAGCAGCCCCGCCGCGAAACTCCCTGCCACGAAACGCGACGCATACGCCGACGCCAGAGAGTCCGCGAACCCGAACCACACGGTTGCCGCGGCGTAGCCAAGCAGGCCGATCAACAGCACCGGCCGCGGGGCGTAGCGATCGACGAGCCGTCCCCATAGGGGCGCGCCGATGACGAACGAGCCGATGTAGATGCCGGTGAGGAGGCCCGCATGCAGTGCGAGCGCCGGATCGTTCGCGCCGCCGTGCAAGCGTTGCAGGAGCGTCGGCAAGATCGGCAACACCGCGCCATAGCCGAGCGCCACGGTGAAGAGCGGCAAGTACAGGAATGCGAGCTCGCCACCCTTGAATGCCTGAGGCGCTTGCGCCGTACGCGCGACGCCGATGCTTTCAGCCATGGTGCGCATCGATGGCCAAGCCCGACCGCTCGACCGCAAAAGCGGCCGCAAGCGGCAGCGATTCTGGCGCGGGCGAAGTCGGTGCGCTGCCCGATTTCTTCAGGAGCTCATCGAGCGTCGTGCGCTCCACCACTTCCTCCTTCAGCAACAGGGCTGCGAGCGCATCGAGAGTCGCTCGCTTCTCAATGAGCGTGCGCTTGACGCGCTCGTGCGCCTCCGCGACGAGCTTCGCGACCTCCTCATCGATCAGCCGCGCCGTGTTCTCGCTGTAGGCCGCGCGCTGCGAAAGATCGGGAACATTGAGGAAAGCGCTCGGGCGCGGCGCCTCGAAGGTGACGTGCCCGAGACGCTCGCTCATGCCGTACTGCGTGATCATGTGCCGCGCCATGTCGGTCGCGCGCTGCAGATCGTTCTGGGCGCCGGTCGAGATGTCGCCGTACACGATCTCTTCGGCAACACGGCCGCCGAGCAGCACATCGAGCCGGTCGAGCAACTCACTGCGCTTCAGGAGATAGCGATCTTCGGTGGGCAGTTGCTGCGTGTAGCCGAGCGCGGCGATGCCGCGCGGGATGATCGAGATCTTGCTCACGCGATCGGCGTAGCGCCGAGATTCTGCAATGAGCGCGTGCCCGGCCTCGTGATAGGCCACAGTTTCCTTCTCGGTCGGGTTCATGACGCGATTGCGCTTCTCGAGGCCGGCCACGACGCGATCGATCGCGTCCTCGAAGTCCTTCATATCGACGGCGGACTTGTTCCTGCGGGCCGCGCGCAATGCCGCTTCGTTCACGATGTTCGCCAGATCAGCGCCCGCGAAGCCCGCTGTCTTCGCCGCCACCGTTGCCAGATCGACATCGGGAGCAAGCGTCACGTTCTTGCTGTGGACCTTGAGGATGGCCTCGCGCCCTTTGATGTCGGGACGGTCGATCGCGACATGCCGGTCGAAGCGGCCGGGCCGCAGCAGCGCCGGATCGAGGATCTCCGGGCGATTCGTCGCCGCCATGATGATGACGCCGTTCTTCGTGTCGAAGCCGTCCATCTGCACGAGCAGCTGATTCAAGGTCTGCTCGCGTTCATCATGCCCCGCCAAACCGCTGAACCCGCGTGCCTTGCCCAGTGCATCGAGCTCGTCGATGAAGATGATGCACGGCGCCTTCTTCTCCGCCTGCGCAAAGAGATCGCGCACGCGTGCGGCGCCCACACCCACGAACATCTCGACGAACTCCGAGCCGCTGATCGACAGGAACGGCACTTCGGCCTCGCCCGCTACCGCTTTCGCGAGCAGCGTCTTGCCCGTGCCCGGTGCGCCGACGATCAGGACACCCTTCGGAATCTTTCCGCCCAGGCGCCGATACCGATCGGGATTGCGCAGGAACTCGACGATCTCCATGAGCTCCTCCTTCGCCTCGTCGATGCCGGCGACATCGGCGAAGCGCACGCCGGTCTGCGACTGCACGTAGACCTTGGCCTTGCTCTGCCCGATCTCCATCATGCCGCCCATGTGACCGCCCATGCCGCCCCGCCGCAGCATGAAGTTCCAGATTCCGACAAAGACGACCGCGGGCAGGATCCAGGACAGGAGCGTCGAGAACCATCGGTTCTCCGCCGCAGCCGTGTAACGGACCTTTGCAGCGTCGAGCATGGCAGTGAGTTGCGGATCCTCGACGCGCCGAGCGACGATGCGATGCTGAGTCACGGCCGGCTTCTGAGCACTCGCCTGTCCCGCTGGCACGGCCGGGGCCGGCTGCGCTGCCGCCTGCTTCTTCAGCAGCTCGATCGTGGCGGCCGGTAGCAGGTTCTCGACGCCCGTGAGATCTACGGTCCCTACGATCGTCTCGCTGCCGATCGTCACGTCGTGCACCTTGCCTGCCTGGACCAGCGTCTTGAAATCGCTGTAAGGCAGAACGCCCACATGATCCCGCGCGAAGTAGGACTGCACGGCGAACAACAGGATGATCGCGCCGAGGTAATACCAAAGCGTGAATTGATGTTTGTTCTCCATCACTCATCTCCGCGCTATCGACATTGCGTTCACATCGTTGCCGCCGGACAGGCGGCGCCGAACCGGCGCGGCGAGTAGCGTGCTCAAGTCGATGGCATTGGTCGGGTGGGCAATCGAATTCGTGGTCACGATGCGCGCGGGGCCCGCGAGGCGCAGCATCTCGTATGCGGTCTCCGAGAACACACCGTGCACGCCGACGCAGATCGGCGCTATGCCTTCCGCTCGGTGCCGCTCGCGCAGCTGCCGCACCGCCTCGATCATGGTGTGCGCCGACGAGATGATGTCGTCGATGAATACCGGCGTCCGACCCGCCCATTGGTCGAGGTTGGGAATCGCAGACACCTCGACCTCGCGATCGCCGCGACGCGTCTTCTCGAGCACGGCGAACGGACACGGCACGGCTTCGGCGACTTCGCGTACCCATTGCTCGCTCTCCGCATCCGGACCGATCACCACGGGGGCCGCGACGTGATTGCGAATCCACTCGGCGAGGAGCGGCGCTGCGTGCACGACTTCCGTGGGAATCGTATAGATCTCGCCGAGTGAGTGGCGCCGATGCAGATGCGGATCGACGGTGATGAGCCAGTCGAACCGCGCTGACAGGAGCCGTGCGAAGCTTGTCGATGTGAGCGCCTCGCCCGGCTGAAAGCGCCGGTCCTGTCGCATGTACGCGAGATAGGGCGCGATGAGACCGACGCTGCGCGCGCCGAGCTCGTGCAGCGTGTCGGCGAGGAAGACGAGCGGCAGAAAGTGCATGTCCGGGTCGTGCAGGCTACAGAGGATCGCGACCGTCAGACCTTCGACCTGGCTGTCGATGCGCACGTACGTCTCACCGTCTGGAAAGTGACGCATCGAGAAGCGTACCGCTTCGGTGCCGAGCGCAGTGCGCAGCCCCTCGCCGAGCGCCTCGTTCCCCGGAAAACTGAGGAGCATCGAGCTCATTGATCCTCCACCCGCACGAGCGTCGGATGCCGTGCCGCGAAGTTGAGCGCGTAGTCGAGCTCGCCACGACTTTCGGCATGCACCGTGTAGAGCGGTGCGTCTTTCTCTGCGCGCGCGCCGACCCGGACGTGAAGCTCGACGCCCGCTGTGGCGCCGGTCGGTGCGCCTGCGAGCTTCGCCACCTGCGCGATGCGGCGGTTGTCAATCGCCGTGCACACGCCTGCCCGCGCAGAGGTCACGACATGGGTAAACGGTGCGCGTTGCGGCTCACGCAATCCGCCTTGTGCTTCGCAGATCGCCTGGAACTTCCTCCATGCAAGGCCCGAGTCCAGAATCTCTGTCGCGCGCGCCGCACCGCTCCCTGCACGAATGCGCGGGTCAAACTGCAGCACCTGCGCTGCGAGCGTGAGCGCACGCTCGCGCAGGTCGCGCGGCGCGGTGGCCTCCTGGCGCAACACCGCGAGCACATCGCGGGCCTCGAGCGCGGGCCCGATACCCCGCCCCACCGGCTGCGTGCCATCGCTCAAGTGCACCTCGACGTGAACATTCGTCGCCTCACCGACGGCTTCGAGCCGCTCACTCAGCGCGTGCGCCGCCGCGAGCGAGCGCACCTTCGCCGTCGGTCCCACGGGCAGATCGATCAGAATGTGCGTCGAGCCGGCTGCGATCTTCTTCGAGAGCACCGAGGCGGTGAGCTGTCCTTCGCTGTCGAAATCGAGCGGTCGCTCGACGCGGATGAGCAGATCGTCGGCTGGACTCATGCGCACGTTGCCGCCCCAGACGATGCAGCCGCCTTCCCGTTCGACGACGCGACGCATCTGCTCCAGGCTCAGGTCGACGGGCGCGAGCACTTCCATCGTGTCCGCGGTGCCGGCGGGCGAAGTGATGGCCCTGGATGAGGTCTTGGGAATCGTGAGTCCCGCTGCAGCGACGATCGCCACGACGAGCGGCGTCGTACGGTTACCCGGCAGACCGCCCACGCAATGCTTGTCGACGACCGGGCGTGTCGGCCAGGTGAGGCGCTCGCCGCTGTCCACCATCGCGCGTGTCAGCGCAATCGTCTCGGCGAGATCGAGCCGATCGCCCGCGCAGGCGGTGACGAGCGCCGCTAGGTGCAGGTTCGAGTAGTGGCCGGCGGCCACGTCGGCGATGATGTCGCGCCAGGCATCGGCCTCGAGCCGGCGCCCATACACCTTGGCCCGCAGGGCGCTCAGCGATTCGAGCGGCTCGGGATGCGACACCTCGATGGTCGCGCCGTCCTGCGCATGCAGCGCGCGCCACGCACTTTCAGAAAGGCCTGCCTCGTGCTCCTGCAACATCGCAGCGGAGACGACGTTGAGGGTCGCGATGATGTGGCGATCACCGAGCCGCACCTGCACGCGTGACTGTGCATTGAACCCCTCTGCGCGGCAAACGGCGCAGTCGCGATTCATGTAAATGACCGCTTCCTGGTAGGTGTCGATGCCGAGGCGCTTGAGCTTGAGACCACGCGGCGCGGCAATCGCAGCGCCGGTCTCGCTAACGGGATGCATGAGTGCTCCCCTCGCGCGTGAGCGTCTCGCCGTGCTCCGGCACGATGACCTCCGTCGCCATCTCGCGCATGACGTACTGTCGCAGCGCATCCGCAGCCGCGGGCTCGCCATGTGTCACGACAATCCGTTCAGGCACGGACGGGCCGGTTTTCAGCCACGCAATGAGCTGCTCGCGGTCGGCATGTCCGGACGTGCTGCGAAGCTGCACCACCTCGGCGCGCACCGGAATCCATTCGCCGTGGATCTTGATCTCCTCTGCGCCGCCCGCGAGCGCCGCGCCGCGCGTGCCGGCGGCCTGAAAGCCGGTCAGCAGAATCATATTGCGAGCATCCGGCGCGAACGCCTTCAGGTGATGGACGACTCGCCCACCGCTCGCCATGCCGCTCGCCGAGATGATGATCATCGGACCTCCAAGCTCGTTGAGCCGCTTCGACTCCTCGACGGTGTTCACGAACCGCGCGGCGGTGCACATCACCTTGCACTCCTCCTCCGAGAGCCGATGCTCGGTGCGATGCTCGTGGTAGAGCTGTGTCACGTCGGTGGCCATCGGGCTGTTGAGGAACACGGGCACATCCTCGATCGCACGGCGCGCTTTCAGCCTTGCGATGAGATGCAGCAACAGTTGGGCACGGCCCACCGCGAACGCCGGAACGACGATGACGCCCTTGCGCGCGGTGGCGCGGTTGATTGCCGTCGCCAGCTCCTGCTCCGGATCACTCGCTGCATGGCGGCGATCGCCGTAGGTCGACTCGATGACGACCCAGTCGGTCGTCGAGCGCGGCGCTGGCGCTCGCATGAGAAGATCATCGGGTCGGCCCACATCGCCCGAGAACAGCACGCGTCCCGATGCAGACGCAATCAAGACCGATGCGGCCCCGAGCAGGTGACCTGCGGGCGAGAAGGACGCCGTGATCCCCGGCGCAACGGCGATCGGCTGCGACCAGTCGCACGGGCGCAGCCACTGCAAGCTCGTCTCGGCGTCTGCTTGCGTGTACAGCGGCACGGCTGGGACGTGCTTCGAGAGGCGGTGGCGATTGACGAACGCGGCTTCTTCCTCCTGCAAGTGCGCACTGTCCGGCAGCAGGATCTTGAGGAGTTTTCCCGTGGCCGCCGTACAGTAGACTGGCCCCTTAAAGCCGGCGCGCGCGAGCACCGGCAAGTAGCCGCTGTGATCCAGATGGGCATGTGTGAGCACAATCGCATCGAGCGTTTTCGGCTCGAATGGCAACGCCTGCCAGTTGCGCTCGCGCAGGCGCTTCAGGCCCTGAAATAGCCCGCAATCGATGAGGATGTGTCGCGAGTCGATGTCGAGCAGGTACTTCGAACCCGTCACCGTGCCCGCACCGCCGAGGAACGTGAGACGGAGTGATGCGCTCATGCGGCACGATCCTGTGCAGCGCGCACGACATGCGGCTCATCCGCTACCGCCCCAGGCGGGGTTCCGGTGCCGCCGCTCACACGCATGCGCTTCAGGAGCAGTGCATTCGCCGCCACCAGCACTGAACTGCCGGACATCGCGAGGGCGGCGATCTCCGGGCTCAACAGCACGGGATAGAGCACACCGGCCGCGAGCGGAAACGCAATCACGTTGTAGCCGACCGCCCAGAACAGGTTCTGATGCATCTTGCGCAATGCCGCGCGCGAGATCTCGATCGAACGCACAACGTCGAGCGGATCGCTCTTCATGAGCACGACATCGGCGCTCTCGATGGCGACGTCCGTGCCTGCACCCATCGCGAGCCCGACATCCGCCTGCGTGAGCGCAGGGGCGTCGTTGACGCCATCACCTACCATGCCGACTTTCTTGCCCTGAGCCTGGAGCTTCTTCATCTGCTCGGCCTTCTGTCCTGGCAGCACATCGGCAAGCACGATGTTGATGCCCAGCTGCTGGGCGATCCGCTCGGCCGTCGCGCGGTTGTCGCCCGTCAGCATTGCAACCTCGACGCCCATCGCGCGCAGCCGCGCGATCGCTGCTGCCGAAGTCGGCCGCACCGCATCGGCAATGGCGAGCAGTCCCACGAGCGCGCCCCCGCGAGCCACGTAGACCACGGTGCGACCGCTTCCCTGGAGCCGTGCCGCCTCCGCGTCGAGCGACTCGAGGCGCACCTTCTCGACGCCCATGAACATCCGGTTGCCGACCAGCACGGTCGCGCCGGCGACCTCGGCCCGCGCGCCCAGCCCCGGCACGGTGCCGAACGCCTGCACGTCCGGCAGAGGCAACCCGGCCGCGCGCTTCAGGATCGCCTGCGCGAGCGGATGCTCGGAGCCCTTCTCGACCGCGCCCGCCCATGCCAGGAGGTCCTTCGCATTCATTCCTGGCGTTGTGATGAGCTCGACGACCTCCGGCTCGCCCACCGTGAGCGTGCCGGTCTTATCGAACACCACGACGTCGAGCTTCGCCGCCTCCTCGAGCGCCGCTGCATTCTTGAAGAGAATCCCGCGCTTCGCACCGAGACCCGTTGCGACCATGATCGCCATCGGTGTCGCAAGACCCAGGGCATCCGGACAGGCAATCACGAACACCGTGATGGTCAGCGTGAGCGCGAACAGCAGCGTCTCGCCTACCCACCAGAACCAGACAGCGAACGTAGCAAGCCCTATCACCACTGCCGCCCACACGAGCCATTGCGAGGCGCGGTCCGCCAGGAGCTGCGCCGGTGCCTTCGAGTTCTGCGCCTCCTGCACGAGCTTGACGATCTGCGCGAGCGCCGTGTCGGCGCCAACCTTGGTGGCGCGATACCGGAACGCCCCACTCTTATTAATAGTGGCGCCGATGACGAGACTGCCGGGGATTTTCTTCACCGGCATCGATTCGCCGGTCAGCATGGACTCATCGACCTGCGAGCTGCCTTCGAGCACCTCGCCGTCGACCGGAATCTTGCCGCCCGGTCGCACGATGACCTCATCGCCCACCTGTACCTCGGCCGTCGGGATCTCGATCTCCTGGCCGTTGCGGACCACGACAGCCTTGGGTGGCGCAAGCTCCAGTAGCGTCCGCACAGCATCGTTCGCCCCAGCCCGCGCACGCATCTCGAGCCAGTGGCCGAGCAGGATAAAGACGAGCAAGACGGCAGCGGCTTCGTAGAACTGCGGACCGCCGTAGATGAAGGTCGAGCCGATGCTGAATAGATACCCCGTGCCCACGCTCAGCATCACGAGCACGGCCATGTTCGCGACGCCCCGGCGCAGCGCCCGGATGGAGGCGACGGCAAAGGGCCAGACGGGATAGAGAATCGCGGCGCTCGCAAGCACGAACAACGTCAGATCGAGATCGAGGCCGCGTGGTGGCGTGAGCAACGCGCCCCTCTCGCCCATCGGTGAGAGCAGGAAGATCGGCAAGGCGAAAACCAGCGACACCCAGAAGCGATTGCGCATGTCGCGGGCCATCGCATGCGCGTCCATGCCCGCGCCGTGGCCCATTTCGTGCGCCATCTCGCCGGTTGTGGCTGCCGGCTCGTGCCCTGGATGATGATGAGCGCCCTTCTCGTGCGACACCGCGCGCGCGGGCGCCTGCGTGGACCACTCGTCCGAGGCCACGCAGACATGCGCCGGCAGAACCTCACCGCCGCAGTGATAGCCGCACTCGCGGATCTGTGCTTCGACCTGCGCGAGCGAGGTGTGCTCGGGATCGAACGACACCGTGGCCGATCCCGACGCGGAGTTGACCTGCGCCTCATGCACACCCGGAAGCTTCCTGAGCTGCTTGGCAACGAGCGTGGTGTCGAGGATCTGCGTCAGCCCGCCGACATCGACGGTGACGGTTTGATGCTTCATCGGGGCGACCTGCCGTTCGCTAGTGCTGATGGCCGCCGCTCGCCGGTGGGCGACGGGAGCGCTCCGTATCGGAGTCCGCATCGTCCCTGGTGCCGGGTTTGTGACCGCGATGCATGAAGATATGCATCAGCGGACAGGCTGCGAGCAGCACAAATGGCAGGAACGGAATGACGTGCGCGCGGTGCTCGGTGAGCAGATAGAAGGCTGCCACCGCAACGAATCCGAAGAAGACGTAGCGTGAGGTTTTCTGCAGCCCGTTGCTGGATTGCGATGTTCCGTGGTTATGCGGCATGGGGTGATCTCCTCGTTCAGCGATGTGTTCAGTGACCGACGGCGTGCTCGTAGCGGAAGTCGGCTTCGGTTACATGTGCGACGTGGGGCCGCTCGATCGTGAGGTGAATGCGCCACGCGTCCTGGCCTTGCATCGGAAAGAAGTTGCCGTAGGTCGTCGTGCCCGCGATCTGCATCGGCTCTAGCGGCTTCGCCGGCCCGTGGTTGTACGACCGATCGCCGACGTCGGCACGTATGCGCGCGTCGGTGATCCGCGCGCCGGTCTTCGCATCGAACAGTGCCACCACAACGTGGTGGGACCCGGCAGCCTCAGGGGCCGCGCCGTGCAGCGCCGGGGGATCGCCCAGCGCTGTCGAGTGGCCCCGGATGAGCTCAGCCGGCATCACACCGAGATAAATCGCCATGCCGTCGGCAACCTGACTGTCGGCCGGTAGCTCACGATCGTGACCGCAGGCGCCGAGCGCGATCATGGCCAAGACGGCCGTGAATGCAGCCTGCGTGCGAGCGGAGCCTTTCACCGTTACGAACATTTGCTCGCCTCCTCAGAGAACCATCGACGACAGCCGTGGGGGCCTGGACGACGATGGCGCCTCATCGACGACCGCTTCGATGAGCACGCAGAGATCGTCTCCATGGGGAACCCGGTCCTGCATGTGCTGCCACGCCGCGCTCGCGCGCTGCATCCGGTCCTGCAGCGCAAGGACATAGTCCAGTCGTTCCTGGTTCTCACCGAGCCGCCGCGCAAAGATGTCGCGGACCAGCGGACACGGCGTCTTGCCCTGGCGGCTGCGGCGCAGGATCTCTCGAATCTCGGCAAGCGTGAATCCCAGGCTCTGCGCCGCTCGCACGAACCGCACACGCTTCACATCGAGCGGCACGAACTGCCGATAACCGTTCGCCGCCTGACGCGCGGGCCGGATAAGACCCGAGCGCGCGTAGAAGCGCACGACGTGATCCGGCACACCGGCGCTGCGGGCCAGTCCCATCACCGTGAGGAATCGTTCGGCGGGAGCGCGAGAGGAACGGCGGCTCATGACCTGTGACCTGGCACCTGCGTTCTATTTTCAAGTCCGGCCCTGCGTCGCCGGCCGCTGCCCGCTCCCGCCCAGGCGCGGAAAGAATCGCGGTGTGCGCGCGGCGTAGTCGCGCCACGCAGGACCGAACTCCGCTTCAGCCTGTCGTTCCTCGAAGATCGCAAGGCGCACGTACATGAACACCAACACCGGGAACATTGCGAGCGTCAGGATCGTCGGCCACTGCGCGATGAATCCGAGCATGATGAGAATGAAGCCGACGTATTGCGGATGCCGCACGCGGGCGTAGACACCTTGCGTCGCGAGCTGCCGGGCATGCTGCGCGCGATACAGCACCGGCCACGCGGCCGCGAGGAGCCAGAACCCGCCGCCGAGCAGGACGAAACTCAAGAGATGCGGCAGATTGAAGTGCGGGTCGCCCTTCAAGCCGAAGACCGTGCTCCACAGATGTCCGGCGTCATGGGACAGCAAGTCGAGACCCGGTGCGCGCGTCTGCAGCCAACCAGACAACAGAAAGATCGTGAGCGGGAAGCCGTACATCTCGACAAAGAGCGCGACGATGAAGGCGGAGAACGCGCTGAAGCTGCGCCAGTCGCGCTTCGTCTGCGGCTTGAAGAAGCTGAATGCGAAAATGATGAAGACGGCCGAGTTGAGGATCACGAGGATCCACAAGCCATAGGCCGGTGCGGACTGTGTCATGTTCGTTTCTCTCCGGTAAGCACTTCTGCGCGCGTTGCCAAAGTTCTTTTGGCGCGAGACCATCGTGCCGCTTAAGCTCCCGGAAGGTTTCTCAGAAGCATCGCAATTTAGTCTCGCTAAGGGGTATTCCTTAGCGGCTCTCGGGTGCTGCGGGTGCTCGCGCCGGGCTGCGCCAACACGGTCGTGTCCGTCGCCTGCGTGCGTTGCGTCAGCCTGTAGCGGCCGTTCGGTGTGTGATTGCAGCAGGCGATTCGGGTTGCGAATCCGAATCGCCCGCGATCGGCAGATCGAAGAAGAAGGTCGTCCCTTCGGTCGGCGTGCTCACGAAATCGACCGAGCGTCCGTGCAGCTCGAGGATGCCGCGCACGATCGCAAGTCCCAAGCCTGCCTGGCCGGACTCCGTCGAACGGCTCTTATCGCCCCGATAGAAGCGCTCGAAGACACGGTCGCGCTCACTAGCGGAAATACCCTGGCCGCAATCATGGACCTCGGCTCGGACGACGTGAGGTTGCGGAATGAGCCGCACCGTCACGGAGCTGCCTGACGGTGCGTAGCGCACGGCATTCTCGATCAGATTCTCGAAGACGTGCTCGATGAGCGCGATGTCGGCCGTAACGAGCGGCACTCGCTCCGGGTGCACGACGTTCACGGTGATTCCCGCGCGCCGCGCAGTAAGCTCGAACTTCACCACCACATCGTGGGCCAACTCGGCAAGCTGGAACGGCTCCGCGGCGACATGCACTTGGCGCGCATCGAGTTCCGCGAGCTGGAGAAGTTGCTCAGTCAGCTCGATGAGGCGCCGGGACTGACGCACGGAGATCGCGAGGTACGTGCGTCGCTCGTCCGCCGACAGCTCGTCCTTGAGCGACAGCGTCTCCAGATGCGCGTGGAGCGTAGTGAGCGGCGTGCGCAGATCGTGCGAAACGTTCGCGAACAGCTCGCGCCGCGCCTCATCGGTCTTCTGCAGCTCCTGCATCTGGCTGCGAATACGCTCGGCGAGTTGCACGAACAGCAGCCGCAGGCGCTCGACCTCGTCGCCCTGCGCCACGTCCGCCGGCGCGCCCAGCACCGGGAACTCGGTAAACTGGCTTGCCTGAAATTGCTCAATATCCTGCTGCAAGGTGCCAAGCCGGCGCGTCAACACGCGCAGAAACAAGAGGCTTGCCGCAACGGCCGTCACGACCGCGACGAGCAACACGCCAACGCCCTCGTTGATGGCGTACGCCGTCTTGAGCTGATGAGCGCCGACGGCGCGCTCGTGTCGATGCAGAACGATGTAGAGATATGCGGCGGGGCAGCCGGGAATGGAGAGCGCCGCTGCCGAGAAGACGCCGCGACGGCGCTCGCCGGTTGGATCATCGCCGAGCAACGGAAGACTCGGCGTCCCGGACAGGAATCGTGTGACAGGTGCCACATCGACGCGCGTCGCGACCACGGGAACGTCAGATGCGGAGGACGCCAGAATCTGGCCCTGGGCGTCGAGCACATAAACATCGACGTCCGGATTGATCGCCGTGATGTGCTGCAAGGACGCCGCAAAGTTGTGTGCAGTCAGTGGCGGCTCGCGAACCAAAAGGTTCTGCGCGACGTACTGGCGGGCGAGATCGCGATTGACGACCTGATCGAATTCGAGGTGGTACGTCTCGTGCGAGACATTCATGACGACGAGGAACGCCACTGTCATCAGCGCCCCGAATCCCAGAAAGAGCAGCAACAGCTTGCTGTAGAGGGTGTTGCGCCACTTCACGCCGACGCGCCCTCGACATTGAACTTGTAACCAACACCCCACACGGTCTGCAGGAGATCCGGCTTCGCTTGATCGCGCTCGATCTTGGCGCGCAGCCGATTGACGTGGCAGTTGACTGCATGCTCGTAGCCTTCGTGGCTGTAACCCCAGACGGCATCGAGGAGCTGGGCACGCGTGTAGACGCGGCCCGGATTGCGGGCGAAGTGCAGCAGCAGATCGAACTCCTTGTGGGTGAGCTGCACGGGCTGACCGCGAATGCACACCTCGCGTGAGCGCGGGTCGATCGACAGTGCCTCGCCGAAGCGCAGCGGCTGCTGCGAATCGCGGGCCTGCTCGGACAGGACATCGACGCGACGGAAGATGGCCTTCACCCGTGCCGTGAGCTCCGCCATGCTGAAGGGTTTGGTGAGATAGTCATCGGCGCCCATCTCGAGCCCGAGCACCCGATCCACTTCCGAGGCGCGCGCCGTGAGCATGAGCACGGGCGTGTACACGCGCCGTGTACGCAGCCGCCGGCAGACTTCCAGGCCGTCCAGGCCTGGCAGCATGATGTCGAGCAGGATCAAATCGAAAATCTTCGATTCCGCGAGCCTCAATCCTGTATCGCCGGCAAACGCCAGCTCGACCGTGCACGACAGCTCCTCCATCTGACGCTTCAAGAGCTTGGCGAGCGCCTGCTCGTCTTCGACGATCAAGACGTTGCGAGTCATAAGAACATGATAGACCAGCGGACCCCGCAGTCCTCTCCAAAGGATCTCAAATCGTCGAGGGAGCGCCGGTGGATCCTGCCGCGACTCCGCAGCAGTCACCAGAACCTGTGGGAAGTCCGTACGCGTGCGCGACCGTCCGGCGACGGTTTCGCGAAATGTCTCGCGGAGACTGGCCGCCGTATCCGCCGCATACGACGAAGCCGTAAGCAGCCGCGATGAATCAGCTCATACCTTCATGCACTGACGCTCGGGAGAACATCATGACCACATATCACTACCGCTTCGCTGGCCTAGCCGCGGCTCTACTTGCCCTCGGCACGCTCGGCGCCGTGGCCCAAGAGCAGGCACAACTAAAGGAGCCGCCGAAGGAACAAACCATGCCGGTGCATGAGCACCGGATGCAGCACGATGTCACCATCCTGCATCTGGTCGAGACCGCCCAGACGGCGGCCGATCACGAAGCCGTGGCAAAACGTCTCGACGCCGAGGCGGCCGAGTTCGACAAGCAGGCACAGCATCACGAGCAGCTGGCCAAGCAGTATCGCAAAGGCTTGGGTGCCGGTCCAAAGGGGAACACCGACTCCCTCGCCCGGCACTGTGACAACCTCGTCAAAAACTTCAAAGCCTCCGCTACGGAGACCCGCGAGATGGCGCAGCTGCATCGCGACATCGGTAAGTCGCTGGCCAAGTAAGTCGTTCTGGTGCGCGAGCGGCCAGTGCGCTCGCGCGTCAAATGGTCCACCCGTGCAAAGGAGGTCCCCTGATGAATCGCCGCACCTTGACCACGAAACGACGCCCGCCCGCCAAGGAGCGACCCGATGGTGGGAAGCAAGTACCAGCGAGTGCAGCGTCGTCGGCACGCACCGATGAAGATGCGCGACGCCTGCTGATCGCTGTAGAAGCGTACTTCCTCGCCGAGCGGCGCGGGTTCATGCCGGGCTGTGAGCTCGATGATTGGCTCGCCGCGGAGACAATCGTCGAGGCTCGGTTACGAGGGACGCCTACAAAGGATTCGAGCGAGAATGAGGGTAGGCGTCGACCAGGCGCTCGGCGTGACATAGGGACTCATCAAAGCAGTTCGTCGCGTGCAGCCCCGCTATGACGCCCGATGTCGTCCCGCTCGAAGGTCCTGCGGCAGGCACGCTGCCGCTCGAGATTGTGGAGCGCAAAGGCCTCGGGCACCCGGACACGATCTGCGACGCGCTTGCTGAAACGGTCAGCCGCGCCTTGTCGCAGTTCTATCTCGAGCGTTGGGGCGTCATCCTGCATCATAATGTCGACAAGGCGCTGCTCTGTGGCGGCGCTGCCCGGCCCACCTTCGGGGGCGGCGAGCTCATCGAGCCGATCGAGATTCATGTCGCGGGACGCGCGACGCGCACCTTCGGCGGCGTGAATGTTCCGGTCGACGACATTGCGATCGCAAGCTGCCGCGGATGGATTCGCGAGCACCTGCCGGAGCTCGATCCTGAGCGCGATGTGCGCATCGTCACGCACATTCGACCGACGTCCTCGGATCTGGCGAGCCTGTTCGCTCGCAGCGGCGCAACGCCACTCGCCAACGACACCTCATTCGGTGTTGGCTTCGCACCGCTCGATACGCTCGAACGCACGGTGCTTGCGGTTGCGCAACGGCTCAACGCGGACGCGACTCGAAACGCGCATCCAGCGATCGGTGCAGACGTGAAGGTCATGGGCGCTCGATGTGGCAAGGAGATGAAGCTGACCGTCGCGTGCGCCTTGGTGGCCCGCCATGTCGCGAATCTGACCGAGTATCGGCACAAAAAGGCGCGTGTCTGCTCGCTCGCGACCGAGGCTGCGCGGGGCGTTTCCGACAAGCCGGTCGAAGTCTCCGTGAACACCGCAGACGGCGAAACCGCCGAGAGCGTCTATCTCACGGTCACCGGCCTCTCCGCCGAATCCGGCGATGACGGCCAGGTCGGGCGCGGCAATCGGGTGAATGGCCTCATCACGCCGTCCCGGCCGATGAGCCTCGAAGCCGCGGCGGGCAAGAACCCGGTGACCCACGTCGGCAAGCTCTACAACGTGATGGCGCATCGGATCGCGCACGCCGTCGTGAACGAGGTTCCCGAAGTCGAGGAAAGCTACTGTTACCTGCTGAGCCGCATCGGGGAGTCAATCGCCTGTCCGCAACTCTTTGAAGTCAGAGTGCAGCTCCGCGATGCGAAGCAACTCGCTGCGCTCTCGCCGAGGATCCAGACGGTCGCACAAGAATCCTTCTCGAAAATCGGCTCTGTCTGGCGGGAAGCCGTCGATGGGACGCTGCAGTTGTGGTGAGCGTTACTTGATCGACCACGGCGCCGCGGCGTCAAGAATTCGAGGAGGCCGCTGCCCGGGCCGCGAGGACCGCGGACAGCGGCAAGCCTCTTCACTCCTATCGAGTGGCTCGCTCGTGATCAGCGCCGCTTGCCATCCGGCACCCAGAACACGTGCGTGATGATCTTGTATCCGCGGCCGAAATCCAGCTCGTATAAGCGCGGCCGCCCGTCAGCGTAGCGCGCGACAACCCGGCCCCACTGGCCCGGCCCGTCCAGTGCCAGCTCCTTCATCGCAGGCGGGGCTTCCGAAGTATCGACAGCAGACAAGGCGGCGCCACCATCGCTGTGCGCATAGATGATCTGCAGCTGCTCGTAGTCATGTGGGTTCGGATGCTGGTTCGATGACGGCGAGTTCGTGTAGTCCATGCACGTGCCGAGGTTTGGGTTGCTGAAGTTCTCGTCCTGGTGATCGAGCCCGAAGATGTGTCCGACCTCCTGGCACATCACGAGATTGCGCCACGCAGTCGTGTTGTATTGCGCCGTATTGAAGTACGTGTCGTTAACTCGCACCGAGCCGGACGTGATGTGGGAGCCGATTACGGAGATCGAAGCAATGCCTAGCCACCCGTTGTTCCCGTAGGCTGCGTTGCAGACCTCGACTCTGCCGCTGGCCGCACGACATCGCCGCTGCGATGAGGTGCCTGCCACGACAGTCGTGTCTAGTACGTTCGAGACGCTCCAGTCGGATGACGTCGTCTGCAGATATGAATCCCACGCACTCGAAAGGTTGTCTCCCAAACGCAGCGTGAGGGGATTGCTCGCTCTCGCCCAATGATAGGTGGACCATGAGTGATCTGCGCTGGCCGAACCCGCCAGGAGTGTCATGGCAATCGCGGCGCTGAGTGCGGCCCCTGCGCATTTCGAGAATTTCGCTTCCATTGTGATAGCTCCATGAGAATCGTGAGTGATGCCCCTCTCCTTCCCCGCATCATTACCGGAGCAATTTCTGCCTCGTCAATCGTGCCCGCGCGCATGGATACAAACACGGCTCGACGCATTGTCGGCGTTGATCGTTTGAAACTCTTACCCATGCGGCGCTGGCAGGACAGTTGATCAGCCCACGCTGTGTATACCGGGCCTGCCTTACGATGCCATGCGCTTCGCGTGCGCGCGCGCAACTCGCGCAACACGGCGAGCCCATGGAGTGGGCGTGTCTGCTCCGATCTGATCCACGTTCGCTCAGAACTCGGCTCTCGCGCCCAGATGAAATGATCTTCCCGGCAAGGGTGCGATGTCCTTCAGTGCCGATGCATGCTGACGCGCATCCTCATCGAGCAAGTTGCTGGCTCGCAGGAACAACAGGACGCTCGTCGATCCCACTGGCCATCGATAGCTGGCATCGGCATCCACGAGCGTGAAGCTGTCGGTCGGCAGCTCGTTCTCGGCGACCTTGTCCTGCTTGTCGTAGTAGTACCCCTGCAGACCGACATGGAACTGATCAAGATCGTAGTGCAGCCCTGCCCCGAAGCGCAGCGGCGGCATCTGCGGGAGATCGTGGCCGCTGTCCAGCTCTCCTCGTACATAGTCCGAAGCGAGTCGCAGCTCGAGATGCTGCTCGCCCTGCTGTAGCAGCGGGAACGTGACTTCGGCTTCGAAGCCGCGTAGCTTCGCGCCGCCCTGGCTCACAAGGAACACCGGCAGATCGTCCTCGATGTCGCCGGTTGGACTCTCGAAGATGTAGTCACTGTAGTCGTTGTAGTATGCGTTGAGCGTCCACTGGATCCCCTCGCCGCTACGCCGCAGTGAGACGTCAGCCGTTATCGCCGTTTCCTGGTCGAGAGCGGGATCGCCGATGATGAAGCGCTGATCGGCAATGTGCGGCCCATTGGCATACAGCTCAGCCGCCTGCGGATTGCGCTGGGTGCGCGTCACGTTGACCGCAAACGCGCGATCTTCGGCAAACTTCCACACCGTGCCAGCAGACAAGCTGATCGCCGTTTCATCGAAGTCCGGCAGCTCAGTGGCCGGATCCGGATCGATCTTCTGCTGCTCGGCGCGCGCGCCGAGCTCGATCGTCCAGCGGTCGAAATGGCGCTCCTCAAACGCGAACAGGCTGGTTGACTTGGTCTTGGAGCGTGGCACGAAGGCCTCGTCGCCGAGCGCTTCGAAATCGATATCGACGTACTGCGCACCAAACGTTCCGCGCCAGCCGTCGCCAAACTTGTGATCGGCCGTCAGGCGCAGCTCGTATGCATCTTGATTGAACACCGTCCCGGGCTCGCCCGGTCCTTCGAATTCGGTGTGCGTATAATCGTTGTAGCTGCCATTGAAGTGCAGCATCTCGATCGGCCCGTCGAAATCGAGCTCGGCCTTGGCATCGTAACGATCCTGCTTCATGTCGATGAAAGCTTCTTCCTCGCCGACGATTCCATACGTCGACTCGTAGCGGCTCCATGACAGCCCGCCGCGGGCCGCGTCGCCGATCAGCGATGCACCTACCGCTCCGCCCTTGGTGTCGCTTGCGCTGTTTGGAAGGTGACCGCGGATCCCATCCGGCTCCTCGCCCGCTGCGATGAGCGCTCGCCGCAATACGTCCGATTGCACGAAGTCCGGAATCGCAACGTCGTCGGTCTCGCGATCGAAGTAGTCGGCGTGGAACGCCAACACTCCGCTGCCGCCATCCAAGCTGAGCGCGCCGGTGCGCTCGTCAGCCGCGGTATCGCCTCGCAACTCGACCGCGCCTGAAATCGGTTCATCCGCTGCCTTCATTGGCACCCGATTCGTGACGACGTTGACGAGACCGCCTGCCGCTCCGCTGCCATAGAGCAGCGCGGCCGGCCCTTTGATGATCTCGACCTGCTGCGAGACCACCGACTCCAACGTGACCGCATGATCCGGACTGAGGCTCGACACATCCAGCGCCTCGAGCCCATCCTGCAGCATCTGCACGCGATTGCCGCCTAAGCCACGAATGACGGGGCGACTTGCCGTCGGCCCGAAGTACGTCGAGCTGACACCAAGTTCCTTGGCGAGCGTCTCGCCGATGCTGCTGGCGATCTGTCGTCGCAGTTCATCGCCAGCGACAACCTCTGTCGGCTGAGCCACCTCGAGCGGGTTCTCATGCAAGGCTGTCGAGGTGACGACAACCTCTTCCGTCTTGGACTCCTGACCGAGGGCGGCATGACTGACGAGCATCGCCGCAACGGCGATGCGCAGAGAATAGGACTGGCACATACAGTGATCCCTGAAGCTGATGGTTCGAATTCGTCACAGCAAAGACCGCAACGAGGAAACCCTCACCCGCAATGGCGAGGGCAGCACGAACTAACTTCAGAGAACGGGCGGAGCGCGTGGGCGAGCAGATGTCGCTGGGCGTGGCTTAAACGAGGCCTCGAAATCCGCAGCGACGTAAAAAATGTCATGCGCGACGGCCAGCGGCGCATGATCGTGCCGAGGTGCGTCGGCCAGGCCGTTGAACGAGAGACAGTATCCGCAGGCAAGACTATGCGTCGCCGAGGAAGGCGCCGCGTCGTGTCGATGAGTTACATGCGCGATAGAGTTGACCGCGAACGCCAGCAGCAGTGCTGCGAGAGCAACTCGCAACCACTGAGGCGGTCTTCGGGCCAGGTGCATCAGGCGCATGAGCAGCAACGAATGAGGTCAGGCGACGGCATAGGCTACGGACTGCTGCTGCGGCTGTAAAGTACGCCCCTGCTATCGGACGCGCTTGGAGCGTAGTTCAAACCGGATTGAGTGCATAGGCGCGCCGCTCGCGCGCATGCACGAGCCAGTACAACGCCGGCAGCACGACCAGCGTCAGAAGCGTCGACGAAACGATACCGCCGATGACCACGGTCGCAAGCGGTCGCTGCACTTCGCTGCCGATACCGGTATTGAACGCCATCGGAACAAAGCCAAGCGAGGCCACCAGCGCCGTCATGAGCACGGGGCGCAGGCGCGTCAACGCACCTTGCGTGATGGCATCCATCAGCTCAACGCCTTGCGCTCGCAGGTCCCGAATGAAGCTCACCATCACCAAGCCGTTGAGCACAGCAACCCCCGACAAGGCAATGAAACCCACTGCCGCGGAAATCGACAGCGGTATCCCTCTCATCCAGAGGGCGATCACACCGCCCGTAAGAGCCAGCGGAATGCCTGAAAAGATCACGGCTGCATCTCGCGCGGAACTGAGCGCCATGAACAGCAACACAGCGATGATCAGCAGGGTTCCGGGCACGACGATCGACAGACGCTGTGCGGCAGATTCGAGCTGCTGAAAGGTTCCGCCGTATTCCAGCCAGTAACCAGCGGGGAGATCGATTTGCTCCGAAATCGTCCGACGCACTTCCTGCACGAACGATCCGAGGTCACGGCCGCGCACGTTCGCAGTGACCACGACACGTCGCTTCCCATTCTCGCGGTTGATTTGATTCAGGCCTGTCGTCAGCTCCAGCTCGGCGATCTCCCCCAGCGGCACATAGCCTCCGTTGGCGATAGGCACCGGCAAGCTGGTGAGCAGCTCTGTATTCGTACGCATCGCCTCCGGCAATCTCACAACGATGTCTGCTCGGCGGTCTCCTTCGTAGAATTGACCCGCAACTGATCCGCCAAGCGCCGTCGCGACCAGATCCTGAACTTCACTGACGTTCAGCCCGAGCCGCGCCAACGCTTCCCGCTTGGGCATCACAGTCATCACCGGCAAGCCTGTCGCCTGCTCGACCGCCACGTCTGCGGATCCATCGACACTCGCCACCGCGCGCCCGATATCGCGGCCAAGACCGACGAGCGTGTCAAAGTCGTCACCGAAAACCTTGATCGCGAGTTCGGCTCGCACCCCAGCGATCAGCTCGTTGAAGCGCATCTGGATCGGCTGCAGGAACTCGTAACGGTTTCCCGGCACAGGCGAGACCTTCTGCTCGAGCTCGGCAACGAACTGTGCCTTCGGCTTGCGGGAGTCCGGCCACTGATCGCGAGGCTTCAGGATGATGAAATTGTCGGCGACGCTGGGCGGTGCAGCTTCAGTGGCCACCTCCGCCGTACCGATCTTCGCGAACACTCTCTCGACTTCTGGCAGCTCCTTGACCTTCGCCTCCAGCTGCTGTTGTTGGCGGATCGCCTGGCCGAGTGACGTGCCGGGAATGCGCAAGGCGTGCATCGCGATGTCGCCTTCATCCAGATTCGGAATGAACTCCGATCCCATCCGAGTTGCAAGCAGCCCGCAAGCGAGTGTCAAGACAGCCGCACCGATCACCATCGCCCAGCGCTGCCGCAGGGCAAAGGCGAGGACCGGCTCATACCATGCGTGCGCCTTCTCCATGACGATGTTGTGCTTCTCAGGTAGCGGATTGCGGAACAGGAACGCCACACCCGCCGGTACGAATGTCAACGACAGGACCATTGCACTCAATAGGGCGATGATCACGGTGATCGCCATCGGGTGAAACATCTTGCCCTCGACACCGGTCAACGCGAGGATCGGCACGTACACGGCCGTGATGATGAATACGCCGAACAGGGCGGGTCGCATCACCTCACGCGTTGCCTGCGTGACGAGAACCAATCGCTCAGCGAGTGGCAGCTGCCGGCCCTCGGGCGCAGCCTGCGACAGCCTGCGCAGGCAGTTCTCGACGATGATTACGGCGCCGTCGATGATGAGTCCGAAGTCGAGCGCACCGAGGCTCATGAGGTTCGCCGTCACGCCGGTCTGGACCATCCCGGTCACGGTCATGAGCATCGCGACGGGGATGACTGCTGCCGTAAGCAATGCTGCGCGAATGTTGCCGAGCAGGATGAACAGCACCACGACGACGAGCAACGCACCTTCGAGCAGATTCTTCTCGACGGTTGCGACAGTCTGCTCGACGAGGCTCGTGCGATCGTAGACCGCGGTCACCGTGACGCCTGCAGGTAGCGACGGCTTGATCTCTTCCAGGCGCGCTGCGACACCGCGCGCAACCTCGCGGCTGTTTTCACCGATGAGCATGAACACCGTGCTCATGACGACTTCGCGACCGTTTTGAGTCGCCGCGCCGGTGCGCAATTCCGCGCCGACACTCACCGTAGCCACATCGCGCAGACGCAATGGCACACCTTCGACCTGGCGAATGACGATGTCGCCGAGTTCGTCCATGTGTTGGGCTTGGCCGGGTACACGCATGAGCCACTGCGCACCGTTGTGCTCGATATAGCCTGCGCCACGATTTGCGTTGTTCGCTTCGACAGCTTCGAGCAGGTCCCGATGCGACACTTGGTACGCCAGCAGCTTCGCGGGATCCGGCGCGATCAGGATTTCTTTCTTGTAGCCTCCGATCGGATTGACCTCGACAACGCCTGATACCCGCAGCAGCTGGGGGCGAATGATCCAGTCATGAACGGAACGCAGGTCCGTCGGCGTCACCAGTGAGCCATCGGCGTTTCTCGCGCCCGGCTCGGCGTCGACCGTGAACATGAAGACCTCACCGAGGCCAGTCGCGATGGGACCCAGCTTCGGCTCCCGCCCTTCCGGCAGTGCCCCGCGCAAAGCCAACAGGCGCTCCGCAACCAGCTGCCGGGCGAAGTAGATGTCCGTTCCGTCTTCAAAAACTACGGTTGCCTGTGCGAGGCCATAACGCGAGAGCGAGCGGGTATACGACAGCCGCGGCAAACCGGCCATTGCAGTCTCTAGTGGCACGGTGATGCGTTGCTCAGCTTCGAGCGGTGTGTAGCCAGGTGCCTCGACGTTCACGATAACTTGCACGTTCGTGATGTCGGGCACGGCATCAATCGGCAGGCGTGTGAAGCTCCATACGCCCAGCGCTGCTACCAGAAGCGTCGCCAGCATCACCAGTCCGCGGCGGGCAATCGCGGCATTCAGAATTCGTTCGATCACGGTCGCTCTCCTAATGGTCGTGCGAGGCGCCGGACTTTTCGACATCCGCCTTGATGACGTAACTGTTCTCGGTCACGTAGCGTGCGCCGGGATCGAGGCCGCCCAGAATCTCAACCCATTCGCCGTGTTGCTCACCGAGCTCCAACATTCGGACCTCATAGGTGTCGCCCACTTGTTCGTAGACGACTGTGAAATCGCGGAATGGCTGGAGGCCGCTGGTCTTGACCGCCAACGGCACGGTGCGCTCTGCCACAGCCACCTCCGCGGTCACGAATCCGCCACTTACAAATTCGTTGTTCGGATTCTTGAGCGTCACGCGCGCGGTCACGGCCTGGTTAGCGCCGGCGAGCACGTCAACGCGATCGACCTTGCCTTCCACCACGACATCGGAATCGGCTGACTTCACGCGAACGGCGGCACCCGGCCGCACCTTCGCGCGATCGCGTGGAAATACCGAGAGCTCGGCCCAGACGGATGAAGGATCCATGATCGTGAATAACGCACGATCACCGGACTGCTCCCCTGGGTTGGCGCTGCGCGCCGTCACGATTCCGCTGATCGGAGCGGTAACGGTGTAGATCTGCAGGCTCTCGTTGCTCTCGATCCGCGCAAGTGTCTCGCCGGCGGCGACGCGGTCTCCGAGCTTCTTGCTGACGGCATGGATCGAGCCGGGGTAGCGTGCGCTGACCTGACGTTCGTGTGCCGGATCCGGCACGATGCGCCCGTAGAGCGTCAACGTCTGAACGAGCTGCGCGCTGCCGGCGGCCTCAGTCTTGACGCCAGCGGCTTCCGCGATATCTGACGCAATCGTCGTGCGCCCCTCGAAGCTCTCGTAGCTCCACTCGTGAGTCTTGCCCGCGTGGGCGGCGGCGACTTTCACGATGAACGAGTGCGGCTCGCGCACGACATGGTCGGCGCGCAGGTAGTCCGCTTGCGGCGCAAACCTGAACTCTTCGCTCTTGTTCAGCCGGGTCAATTGCACGGTCAGATCCACTTGATCGAGCGGCACCGGTTTGCCGTCGAGCGTCGGCCATGCATGAAACTCCGGAGGTATACCCGTCTCGAAGATGGCCAGCTCGATTGCAAACGGGCCATCCGCGAGCAGCCTGCCGTTGTGCGGACCCTTGACGACGACCGCGGCAGGATCGCTCCCGTGACCTTCGGCAGATTCGTCGATAGGTCCGCCACAGGCGCTCAAGGTCAGGGCAAGAATCAGCAGTGCGTAATTTCTCATGGACGATCTCACTTGCGCGGTTCCACGCCGAGCGCGGTGCCGGTCAATCGCTCGATTTCGATGCGAAACTGGTGTAGATGTGCGGAGGCTTCAAGCAGTGCGCGGCGCACGTCGAGCAGCTCGCGCTGCGCCGTGACCCATTCGATGTAGCCGTATCGCCCGCGCTCGTAGGCATAGCGGGACTGCTCGAGCGCCGACTCCATCCGCGGCAAAACGTCCTGTTGCAGGGTCCCGACCTCCTTGTAGGAATGGTTCAACTCCTGGTACAGCGCGAATAGCTCCGCTTCCAGGCGTGCACGCTGAGCCTGCGTCCGCGCACCGACCTGCGAGGATCGCGCACGAGCTTCGGCGATTGCCCCTTTCGTAGAGTCACGAGATGGCAACGGCACGGTGATGCCGACCACGAGCGCGTAGTCTCCCTCGTCCTCGAACCGACGAACTCCCGTGGTGATGTGCCACGGTGGCTTCGCTCGCATCTGCGCGAGTCGCAGCTCCGCTTCCCTGATTCGCTTTTCCGAGACGAGACGCTCGAAATCAGTGTTGCTGGTGATGCGGTTGTGTACTGTCTCGAACGGCTCTAGCGCTGGCGGCGACAGCAGCACGCCTTGAGCCTCGCCGAAGTCGGCTTGTGCCGCGCCCCAGAGCGCCGCGAGCCGCACTCGTGCGGACGCAAGTTGGTGCTCGGCGTGCTCTTCATCCAGGCGAGCTCGCGCAAACTGAGCGGACGCTCTCGCCTCCTCCGCAGCAGGCACTCTCGCAGCACGCACACGCACCTGCACGGCTTTGACTGTCTCCTCGACGAGCTGCGTAGCGTTGCGAGCATCGTCGAGCGCCTGCTGACGTTCGAGCACTGTGACAAATCGTCGCGCCGCTTCCGCTGCGACGTCGAGACGTTGAATGCGCTTTTCGACTGCGAGCTGCTCGCTGCCGGCGGCCGCAACGTCTATGCGACGCTGGCGCGCGCCGCGGTCGATGGCGAAGCCGAGACTCAGTGTCGTCTCGGCTGCATCGAAATCGCTCCTGCGTCCGCTTCCGAACGCGTTCTCGACAAGGAGACCTACTTCCGGACTCGGACGAGCGCGGCTCTGCTGGAGTACGCCTTGCTGCGCCTGCATTTCGTAGTCGAACGCGGCTAGATCGAGATTGCCTTCCAGCGCGCGCTCGACCGCTTGCTGCAGAGTTAACGGGGTATCGGCATGAGCGGGATGCGACAAGGCAGCGCAGCACAACAGTGCAAGCAGACATGCGCGGGCAGTTCGCAACAGGAAGGACACCATCGAGACGCTCCATCCACGCGCTCAATGAGCGCGATCCAACAGGCGCGGCGAATCGCCGCGGCAATCTCAGATTGCGTGGATGAAGACGGGAGGGCCGCGCAAGGGCGGCTGACGATGAGGCCGACGTGGAATTGGTTCGGACGCTCGTGATGGCGGACGTAGAATCCGTGTCACGAACGGCAAACTCAGCGCGAGCAGAACGACGACAGAAATGACAGGCAGCCAATCCGTCCAGCCCAAAGCCGCCGGACTCGTGCTCGTCGCTGCCACGCTGATCTTTACGACCTGGTCAACCGATTCGGAATTATGGCGGGAGTCGAAGTCGTGCAGATGGCCGCCGTGCACGTGCGTATGCTGATGATCCGCAACGTGCGCATGCAGCGTGCTGTAGGGCATCAGCACGAAGCTGAGGCTGACCAACCAGCAGAGGACCGGGTGCTGCAAACGCATGGCAGCACGCAGTGTACCCGGAATTCTTGCGCAGGAAAGCTGCACATAGAGCACCCGAGATGGCGCACGCGCCTCGCATGGGTGCCGGCTCTACTTGAGGTAGGAGCGCAAGACGGCGATGACCTGCTCCATATCGGAGCGGGGCGCGCGAGTCGTCCTGTCCACGTGCTCTCGAAGATGACCCTCCAGGATCTGGGCCATCAATCCGCTCACTGCCCCGCGAATTGCCGCGAGTTGCTGAAGGATCGCGGCACACTCGGCTTCCTGCTCCAATGCCCGTTCCAAAGCTTGAGCTTGCCCCTTGATTCGGCGCACTCGAGCCAAGAGCGGCTTCTTTTCGCGCGTTGTGTGTGCCATGGCTGGATGGTCCTCGTATACTGGGGTGTAGTATATCTATCAGCCGCTGTACGAGATCGTTTTATGACTGCGAGGCCTTCCGCCGCTGACTGGGCACACTCTCACGTATTCGATGAGGGCAATCCGCTCGCTGAACGTAAGACGTTGTGGGCTGTCATTCTCACAGCAGTGATGATGGTCGTTGAGATCACCGGCGGGTGGCTCTTCAACTCGATGGCACTGCTGGCAGACGGCTGGCACATGAGCTCGCATGCGCTCGCATTGGGACTATCGGTCCTCGCCTACGGCGCGGCCCGCCGATTCAAGCACGACACTCGGTTTGCTTTCGGCACCTGGAAGATCGAGGTGCTCGGCGGCTACACGAGCGCAATTCTGCTGATGCTGGTAGCCGCGCTCATGCTGTACCAATCCGTCGAGCGCTTGATGGCTCCGACGCCGATTCACTACGACCAGGCCATCGCGATCGCTGCCGTCGGCTTAGTCGTCAATCTCGCGTGTGCCTGGCTTCTGAAGGACGGGCACGCTCATTCTCCTGGTCAGGATCCTCATCACGAACATGGCCATTCTCATCACCACGACTTGAATCTGCGTTCGGCGTATATCCACGTGGTTGCGGATGCCGCAACTTCAGTGCTTGCAATCCTCGCACTCACCGGAGGAAAGCTGTGGGGCGCGAGCTGGCTCGATCCGGTAATGGGTGTTGTGGGCGCCGGGCTCGTCTCGGTTTGGGCGTATCGGCTAATACGGGATGCGGGGCGCGCACTGCTGGATGCCGAGATGAACTCACCGGTAGTCGCTGAGATCAGGGAAGTAATCGCCGCGAGTCCGATCACAGCGGTCATCTGCGATCTGCACGTTTGGCGGGTGGGCAAGGGCAAGTATGCCTGTATCGTCGCCTTGGTGACTGAGGGCCAAGAGGATCCGGAGCTCTTTAAGAGGCAATTGCGGATCCATGAAGAATTGGCCCATATCACCGTGGAAGTGAACAGCGGCTGCAGTCCCCGAATGCACGAAATGGCTGGGACACAGCGTGAGTCGGCGTCCTAGACAGTTTGTTGAGTGGACTGCAAAGAACCGACTCGACATCGCAAGGCACCGCTCGGACACGAGTGAGACGCGGCGCGCAGAATGCTTTCGCACCAAACTGTCACCTCGGAGTAAGCCTTACGAACGCTTCGGTGCACTTGCTAGGTTGGCGCGTCGCCTACCGTGGCGAATTTACAAGACGAAGGCTATTCGGAAATTACCTGCACGCTGACTTTAATCACGGCCAACGCGGCGTAAGATCGGCCTCCTCGGACGGCTGCGTCCGGCAAATGAATCAACACTAACTTGCATCGCTGCGCCCGATGCTGCCGACGTCGCTGCTTCGAGCGCATTCGATCGCCTGGCAGGAGGCTCGTTGTATGAAGTCGCCTAAGTCTTTCAGCGCTGCAATCGCCACGAGCGTTGCATGCGCGGCGCTGCTGCTCTGCGCGCCAATGGGGTTCGCTCAGTCACAGAAACATCTGGATCGCGACGACAAGATGTCCGCGATGGGCAAGCGTGCCACCGCGACCGTCGACCGGATCGCCCGGCAAAGCGCAGGTCCTGCCGCGCGAGCGGCCGCGAACGCCACCGAAGCCGACGAAGATGATTGCGTCAACGAGCCGGATTGCGGGGGCGAAGAAGAAGGCGACGCAGAGGAAGCCCCCGGTGGTCAGGCCGAAGTCTCGATAGCAGTCGATGCAAGCGGACAGCACGTTGTCATCGGCTACAACGACACGCGTGGCTTCAGCGAGAATCCGATCTCGCTATCGGGCGTGCTGTATTCGGAAGATGGCGGACGCACGTTCATCGACGGCGGCCGCTTGCCTACGCCCGGCAACGACGTGATCGGCGCGACTCGGCTGCCACAGGTTTTCGGCGACCCGGAAGTGAAGTATCTGGGCCAGTGCACGTTCGTGTACTCCTCGATCATGGTCAAGAAGTTCAGCGATACGACCGCCGTGCAGACGATGAGTCTGCACCGCTCAACGGATTGCGGCAAAACGTGGCAGGGGCCTTTTGAGATCACCGCCGCGACCAATCCGAACGGCATCGTCGAAGAAGATGAGCCGGCCGACGCGGCTGACAAGGAGTTCATGGACGTCGATCCTGATACGGGTCGGCTGATCATCAGCTGGTCGAACTTCACGCCGGAAGCGCCCGGTGGCGTCGAGATTCGCACTGCGTTCTCGGACAACGCAAAGGCCGGATCGCCGCCGACGTGGTCCGCGGGGGCGATCGTTGCCGCGACCGATGCTGACGGGCAGTCATCGATCCCGCGCTTCGCCGCAGGCAATAACAATGCGTACGTCGCATGGCGTCGCTTCCCGTTCCCGGGCACGTTCGGCGGTCTCGGCAATACAATCGGATTCGCGCGCTCGCTCAACAACGGCGCGACCTGGCAGGCGCCGATCAACACCAGCAACGAGTTCTTTACGATGGATCAGGTGCTCGGCAACGATCGCGTGAACACTTCGCCGTCGCTGGCAGTAGACAATTCACGTGGGCCGCGGCGTGGCTGGATCTATCTCGTCTACGCCAACAACAACAGCGGCGACGGCGCCGATATCGTGTTCCAGCGCAGTACCGACAAGGGCCTGACTTTCTCGGGACCGCTCGAGCTGAATGCGGCGCCGGGCGAGGACCGGCCACAGTGGTTCCCGTGGGTGACTGTCGACTCGTCGACCGGCCGCGTCCACGTCTTCTACTACGACCAGGGAATCGACACGAGCGGGGATCTGACAGAGGTGAGCTACCTTTTCTCCGACGACGGCGGCCGGCACTGGTCGGCTCCCGTGCCGCTCACCAAACGTCCCTTCCATGCAGGGCATGGCAACGACACGGGACAACCGAATCTCGGCGATTACAACCAGGCAGTTGCTCAGCGTGGCGATCTCTTCGCCGCGTATGCGGTTGCAAACCGGCCGCCGGGCGGTTTCGTTGACGGCCAGCCGACAAGCACGCAGTTGACCGTGCCGGACGTCGAGTTCAAGCGGCATGCCGAGCATTCGAAGCTGGACCTTAACTCGCTGCCACTCAGCATCGACGTCAATGCTGTGTCAGTCAGCGACAGCAGCGGCAACAACAACGGCTTCGTAGATCCTGGTGAAACGGTTCGCGTGAACTTCTCGCTGGAGAACTACACCGTCAATCCGCTGAACGACTCGACTGCGCGAGGCGTGATCGCACTGCTGGTGTCGGACACTGCCGGAGTGCAAGTGCGTCAGCCGCTCGGCGTGTACGCAAACATTTCGCCGGGCGAGTCGCAAGCAAGCGTGCTGTCCTACCAGCTGCGACTGGCAGCGGGCTTTGATCCCGGAACGCCGATCGAGCTGAGGCTGCAAGTGCTGGGAAGCTTCGGTGGCGGAATCGACTCGGCCACATTGCGGCATACGCTCTTCACCGGTACGCCGGCTGCGACCACGGTGCTCAGCGAGAACTTCGACGCAGTTGCTCCGGGCACGCTGCCCGCCGGCTGGACGAGCTCGCACGGCGGTGGCGCGAACATCGTGCCATGGGTCACGAGCAACACGTTCTGCGGCAGCAGCAACGCTGCGTTCCACCAGAACGCGAACGACAACGGCGCCGGCGATCCGACGCGGTGGGAGCGGCTGTTCAGCCCGAACTTCGCGGTACCTGCGGACGCGGACTACGTGACGCTCGACTTCGATGTCTGCTACGACACTGAGGACGATCCAAACTTCCGGGTTCAGGCGTTCGATGGGCTTACGCTGCGCATCTTCGACGCGACGCCAGGGTTCACCCCGCGGTCCGTGCTCGTCGAGGCCTTCGCGGACAAGATCACGACGAACGGCTTCAAGCACTTCCCGAAGCACCTGCCTCGGAACAACGACCCTGCGTACCTGCAGGACATGTCCGTCTGGGCGGGTGACTCGCAAGGCGTGCAACACGTCCACATGCGGCTGCCGGGCATGGCTGGCACGGTCTCGCAACTGCGCTTCGAATACACGCAGGACGGCAGTGGGATCTGCTTGGATGTCGGCGGCGGGCCCGTCTGCGGCGTAGCGATCGACAACCTGGTGCTGCGAAGCGTGCGAGCAACTGGCGCTCCGGTAGCCGCGACCGGCAACTAACGGGATGCTGAACACGAAGTGACCAAAAGAGGACCGCTTCGCATGGGAGCGGTCCTCGCGCGGCAACTCGGTTATTCTCTCGACTACAGCGCCGGAGAACAACATGGGTCCACGCGTCAGCACTCGAGTCGCTCTTGTCGCAGCGGGAGCGTGCGTCGTCTTCTGGATGTGCTTCGGCCACGCGCAGACGCCCCAGGAGCATGTGCACAGTTCGGCTCATACGGTGATGGCGTTCGACATCTCCAAGACCCTCCACATCTTTCGCATGACCGAGGAAGACGGCGTCCAGCGTGTCGTGATCCGGGACATCTCTTCCAAGGTACAGGTGCCGCTCATTCAGCAACACCTCCAGCACGAGGCTGAACGATTTCAGCAGGGCAACTATTCCGATCCTGGCGTGCTTCACGGAAAAGACATGCCTGGCTTGCAACAACTTGAAGCCAGTGGATCGAAGATAAAAGTCTCGTACGCACCTCTTCCCGATGGCGCGCAGATTGTTTTCAGCACGGACGACAGGCACATCCTGACTGAGATACACCGTTGGTTCGGCGCTCAGCTGTCAGAACATGGCGCCGACGCCAAGGCCGAATGAACCGCTAGCGCGAACAGGATTGCACCTCGATAGTGACATGCGACAAGCCGCCTAGATCATCGGGCCGGGCTTTGTAGCTATCGGGCGGGCTGCGGTTCATCGCTGACGATCGCTGCGATGTCGGCGGCATCGCCGAACCCACGCCACAAAATCGGAGACTCGGTCGCCCTCGACTTCCAGTCTGGCCTTGATTCTGGAGTCAACTCCAGAATCACAGCCGGAGGCCCACAATTGGCACGACCGTACTCGGTGGAGAGCTGCACGAAGTGCTCGACTGTCTCGATGCAATCGACGTCGCCACTTTCGATCACGCTCAGATTACTCTTCATACTTCCCTCGCTTGGCAGGGCCGACGCAGGCCATTAGCATGCGTGGGTCGCGGCGAGGGCCCCCTCCACACCATGCGCCCAGGATGATCAGCGTAGTCGTCTGTACCTATAACCGAGCTGGTCCTCTGCAGCGATTTCTCGCCCGGATCGGCGAACTGGGAACGCCACGGCACGACCTGCCCTGGGAGCTCGTGATCATCGACAACAACTCCAGCGACGGGACTCGCGACGTCGTCGAGAGCATGCGCGCGCGTTTGCCGGTGCCGGTGACTTATCACTTCGAGCCGCGCCAGGGACTGTCACATGCGCGTAACGCCGCGCTCAGGACCGCCCGCTACGACATCCTCGCCTTCACCGACGACGATTGCCTGTTCGGCAGCGACTGGCTGCAGGGCATCGCCAGCGAGTTCACTGCGGACGCGAGCCTGGCGATCCTCGGCGGCCGGGTCGAAGCGGCGCCCGGGTTGCCGACCGAGCTGTCGACGCGGCGCGGGCGCGAGCGCGTCGAGGTGAAAACGCTGACCGAGATCCGCCGCAACCTCATCGGTTGCAACATGGCGCTGCAGCGCTCGCTCCTCAAGGACGTCGAGCCTTTCGATACGCGCCTCGGCGCCGGCACGCCGTGCAAGGCGGGCGAAGACTCCGACTACATCTATCGGGCACTGCGCCGCGGCCGACGGATCATCTACAGTCCGGACGTGCTGATCGAGCACGCGCACGACCGCACCGACGAGGCCGCCATACGCGCCGTGCGCAGTAACTACCTCACGGGGCGAGGCGCCTTCTATGCGAAGCACCTGCTGCGCTTCGACAGCTCCGTGGCGCGTCACGCGTACTGGGAACTGCGCAGCCTCTTCCGGCGCGGCAAGAGCCGGTCAGCCGACAACATCTCGCGCTGGCAAGTCCTGCGCGGTCTGCTCTCGGGCGGCATGCTGTGGCTGCGATCGGGGCGCGCAGGCAGGGACAAGGCACATTGATCGTTAAAGTCTGTACGTAAAGTGCATGCACGAGCCAGTGCCACGCCGGCAGCACAACTGAACCTGATCGATGCGAACATCCGTGAGCTGCGACAGCTGCGCAAGGAGCTCGCCCGACTGGTGGCGGCATGCGCTGCGAATGCTGGCGAGGCGCATTGTCCGGTGATTACGCTGTCCTTCATGAGGTGGCCGGAGAACCGTCATCTGTTCTTTATCGGTGCCGCTGCGTTCATGCTGGCTCTAGTCGCGCGAACTGCTGCACGTGCACGTTGGCGGCAGGGCTCGCATTCATCTCGTATCGATGGGGCTTTCCTACACCGCTTTGGTGGTCGCGTTCTATATCGACAATGGTCGAAGCTTGCCGCTGTGGCGCCAGCTGCCATCATTCACGTATTGGCTCCTTCCGGTGGTTGCGGGCATTCCAATAATCGTATGCGCTTTGCTCCGGCATCCGCTCACGCGGTTCATATACCGAGCAGCGCCGGCCAGTAGTTGAAGCGCATGCGCACGTCGGCCCGAAGCTTCGTCCAAGTGTCCGATTCCGGCGGCCATAACCCCAGCCCGTAGTGGCTCCCCACCGCCTGTCGCCGTACAGACCGCAGCGGACCGCGGCAACTGCACGCTGTTCGCGGTTAGACGCCCCAGCTGCAGTTGGCACATGCGTTGCACTCTGGCCTGACACAGCACAGCCGATAACGGGCCAACGATGAAACGACGACATGTTCTGCTCGCGCCGATGACGTACGGTGGACTGTTCGCTTTGCTCGCCTCGGCCACTCATGCAGACCCACTGGAACTGCGTCTGGATGAGTCGAGCCTCACCATCGAATCATTTGGGAACCTGACTGCCGGCTACGCGCCCGCGGCTGACGAGAGCGCACGCGATGACGACTTGCGCTTCGATGGAGCATTGCGACTGCTCGGTCGGCATGATTTCGCAAAAGGTCCCGGCGTCGGAGCGCGCATCGTGGTGCGCACCTCACCGGAGGATCGGTTTGAGTTGGGCGAAGCGAGCGCACTGGTATTCGGGAAGTCCGGTCGGCTGGAAATCGGCGATCGCCAAGGCCTACCCGACGTGCTGCTCGGTTACGCCCCGAACAATTTCACGTTCACCGGCGCGGAGTTCGGTCCGGCTTCCGGCCCCAGTCTCGATCCGGGCGGCGGACTTCAGCTCGCATTTCTCGATCGCACGCTCGCGCGGCAACTCGCACCGCTCACCTCACTCGGATTCACGGCATCGCAGGCCGCCGACGAGTCGGCCAAGGTGCTGTATGTCTCGCCCAAGCAAGGCGGATTCCTCGCCGGCGTCTCATATGCGCCCAACGCCACCGACCGACGGTTCAGCGATCTTGTGCAGGTTGGCCTCACGCACGACACCTATTGGTCGGACAACGTGTTGCACGTGGGCGGATCGTACAGCTTCGCGAAGGGTGATCGGATCTCGGACGTGCAGCGTGTTCGCGATCTGCATTCGATCAATGTCGGGGCAACGCTTGTGCTCGCTTACGACCTGCAGATTGGCTTGAGCGTCACCTATGACGGCACGAGTGGGCTTCCAATCGCCGCAAGCACCCTGCCGGCGGCTGATGCGATCGGCGCGGTGATGAGCGTCAACTACAACCGCGGCCCATGGACTATCGGCGCATATACGCAATGGGCACAGGCGGAAGGCGATATCGACGCACGCGGAAACGACATACTGCGCGCGACCGAGGCAGGCGTGTCCTACCGGACCTCGACACATCTGCGCATCTACGGCGCGTACTACCGCTACGACTTCGAGGACGAAGGAGCCCAATGGGCCGGCGGCAGAGTTGACGGCGGCGTGTTCGTCCTCGGCATGCGCGCCAACCTGTAACCGTCGGCGAATTCTCCGCAACGATCGTGATTGGCGTTTAACCTTTAAGAGGTGTCACATGACGACGAATGAGAAACTCATCGGAACCCTTGCAACCGCGATTGCTGCGCTCGTGTCGAGTGCCGCCAGCGCGCAGGTTCACCCCGAGAAACCCACCTACTCGTATGAGAAGTGCTACGGCATCGTCAAGCAGGGTCTGAACGACTGCTTCTTCTCCGGCAACTCCTGTGCAGGTACCGCGGCGCGCGACAACGAGCCGGGCGCCTGGATCTACGTGCCTAAAGGCACCTGCAAAAGGATTACCGGCGCGACGCTGGATCCGCCGAAGGCCAAATGAGCTGCAACCGCTCCGACGTTCACAGGGAAGTGTCGTGCGCACGATCAGCAATGAGGTGCGTGATGCGGTCTCACCGCGCCGCTGTTCCTTACCACATGTGTGGTGGTCAGAGCGATACAACCCGCAGCCCGAGGTAGCCAACGATGACGAATGGCCGACACTCCATTCGAGCTTCGGAGGTTACGCCCTATGAGGTGTATCCGAACGGGCGGCGCTTTTCTCGCAGCCGCGTTGGCTGCCGGCGCGTCGCTGATCGTGCCCCGGACGCAAGCCGTCGCACCGGGGCTCAACGCGCCGCGAAATGCCGGCTTCAGCGCGAGCGAACAGCCGAACAGCTATGAAGACATGACGGAGTACAACAACTTCTACGAGTTCGGCACGGACAAGAGCGCTCCATCACGGCGCGGTCAGGCGTTGCGGACGGTGCCGTGGACGGTGACGATCGCGGGTGCGGCAGAGGTCACGTGCGGCTGTCGCTCACGACCCGCCCGTAAGCAATAACGCCGCGTACGTTCTGAAGTGCGCGAACGTCCTGTAACGGATCCGCGGCGACAGCAATGAGATCGGCGCGTTTTCCTGACTCGAGCGTGCCGCTATCGGCGGACAGCCCCAGCACATCCGCGGCGTTCACCGTAGCCGTTGCGATCGCTTCAGATGGGGTCAATCCTGCTTTCACATACTCGAGGAATTCTCCAGCGTTGCGGCCATGCTCGAACACTCCTGCGTCGGACGCGAATACCATCCGAATGCCGGAGGCATGTGCCGCCTTCGCGGCCGGTGTTTCGCGCTTCAGAGCGAGGAGCGCGTTCAGCACGGCGGGCGGAAGCCATCCCATGCTGCCCTCTGTAATGTGCTGCTCGTCGTCACCCACGGCTGCGGCGACGGCGTAGAGGTGTGGAGCGTACGGACGTCGCGCCTTTGAGAGCAGCGGCCAGGTCGTGGCGTCCGGGTAGATGACCGTATCGACCCAGTCGGCGCCAGCGCGAATGGCGGCGTTGATGCCTGCAGCGGAATCGCGTTTGCCGGCCCCATCGGCCACGGCCTTGCGATTGAGGCTGTGTGCCGTCTCGACGATCGCGCGCATTTCTTCGTCAGTGAACGTTTGCGCAGGCGAGCCCGGCGACAGCAGGCTGCCGGTGTTGTAGAAGTTGATGATATCCGCGCCCCGCTCCACCTGTTCCCGCACGGCCTGACGACAGGCATCGGCACCGCTGCACACACCTTGCGCCGGGATGACTCTCTCGATCTCCGGCGCGAAGCGCGAGGTGCGCGAGTTTCCGGGCGGAGAAATCGGGCTGCCAACTGTGAGAATCCGGGGGCCGCTCGCACGTCCGGACGCGATGGCTCCCTTGAGCGCGGAGATGGCCAACTCGTGCGCGCGCCGTCCGGTCCCCATGTCAAGCACGGTGGTGAACCCCGCGCGTAGCACCCGCTCGGCGTTGTCCGCCGCGAGCAACGCGAGATCGGCGGAGGTTTGCGTGACATCCTGCAGCGCACCGTCAGCACTCGGCTCGGTCGTCAGGTGCACGTGCAGATCGAACAGCCCTGGCAGCACGTACATCCGCGACCAGTCGATCGTGCGCACGCTTCCCGCCACGCTGCCTGTGACCTGCGCGGCGCTCAATCGCCCCGCTACGATCCGCTCGATAACCCCATTGCGAATGACCAGCGACTGCTCCTGCAGCGCCGGACGCCCCGGCGCCGCGATCAACGTGCCCGCCCAGACGATGACTACGGAATCCCTCGCATCTGCTTCGGCTGCGCGGGCGCCGCCCGAGTGGCCCACGGCGACAATCAACCCGAGCGCGACTGCAATCGAACCCTTACTGATGCTTGAGAACATGTCCGTCCCGCATGACGAAGGTGACGTGTCGCAAAGCCTCGATGTTATCGAGCGGATTGCGATCGGTTGCAATCAGGTCCGCGCGCTTGCCGGCCTCGATCGAGCCGATCTCGCCGCCCAGCCCGATCGCTGCAGCAGAGTTGCGGGTGGCGACCTCGATCGCCTGCATCGGAGTGAGTCCGATCTTGACGAGCTGCAGAAGCTCCCCCGCGTTGTCACCGTGGCGGACAATACCGGTGTCCGAGCCATAAGCCAGCTGCACGCCCCGCTCGTGTGCAAATTGGGCGGCAAAAGGCTTGGCGAGCACGCCGCGCAGGCGCGCGACGATGGGAGAGTCCACGCTGTCGGGCACCGAGACGCTTCCGGAGTGCAGCTCCTGCACCGACACAACGAATGCGTACAGGTGCGGTTCGAGAAACGCGCCCTGCCTCTTCATCAGGCCGAAAGATTGATCGTCCGCCCAAGGTGCGGTGTCGATAATGTCAGCGCCGGCCCGGAGAGCTGCATTCACGGCCACAGCGGTGTGCCCGTCCGCGACCACCTTGCGCCCGAGGGCGTGCGCGGTTTGCACGACTGCCCGCATCTCATCGTCCGTCATCGCCTGCTCGATCATCCGCACATCGCCGAGGCTTCCGGAGCTGTAAAAATTGATCACGTCGGCGCCCGCAGCGACCTGCTCACGCACCTCGCGCGCACAATCCCGTGGCCCGCTGCAAACTCCGTCGGGTCCGACGACTGCATCGATGCCCGGCGCGAAGCGACCGGTTCGCGACATTCCCGGCGTGGAGATCGGGCTGCCGGCCGTCAGGATGCGAGGGCCGATCGCGAGATTCTGTGCCACCGCTGACTTGAGCGCCCGCAGAGCTTCAGCGTGCTGCGGCCGCGCAGTGCCGAGATCGAGCACGGTCGTAAAGCCTGCTTCGACCGTCTCGCGCGCGTGATAGCGGGCTGCCAGCGCCAGATCCGCCGCATCGCGCGTGACGACGCGCAGTGCTTCTCCGGGTTCAGTCTCGGAGGTGAGGTGGACATGGAGGTCGATGAGCCCCGGCAGCACGAACTGCCGTGAAAGGTCGATCAGCTCGAAAGGTGCGCCGACACCCAGCGCGCTCGCATCGAGATACCCTTCGTCTACGGACTCGATGCGGGCGTCGCGTATGACCAGCGTACGTCGCTCTTGCGGAGCTTGGCCCGGGACGGAGAGCAACACGCCGCAATGAACAATGATCGTCGGCTCCGCACATTGCGCGAGAGCTGCCCCGAATGCGGCACATGCGATCACTGCTCGGAGACAGTACCTTCGCCACATTCGAGTTTGCGATCAGAACCGATAGCCCACGCTAACACCTATAGTACGCGGCCGGGCTGTGAACACTGATAGCGGCGAGTCCGTCTGGAAGAGCTTGTCGATCTCGGCTCGACGGTCGAACGCATTCTTCACGAACAGCGTCGCGTTCCAGTTCTCGCCCTGGACTCCGGCGCGAAAGTCCGCGAGTGCGTAGGGTGCGAGCTCCTGGAAGAACTCGCTCCTCGCACTGAAGTATGTTTGCGATGCCCCGACGTAGCTCACCTCGCCGCGCACCACGCCATCGAGCTGAGGCGTCAACGGCCAGGTGTACTGCGCCGAGCCGTTCGCAGTGAATCGCGGCGTGTTCGGGATGCGATCGCCATCGCGGCCCGCAGCTGTGTCGGTAGCGGCGAGCGGCTGGTCCTGCGTCAGCCTCGCGTTTTGATAGGCCACCGAGGTGTGAAGCTCGAGTCCCCGCATCGGCAGTGCGGTGAGCTCCATTTCGACACCATCGCTCGAGGCCTTGCCGGCATTGGCGAGGTACGGAAAGCCGAGGACCGGCGTGCGATTCTGCGTCTGGATGTCGGACCACCGGATGGCATACACCGTCACGTTCAGCAGCACGCGTCTTTCGAACCACGCACTCTTCAGGCCAACCTCGTAGTTCCAGAGGGAATCCGAATCGAAACCTTCCGGCACCTGAATGATAGACCCGAACCCCGCATCGTTGGTGCCGCCCTGGCGGAACCCCTGCGCGGCCAGCGCATAGACAAGCACGTCCTGGTTGGCCTTGAACGACAGGCTCACCTTGGGCGTCACTTTGTCCTCGCTCATGTGCGAGACACGCGGCTCTTCCGGCGGTCCGCCGAAGAACGGAAAAACGTTCTGCGAGTGAGCGTCTTCTTCCGAGCGGAACCAGCGCAACCCGCCGGTCAGGCTCCATTGCGAGGTGAAGTCGTACGTCGCCTCCCCGAACACGGCCTCCTGCTCGACTTGCTTGGAGGACGTGCGGCCAAAGATGTTCGGTTCCGTCTGCGTGGCGCGTCCCTCCCCATCGACGGTCACGACGCTGCTGGTGAAGCTGCGTGTCAGGCGCTGATGCAGCGCGCCCACGACGAACTGGAATGCGCCGGACAGGTCGCTGCTGAACCGTGCTTCGTTGGTCCAGATCGAGCTGTCTTCAGGCTGCAACGTCACGGCCGGCAGGTCCGGTACGCCGAAGAAGATCAGGATCGGCGTCGAATCGAACCGGAAGTCGACGAAGCGGTCGAAGTACGCCGAAGACACGTTGAGCGAACCGCTGTCAAAGCGATAGTTGAGGTCGAGTTGCGAGATCGTCGCCCGGTCGGTGCGCGGGCCTAGAGTGTATTCGCTGTTGAGCAGGTCGCCGTCCGAAGGGAAGTAGAACGATTTGCCGCCTACCTTCTGATCCTGGTACAGGATGGAGCCGGTGAGCTTCAGCCGATCGGTGGCCGCAAGCGCCACGCTCAGGCGGCCACCTGTCGTCTCTTCGGTGTTGATGTCGGTGTTGCCAAGGCGAATGTTGTCGATGAAACCGCTGTCGTTGACGTACCAGCCGACGGCGCGAATACCAAACTTATCGGGAACGATGGGCACGTTGACCATGCCGTCGAAGTTGTAGTTCTCGCTGCCGCGCGAGGTGTCAGAAAGCTCAGCGCCGACCTCTCCCTCGAAACGATCGAGCTTGGGCTGCTTCGTGATGATACGAATGGTCCCGCTGAGCGAGCCGGTGCCGTAGAGCGTGCCTTGCGGACCGCGCAGCACTTCGATGCGCTCGATGTCGTGCAGGCGAATATCCACATTCTTGCCGCCGCCATCGTCTTCGCCGTTCGAACCGCTGATCACCGCATTGTCGAGATAAACTCCGACGGTGGGTGCGCCGATCGATTGAATACCGCGGATGATGTAGCGCTTGTCACCCGGACCTTGATCCTGAAACACGAGCCCGGGAACAGAGTGCGACCAGTCCGCGAAGGTCGTGGCCCCCGCCTCGGCAAGATGGTCGCCTGATAGGGCGGTGATCGTCACCGGCAATGACTGCGCGCTGACTTCGCTGCGCTTGTTGGCGGTGACTATCACTTCTTCGAGAGTATCGAGATCTGCGCGACGGGCACCGCGTTCCGCTGTCGCTGCAGGCTGCTGGACACTCGAAGAGGACTCAGCCTGTGCGAGCCGAATCGGCGGACTCACCGACGCCAGAACCAGAGGTGCCATACCAGTGGACGGGGGTAAAGACGCGCCCGCGCCGCCACCGGCGTGGACGGAACGAATGGCGATCGTGTCCTCGCTGACAACCGAGTACACCAGGCCTGAGCCGTGCAGCAGTGTCTCGAGCACCCTGCGCGCTCTGAGTCGCCCGGCGATCTGTCCGGTGACGCGATCCGGTATGACCGTGCTCGCAGTGAGCACTTGCACCTGTGCCTGCTCGGAGAACCCCAGCAGTGCATTCTCGAGGCGCTGCTCGGGCAGGTCGAAGAGCATCTCCCGATCGAGAGGCCCGGCGGCTGCGAACACGGGCGCGCTCACCAGGCCCAGAAGTAGTGTCAGCGCGGAGAATTGTCCGAGGATGTGCGCGATCGGTGCGGTATTTCGTTCTTTGATCATGCGCGCGTTCGCTCTACTGGTGTGTGCGATAGACATAAAACGAACAATTCGCCAAAAGCGGAAGTGAAAGTTGCGCCGACTTACTCGCGCGGTGCGATCATCAGGGTCTCTCCCTCTTGACGTACGGTCACCGGGAAGATTGCCGGTAATCCTTCCACCCACGCATCCACACGCGCACTGAAGACGGTGCCAGTGAAACGCAGGTCGCCAATCTCAGCGTTCGCCACTTCAATGTCTCGACCGGTCGCAGCACGCACGCTCGCGATGACCGAGCCCAGCGGTTCGCGCGCGAAGCGCAGTCGCCCTTCGCGCCAGGAAGCTACTGCCGCGGGCTCGATCGGTAGCAACTGCAGCTCCTGAGTCGGCATCCCGACGGCCACTTCCTGACCACCTCTCAGGTTCAGGGGACGCATGGGGCCTGCCCCGCGCTTCGTGTGCGCCGGGGTGCGGAAGAGCGACAGCACTGAGTCCACAGTGCTTGAGCTCTCCGGCCGCCGCTCGACGACCACGCTGCCTTCTTCCACCGCTACTACCACGCGATCACCGCTCGTGCGAACGTCGAAACTGGTTCCGACCGCCCGGACGTGCAGTGCGTTCGCGTGAACGATGAACGGTCGCGCCTTGTCGTGTGCGACGCGGAAGTACGCCTCGCCCCTCAGTAGCTCGATGTCGCGAACATGCGCGCGGAGCGTCGTTCGGACGCTCGAATCACCCGCGAGCTCGATGCGAGAACCATCGGATAGTGTGAAACCGCCATGTTCACTCGGAGCCGTTGCGAACGAACGAACCTCCGCATTCGTGGCCGTCCGCTGGGCCGTCAGCAGAAGACCGATTCCGATCGCGAGCGCAGCAATGGTCGCGGCGAGGAGAACCACACGGGAGCGTTGCGGACCGCGCGGCTGTGAAACGGTAGCGGATGCGGTGCCCGGCGGCGCGTGCTGGATGACGCCGGTCGTGCACCACAACTCGCGAACTTCCTCGAACGCGGCGCGGTTGCGCTCGTCACTGCGGTACCACTCGAGCCATGCCGCCACCAACTCCTGCGACTCGGGCTGCTCACGCAGCCTCACAAACCAGTCGCACGCGACTTCGAAGCGCTCGCTGTCGACGGGTGATACCGATGCGTCCGTGTTCACTTGATTCCTTTAAGCGCGGCCGCCCGCAGGCGATTGCGGCAATGACTAATAGCCTGCACGACGTAGTACCGGACCATTCGCTCGCTCACGCCGATCTCCGCCGCCACTTCCGCCAGTGAGTACTCGTAGACGCGGTAGAGCACGAATGAACGTCGGCAGGCTGCTGGCAGCTCATCGAGGATCTGAGCCACCCGCCGAGCTTCCTGGTCACGGGATACTTCGTCCTCCGGAGTCGACGTATCGGTGGCTTCGTAGAGCGACTCCACCTGAGGATCCGCCTTGCGCAGCGTGGCGCGATGGCGCAGACGGTCGATCGCGAGATTCCCGGCGGTCTTGAAGAGGTAAGCACGCAGGAAGCCGAGCGTTTCCGGCTGATCGAGGCGAAGAAGACGAGCATAGGACTCCTGCGCGACTTCGTGAGCTTCGGCCTCGGAGCCGAGCCTCGCTACCAGGAACGAAAGCAGCTCCTGGTTGTGCTCGACGAACAAGCGGGCGAGCGGCGACTCGCCAGCCGTCCTCTCGGAAGCACCTTGCAGGGTGGGCGCGCTGTTCAGCACTGAGACCTCCGCCACATACCTGACTACGGATGAGCCGACAAAAGCGGAAGGAGATTTGAGGATCATGCCCACATGCGCACGCCAGGGGGCAGAGAAATAGGGCGCGCGGGCTAAAAGCGATACACGTCGCCGACAGTCCGGCGGTGGTAACCATCGAAAACACCAGGGGTACGGCTCGGCGTATTCAGGTTGTTCGTCGTTGTGTGCGACGTCTGCGGTCAGGAGCTTACGGTCGATTGGAATCCGGCCCGGGGAATCGCCAGCAGCAGAGTTCGACGGTACGTGCGTTTCGCCGATTTTTCGGCGAAACCCCACAAGGTCGTCAGCGGCTTCGCGAGGTTGCATTCGGGGCAACGGAGTTTCGCCGAATTTTCCTTGAAACTCGGGGCTGCCTTACTTGCGCCAGATGTTCAAGATCGCCATTGAGTGACAACTCGTCCCTAAACGGCCGGAACCGCAAAGTTCGCACGGTCGTCAATGCAGCCGCCGATTCCGAGTGATGCCCAGCCGCGTTTCATTCGCTTGCGCGATGCGCCGCAGTACCTCGGCATGGACAAGAACCGCTTCAATCGCGACGTGCGTCCGCACGTCACGGTGATTCCCATCGGCACGCAAGGCATCGCATTCGATCGCGTTGACCTCGACGCTTGGGCGGACGAGTATAAGCACCGCAACGGGCGTCCCGCGGCTCAACCTGAAAGGAACAAGCCATGGGAATCCAAGCATCGTCGGGTCTCACCAAGCGTGGTGGGGTCTGGCACATCGACAAAGTGTTCAGAGGAGTACGCATTCGAGAAAGCACTGGGACGGGCGATCTCGACCAGGCCGAGGAACAGCTCGCGGCGCGGATAGATGCAATCCGCAAAGCAGATGTCTTTGGCGCACGGCCGGATCGCAAGTTTCGGGTCGCTGCCACGAAGTATCTCGAAGAGAACCAGCACAAGAAGAGCATCGCTGATGATGCTGGCCTGCTCCGGCAGCTCGATCCCTTCATCGGGGATCTACGGTTGAAGCAGGTACACATGGGCACTCTTCAGTCGTTCATCGCAAAGCGCCAGCAGGACAAGGTGAAGACACGGACGATCAATGCAGGGCTCGAAGTCGTGAGGCACATCCTCAACCTCGCCGAAAGAGAGTGGCGAGATGAGCGCGGCCTCACATGGATCGAGCGCGCTCCCAAGATCAGGTTATTCCCGATCCAAGATCGACGTCCGCCCTATCCACTGTCACGCGAGGAGCAGGCGGTGTTCTTTCCGGAGCTGCCCGACTATCTGGCCCGCATGGCGCTGTTCAAGTCGAACACCGGCACGCGCGAGGATGAGGTGTGCGGGTTGCGATGGGAGTGGGAAGTGCCGGTGCCGGAGCTCGAGACTTCGGTGTTTCTCGTTCCCGGTGACAAGGTCAAGAACACGGAGGAGCGCCTTGTGGTGTTGAACCGCATCGCACGCTCCGTGATCGACAGTGTCCGGGGCATGCACCCAGAGTACGTGTTCGTCCACAAGCCTATCCGTCTTCGAGCCCACGACCGAAAAGCCGGCGTGGAGCTCAAGCCGATCGAGCGAATGAACAACACGGCCTGGAGAAACGCACGGGAGCGAGCGGCGGATAAGTGGGAAGAGCAGACCGGGCAACCGGCGCCGATGGGTTTTCGGCGAGTTCGGGTCCATGACATGAAGCACACTTTCGGGCGGCGGCTACGCGCTGCAGGTGTGTCGTTCGAAGATCGTCAGGACCTTCTCGGCCACAAGAATGGGCGCATCACAACGCACTACTCTGCGGCCGAACTCGCGAACCTCATCGCTGCTGCGGAGCGCGTCTGCGACGAAAACTCCCGCAAATCTCCCGCAAGCACCTGGTTACGGCGTCGAGCGGGTTAGAGAAATGGGCAGCAACTCGTTGATCGAAGAGCGTGTGAAGTGGTGCCGGCTGAGGGACTCGAACCCACGACCCCCTGATTACAAATCAGGTGCTCTACCAACTGAGCTAAGCCGGCACATATATATGCAGGAGGCGGGCCGCCATTGTACTGGCGGAACGCAGTGGTTTCACCCCGCGCCGTTGCCGCCACCCGCCGGGCAGGCACGCATCTCCAGGCGGGTGATCTTGCCGGGGTCGGACTGGAAGATGCTGCTGTCGATGATCTGCCCGGGCTCCATCAGGTCCACATCGATCCAGTACACGGAGCCCGCGCGCTTGCGATCATCGATGCGCGCCGTGAGACCGATCGCGCGCACTTCATCGACGCGGCGCTGCGCACGCTGATAATCCGAGAACACGCCGAGCGACAGCACGTTCGGCGGATCCGAGCCCGGCATCACATACACGTCGGCGATGCCGTTCGCCGTGAGCGTCTTGAGCGCAGCGTCCGCGGAGTCGCGCGTCGGCAGGTCCTGAATGCTGACCCAGTAGCCGGCCCAGATCTCGCCCTGCTCCATGCGTTGCCGCGGCTTGAACCCGGCGCCGCTCAATGACGCCTGCGCCTGCGATGCCTGCGGCAGATCGGCGAACGGCCCGATGCTCGTGCACGACAGCGAGTCGAGATGCGCAGTCCCAGTCCCCGCTGGCTTCTGCGCGTTGAGCGGTTCGACCGCCGGCGGTTGCACGTCGCGGATCGGACCGACGCTGCGCTCATCGGGATTCGCATCGAGCATCTCGCGCGCGAGCACGATGCGCGCCGGCGCCTCGACCGGCTTCGCGCCTCTGCGATCAAGGGTGCTGCCGTGCACGTCGATCATCTGCGACCACGTGAAGTACAGCATGTTGGCCAGGATCAACAGCAGACACAGCGTGCGCATGCGGTGAGTTATTTCTTGCCGGCGCCCCAGTACGCCGCGATGTTGGAAATCTCGGCCGGGGTGAGCTCGAGCTTGTTCTTGTGTTTCACTTTGCCGGCGACGATGTCGCGGATCAGGCTCTCGAGCGACGCAGCGCTCTCGCCTTCCCAGTCATCTGCGTCGTGACACTGCGCGCATTTGCTCTGCGCAGCGCTCTTGCCCGCTCCTACGTCGGCCGCCTGCGCGCCGGCCGCGACCAGCGACATCGAGAAAAAGCCGATGAGGAATAGGGTTCTCATGGCTGCGCATCATACGCGAGCACGGCGAGCCCGCGCAGCACGAGGTCGGGGACGCTGCGGTAGGCCAATCGCAGCGACTTTTCGATGACGGCAGCTCCGCCCCCGGTCAGCAGAACGGTGGCTGGCTGCCCGACCTGCCGTTGCAAGGCGTCCACCGCGCGCTCGACCAGCGCGCCGAGCGAGTGCTGCGCGCCTTGCCAGATCGCGCCGAGCGTATTGTTCGCGAACACATCGTCGGCCCTGCTGCCGCCCTGCGCGCGCTGAGCGATTTCACTGGTGTTGTCGAGCAGACTGCCGACCATCAGATCGGGACCCGGAACGATGACGCCGCCCAGGTGACGTCCGTCCGCAGTGATTCCATCGATCGTCATCGCCGTGCCAACACTCACGACGCACACAGCGCCACCCACGAGCGCATGCGCGCCGATCATGGCGAGCCAGCGATCGACACCCAGCTTCGCCGGTTGCGGATAGGCGTTGTGAATTCCGCCAGCGGCTGCGGTTGACGTGATGAACTGCGCTTCGATCTGCCACGCCTGCGTGACGCCGGCACGCACGACATCCGCCATGCGCGGACCCGCAACGTTGCTGACCAGCACTCGATCGCTGCGGCCGCCTCGCTGCAAAACGGTGTCGACAAAAGTCTGCACGTTCCAGTCCGCGTGCGGAGCAGCCGACTGCGGTTGCAGAACACCGTCCTCGAATCGCGCCCACTTGATGCGCGTGTTGCCGATGTCGATGAGCAGAGCCATGGCTAACGCGCTGCGCGCAGACTGACTTCGCCCGACGCGAATCTTCGCAGCACGCCATCGACATCGACCAGCAGCGTGCCGTCGATCTCGACGCCGCGCGCGCGACCGAACGCCGTCTCGGTGCCGCTCATGACTTTCACCTGCGCGTCGGCGAGCGTATCGAGCCGGCGCCACTCGTCGGCGAAAGGCTCGAAGCCGCGCTGGCCGAACGTCTGCAGCATCCTGGTGATTTCTTCCGCCAGCATCGCGATCAGCGCATTCCGGGTCGGCGTGCGCTCGCGCATGATCTCGTGCACGTCCGCGATGAGCGCAGCCTGCTGCTCCGCCAGCATGAGCCGCACGGGCGCCGGCATGCGCATGTTGATGCCGAGGCCGATCACCACCTGCGCCGGGCCGGCGGACTCGCCGCGCATCTCGATCAGGATGCCGCCGAGCTTGCGCTGCTGCCAGATCAGGTCATTCGGCCACTTGAGGCCGACGCCTTCGACGCCCAGCCGTCCGAACGCGCGCACCGCCGCGACGCCGACCGCGAGGCTCAATGCCGAGAACGCCGGCGGTGCTTCCACGAACTGCCAGCTCATCGACATGCAGACGCCGGTGCCGAACGGCGCAACCCAGCTGCGTCCACGCCGGCCGCGACCCGCGTTCTGCACTTCGGCGACGCAGAGCTGCGTCGTGCCCGGCGGATTCGCCGGTTGCTCGGAGACGTAGCGATTGGTCGAGTCCACCGTGAGCAGCACTTCGAGAGGCGTGACCCGCTCGCGCATCTCCGGCGACATTTCCGCGAGGATGGCGTTGCGGTCGAGCAGATCGACCGCGCGCGGCAAGCGATACCCCTGGCGCGGCACCGATTCGATGTTGATGCCCATCGCCTGCAGCGTGCGGATCAGCTTCCATACGCCGCCGCGGGAAATTCGCAGGCGCTTCGCCAGCTTTTCGCCCGAGTAGAACTCGCCGGTTGCGAGCATCGCGAGGAGTCGTGCGCGGCGCGCCTGGGTCGGCGACTTGCGCTTGGCAGCGGCGATCATGACTGCGAGCGCTTGCGCAGCAGCCACAGCCGCTGCGCACGGTTCTCGGTTCCCGCGCGCATTCTTTCGATGTTCGAGCGATGCGTGTAACAGACGAACAGCACCATCGCGCAGCCGAAGCTGAGCAAGGCGACCGAAGCGAAGCCTGCTGTCGCGATGTACGCGGGGAACGCCGCCGTCGCGACCATCGTCGCAAGGCCGACGAAGCCGCTGATCATCACCACGAGCAGCCACACGACCAGGACCGGCAACAGCGCGACCGGCTTCAGGCCGAGCAGCACGCCGACGAGCGTGGCCGCGCCTTTGCCGCCGCGAAAGCCATACCACACCGGATAGACGTGGCCCACGACGACCGCCGAGGCACAGGCGACCGCGAGCCAGAGGCGATCGACGCCGGGATCGGGACCGAACAGCGGCAGATCCGGCACGACGGCCGCGGCCAGCCATCCCTTGCCGGCATCGATGAGGATCACCCAGATGGCAAACGCCGGACCCTGCGTGCGCAGCGCGTTGGTGCCGCCGGGATTGCCGCTGCCCAGCTTGCGGATGTCCACGCCGCCGCGCAGCTGGCCGACCAGCAGGCTCCCGATCAGCGAGCCGAGCAGGTAGGAAAGCAGCGTCTTGAGGCCGAGTTCGAGCATGGGCGAATTGTAGTCGGGCTTATGCCCGACCTACAGCCCGAAGCAGCGCCCAGCTAGGATTTTCGCGGCAGGTGAACCTCGGCGAGCATGCAGCGCACGCTGCCGCCGCCGAGCGTCTCGATGGTTGGAATCGGCGCGGCCACGATCGGGCCGCCGAGCCGCTCGATGGTTGCGCGCTGCTCGGCCGACAGCGACTCCAGCGCCGTGCGCGACATCGCGACGACATTGCCCCCGCGAGCGGATCGCAATTCGAGCATGTTGCC
>DATEKT010000161.1:0-11938 GCA_035277305.1 Steroidobacteraceae bacterium | reverse complement strand
ATTCGCTGCCGGTCCAGAGCGGTTATTCGTTCCGGAGCGCCGCGATTCTGCGCGAGCAGCACAAACTGGGCTGGGAGACCGTGCAGGTCACAGGTCCGAAGCACGGTAAGCACGCAGCGGCAGTCGAGGAGTGCAATGGCATCCGATTTCACCGCACTGCCGAGCTCGATGGCTTGCAGGCGCGCCTGCCGCTGATCGATCAGCTCGCCGTGGTGCGCAGCCTGCGCGCGCGGCTCAAGGAACTCGTGCGCAGCGAGCGCCCCGACATCATCCAGGCCCATTCGCCGTGCCTCAATGGGCTCGCGGCGCTCGGCCTCGGCGTGCCGTTCGTCTACGAGCTGAGATCGTCCTGGGAGGATGCGGCGGTCAGTTCCGGAACAACCACTGAAGGGAGCCTGCGCTATCGCGCGTCGCGCCGGCTCGAGACCGAAGTGCTGCGCCGGGCGGATGCGGTCACCACGATCTGCGACGGGCTGCGCACGGATGTCATCGGTCGCGGCGTTCCACCGCAGCGCGTGACGGTCATTGCGAACTCAGTGGACGCCGAGACGTTCGCCAATCGGCCGCCCAGCTCGACGGATCTGCGCGCGCGCTACGGTCTGCAGAACAACTGTGTGATCGGATTCGTGGGATCGTTCTTCGCCTGGGAAGGGCTGCGGCTGCTCGTTGAAGCGGTGCCGCTGCTGTTGCAGCAGCGCCCAGACATTCGCGTTCTCCTCGTCGGTGCGGGCGCGGACGAGGAGGCGATCCGCAAAGCCGTCGAGCGCCTCGGCATTGCACAGCAAGTGATCTTCACCGGGCAGATCCCGCATCGCGAAGTCGGCGCCGCCTATGACGCGATCGATGTGCTGGTGTATCCGCGCTTGCCCATGCGTCTCACCGACATGGTCACGCCGCTCAAACCGCTGGAGGCGATGGCGATGAGCAAAGTATTCGTTGCCTCCGACGTCGGCGGACATCGCGAGCTGGTACAGGACGGCATCACGGGTGTCCTGTTCAGTGCCGGCGATCGTCAGAGCCTCGCGGACGCGGTGCTGCGGGTCGCCGCCGATCGTGCCATGCAGGAGCGGCTGGTCGCGGCTGGTCTGCGTTACGTGCGTCAGGAGCGCACTTGGGCGCATGCGGTGCGCGGCTACGCTCCCGTGTACGAGCGTCTTCTGGGCCGCTCGCACGGGCGGGCAGCGCCATGAAGCAGCTGAGCGCACTCGAAAGGTCGTTGTTCTCGGCGGCGGGCTCGCTGCTCTCGCCCGGCGGTCGCCGCGGCTCGCTGCTGGTACTGATCTATCACCGGGTGTTCGAGAGACGCGATCAATTGCTGGCGGACGAGCCGGACGCCGCAACCTTCGCGGCGCACATGGACGCGGTCGCGTCCACCTTCAACGTACTGCCGTTGAGCGAAGCTGCCGAGCGTCTGCAGCGCGGCGCATTGCCGAGCCGCGCTGCCTGCATCACGTTCGACGACGGTTATGCGAACAACCTCACGGTCGCTGCGCCCATCCTGGCGCAACGCGAGCTGCCTGCGACCGTATTCATTGCGACCGACTTCATCGGCGGCGGCCGCATGTGGAACGACACGCTCATCGAGGTGGTCCGGCGGGCCACGGGTGAGCTCGATCTGACATCGTTCGGCCTGGCGCGCTACCCGCTCACCAGCCACGCCGAGCGGCGCAGCAGCCTCGAAGCTATCCTCGGTGCCATCAAATATCAGGAGCCGGCCGAGCGACTGCGCACCGTCGAGCGGATCGCCGAACGTGCCGGCATCGAGCTGCCGAACGACCTGATGATGAGCGAAGCGCAGATCCGCGCGTTGCACGCCGGCGGCGTGGAGATCGGCGCACACACGCAGACCCATCCGATCCTGACACGCATCGACGAATCGGCGGCCGCTGCCGAGATTCGCTCCAGCAAGCGGATCCTGGAGGACATCATCGCTGCCCCTGTCCGCACGTTCGCCTACCCGAACGGCAGGCCGCAGCGCGATTACGCTCGTCGCGATGTTGCGTTGGTGAAGGCGGCAGGCTTTGACGCCGCCGTGTCGACCGCATGGGGCTGCGCGCGCGCGAGCGCCGATGTGCATCAGCTCCCGCGCATAGCGCCCTGGGATCGCACTACGCTGCGCTTCGTCGGTCGCATGATGCGCACCTACGTCGAGGCAGCGCCGCAGCTCGCCTGAGCAGCCGCAGCGTCAGGCTGGTCGCTGATGATGCTGGAGCCAGGCTTCCAGCATCGCCAGGTCCCACACGGCATAGCCGTAGTACGAGGCATGGCCGGTCTTCTGGCTGGCGATGAGATCGTCGACGAAGCGCCCGCGCACGATACGGCGCTTCTTCAGATCCGACAGATACGAATAGATGAGATCGGCCAGGCCGGCATGGGTCTGCAGCCACTCGCCGAACGGCAGGCCGAACCCGTGCTTGACCTTGCGCAGAATTTCTTCGGGGAGGAAGCCGCGCATCGCGTCCTTGTAGAAGGAGCGCAGCTCGAGCTTGCGCATCTTCTGCCCGGGTGTGACGCGATTCGAGAGATCCACCACGCGCGCATCGAGCATCGGATAGGAGACGCGCACGCCTGCGAGCTCGCACATCGTGCCGACTTTGCGCAGGTCGCTGTCGGCCAGCGTGTAGTGCCAGTCGTAGTAGAGCATCTTGTTGAGCGTCGACTCGCATGGAGCTGCCGCGTACACCTCGCTCATGGTCGCAAACGGCGCGCGCGGATCGACGGCGGCCGCAAATTCCGGCTCGAGCATTGCATCGCCTTCGCGATAGATGAAGTTCCACGACTCGAGCCGCTCGGGGAGCGGAATGCGCGCCTGCTCGACATAGCTGCGCAGCTTGCTCAGCGGGCGCCAGCCGCCCTCGCCGGGCAGGTGCGGCGCGATTCGCTCCAGCACTTGGCGGCGCAGCAGGCGCGGCACGCGATAGTAGAGGTCGAAAACGCGATGGCGAGCGTAGCGCTCGTTGCCGCCGAAGATTTCGTCGCCGCCGTCGCCGGCCAGCAGATGCGTGATTCCCTGCTCGCGTGCCCGCAGCGCGCACATGTAAGTCGGCACGGCCGACGAATTGCCGAAGGGCTCGTCGTAGGCCTGCGCGATCTGCGGGAACGCGCTGACCACGTCCTCGGGCGTGACGTGGTATTGAAACGGCCGCGTGCCGAACTGGCGATTGGCGATGTCGGCGTACTCCAGCTCGTCGTACTTGCCGACGCCGAAACCCATCGAAAATGTCCGCGCAGGCGTCGCCGTGACCCGCCCCAGCTTCCCGGACACGGTGGAGCTGTCCAGGCCGCCGCTGAGGAATGAGCCGGTCGTGGCGTCGGGTCGGCAATCGAGCACCGCCTGATCGAGCGCGGCATGCAACTCGTCGCGCAATACTGCGAAGGGCTCGGGGCGAGACTCGTTGAAGACCGGCTGCCAGTACGGGCGCACGTCGATCTTGCCGCGCTCCAGGCACAGGACTGTCGCCGGCCGCAGCTTGCTGACGCCGGCATAGGCAGTCGCCGGCGCCGGGATCATGTGCATCATCAGGAAGTCGTACAGGCCCTGCTGACGCAGCGGGGCGGCGAGCGCCGGGAAACGCGCGACCGCCTGCGCCGAGCTGCCGAAGAGCAGGGCGTCGCCGACGCGCGCCCATGCCATTCGCTCGACACCCATTCGGTCTATTGCCAGCAGCACTCGCGCTGAGGTCTCATCGACAATCGCAAGCGCGAAGGTGCCGACGAGTCGCTCGAGGAAGCTGCTGCCGATGCTCGCGTACGCGGCGTGAATGCTGGCGGCAGTGGCCGGTCCCGCAGGGGAGGAGCCAGGCGACCAGGCCGGGTTGCCGCGGACCGCTACGAGAATGCCTGCGGCAGTGTGCTGCGAAGGGGCGACGACCTGGGCCGACTGGCCGGAGCCGCGCTCGTGTGCAGCCGACGCGCCGCCATCAGCCTGCAGATATCTGCTTTGCGCCGGGACGTCGACGGATTCCGGCCAGCGCCCTGCGAACCCCAGAATTGTCATCAAGGACCTGCCGTGCTCACTTCGCAAACGACCACTGTAGCCGTTCCGCGGACGCCAAACTTTGAACCGGATCCGATGTTTATCACGCCTGCTTCGGTAATCTACTTTGTACACTATGTGCGCCGGCGGCCCGGCGCGGCCGCCCCGGCGGTCGGCGGCACACCTTGGAGCAGGAAGTAACTCGATGGTACTGGCCTTTTGGCTCGTCGGTGCGGTGATTCTGTACGTGTACGCAGGCTACCCGGCGCTGCTCGCTGTGCTGCGCGCCCTGGGTGCCGGTCGTCCGGTGGCGGTCGGCGATTACGAGCCGCGCGTGAGCCTGCTGATCTCGGCCTTCAACGAGGCGGACGTCATCGCGGCCAAGATCCGCAATTCGCTCGCCCTGGACTATCCGCGGGCGAAGATCGAGATCATCGTCCTGTCCGACGCGTCCGATGACGGCACCGACGAGATCGTGCGCCAGTTCGAGAGCGAGGGCGTGCGGTTGCTGCGCATGGCGGAGCGCGGCGGCAAGACACTCGGCCTGAACGCAGGAGTGCGGGCGGCCGGGGGCGACATAGTCGTCTTCTCGGACGCCAACGCGATGTACCTGCCGGACGCAGTGCGCCGCATGCTGAGCAACTTTGCGGATCCCGCCGTCGGCGCGGTCGTCGGCGAGTCCACCTATGCGAGCGCGACGGGCGGGGCCCAGCAGAGCGAATCGCTGTACTGGAAATACGAGACGGCGATCAAGCGGCTGGAATCCGGCATTGGCTCGGTGGTCGGCGGCGACGGTGCGATCTATGCAATCCGCCGCACCCTGTACCGCGACCTGCGCGCGGATGCGCTTTCCGATTTCGTGAATCCGATGCAGATCGTGATGGCCGGCAAGCGCTGCATCTACGAGCCGCTGGCGCGCTCCGTCGAAGACGCGGCGGAAAGCTTCGACAAGGAGTTTCGCCGCAAGGTGCGAATCGTCAACCGCGCCTGGCGCGCGACCTGGAGCCAGCCGTCGCTGTTGAACCCGTTGCGGTTCGGCTGGTTCTCCGTGCAACTGTTCTCGCACAAGCTGCTCAGGTGGCTGATGCCGCTGTTTCTCGCTGCCTTCCTCGTTCTCAGCGCGCTGCTCATCGATCGCGGTCCGCTCTATGCGGCCATCTTTGTCGTCCAGGTGTTGCTGTACGCGCTCGCCGGCGCCGGCTATCTGGTGAGGCGCAGCGCTTCGATGCCCCGGGCGATGGCCGTGCCGTTCTATTTCTGTCTCGTCAACATCGCGAGCGCGCGCGGCATCATCGAGGCCTATCGCGGCCGGACCTATACGACCTGGACCACGCCGCGCATTTCGAACCCGTAGCACCGAAGGACAGCAGCAGCATGACGACCGTCGAAAGACTGAAGGGGATCCTGCGCGACGCACTGCATCTCGAGCAACGCGCGGATGCGCTCACTGCAACCAGCGGGCTGCTGGGCGTAATCCCGGAATTTGACTCCATGGCGGTGGTCACGGTGCTCACCATGATCGAGGACGAGTTCGGCATCGCCATCAGCGACGATGAGGTGTCGGCCGATGCGTTCGAGACGCTCGGCACGCTGGCGGCATTCGTGGATCGCAAAGTTTGAGCGAGGAGACTCTCACCGCGCAGTTCCTGGACACCGCGGGCGGGCGCATTTTCGTGATGATGCGCCGGCCATCGGGCGCAGCGCGTGCCTGCGTGCTCGTCGTTGCACCGTTTGCCGAGGAAATGAACAAGAGTCGCCGCATGATCACCTTGCTCGCGGCACAGCTCGCACAGTGCGGCGTCGCGACCGTGATCGTCGACCCGTTCGGGACCGGCGACAGCGAGGGCGACTTCGAGGCGGCGGACTGGCAGCGCTGGAAGCAGGACTTGTGGGACGCGGCGCAGTGGTGCGAGTCGCAGGGCGCCCGCGTCACCTCCTTGCTGGGCATTCGCCTCGGTTGCGCGCTGGCGGCCGAGTTCGCCAACGAGTCGCTGGCCGTCAGCAGCACTGTCTTCTGGCAGCCAGTGCTCGACGGCAGTCGTTTCCTTGACCAGTTCCTGCGCATGCGTGTCGCAGCCTCGATGATGGAAGCGGACAATCGCGAGAGCACCGCCGATCTGCGTCGACGCTTCGTCGCAGGCGAGTCGCTCGAAGTCGCGGGCTACATGATGTCGGCACGACTGGCCGCACAGCTGGACCAGGTGCGTCTCCCCGCGCAGCTCACGGCACGCCTTGGCCGGCTGCACTGGCATGAAGTCGTTCGCGCGTCGGATGTGCCGCCGCCGGCAGTGTCGACGCGGGCCGTCGAGCAGGCCCGCGCAGCGGGGCTCGACGTCAGCTTGCATGCGATCGGCGGCGAGCCGTTCTGGTCGAGCGTGGAGATCGTGACCAATCCGGTGCTCGTCGAGCACTCGGCTGCGGCTTTGGCGGGGCAGCCATGAAGCACGGCGAGTTTCCGGTTGTGTTCGCATGCGGCGGCGAGCAACTCCTGGGCATCGTGCATCCAGGCGACGCGGCCCGCATCGGTGTGGTCATCGTCGTCGGAGGACCGCAGTACCGCGTAGGCAGCCACCGGCAGTTCGTGCTGATGGCACGCGATCTCGCACGCGAGGGCTACCCGGTATTCCGTTTCGACTATCGTGGCATGGGCGACAGCAATGGCGCCGCGCGCGGCTTCGAGCATGCCGCTGACGACATTCGCGCGGCCATCGATGCTTTCGCGGCAGCGGTGCCGGGACTGAGCGGTTTTGTCTTGTGGGGACTGTGCGATGCAGCCTCGGCGTGCCTCATGTACTGCGCGAGCGATGCGCGCGTGCGCGGCGTGATCATCGCGAACCCATGGGTGCGAACCGAAGCGGGCGAGGCGCGCTCGTACCTGCGTCACTACTACTTGCAGCGCCTCACGCAGCCCTCTTTCTGGCGCAAGGTCCTCAAGGGCGAGTTCCGGGCCGGTCAGTCCCTGACCCAGCTGTCGCAGACCGTTCGCCAATCGAGCGCCCAGGGCGCGGGCGGACCGGGGTTCATCGAGCGCATGCGCGCCGGACTGCAGAGCTTCCGCGGTCCGGTTCTTTGCCTCATGAGCGAGCGCGATCTCACGGCCAGGGAGTTCGAGCTGCTGCGCGAGCAGGACCGGTCCTGGCGACGCCTGATGTCGCGCCCCGCCGTCACGACCCTGGCACTGCCTGGTGCGGATCACACGTTCTCATCGCGAGCGGCTCTCGAGCTGGTGCGCGAGAAATCGGTTGCCTGGCTGGCGCAGCTCACGCCGGCGCGCAAGGCTGCCTCATGAGCGGCATATGGCCGTAACCGGATTTCTGTTCGCGATCGGGTTCATCGCCATGATGGCGCTGGCGCTGCTGCGTCACCCGATCTGGGGACTGTACGGCTACATCGCGGTCTTCTATCTGCATCCGCCGTCGCGATGGTGGGGGGCGTTCCTGCCTGACATGCGCTGGTCGCTGGTCGCATCGGCGGTCACGCTGATCGCCCTGCTGCGGGTCAAGGATCTTTCCGGACGTCCCTCGTGGTTGTCGATGACGCCTGCGCGGATCCTGATCGCGTTCACGGTCTGGCTGTGGATCCAGAGCTTCTGGGCACTCAATCCGCTGGCGCACAACGAAGCGGCCGTGCTGTTCACCAAGTACATCGTACTGTTCTACCTGATCTACCGGCTGGTGCAGACCGGCGAGGAGCTGCGCAGATTCATGCTCGCGCACATTGCGGGCTGTTTCTATCTCGGCTGGATCGCCTTCACCAGCACGGTCTCGGGACGTCTGGAGGGCGTCGGCGGGCCGGGCATCGATGAAGCCAATGCGCTTGGCATGCACATGGGTACCGGCGCGATGGCGGGCGCGATGATCATCCTCGTCGAGCGAAAGTGGGTGCAGTGGCTCACCATCCTCGCGATGGCCTTCATCCTGAATACGCTGGTGCTGTCGGGCAGTCGCGGCTCGTTCTTGTCGCTGCTGTGTGCGGGAATGGTGCTGCTGGTTCTCAAGCCGCCGCAGTACAAGCGTCTGTTCTACGGCCTGGCAGTGCTAGGCGTCGCGCTCATGCTTATCCTGGCACCGCCTTCGTTCTGGGAGCGCATGGAAACGATCACGGCGGCCGTAGACGATTCGCAGGAGATGGATACGAGCGCCGAAAGCCGCTTCGTGGTGCTCGAGGCGCAGGTGAAGATGGCGCGAGCCTATCCATTTGGCGCGGGCCATCGCGGCACCGAGGCCTTGAGCACGCAATACATCGACGAGAAGTATCTGGCGAAGACTCCCGGCACCCAGCGCGCTCGCTCATCGCACAACACTTTCATGACGACGCTGGTGGAGCAGGGCATTCCGGGGGCGATCATGTTCCTGTGGATGGTCGGGTGGTGCGTGCGCTGCGTGCGCCGCCTCAGGCGATACGAGAGTCCGGACTGGGGAACGCGTGAGCGCAGCGAGCTGGCGTTCGTAGCGGCGGGTCTGACGATCGTGCTGATCGCGGGCCTGTTCGTTGACTATCTCAAGGCAGAAGTCGCGATCTGGTTGTTGGCTCTGCTCGCTGTGCTGCAGTCGCTGGCCGCGCTAAAAGCGTCCGCTGCTGTAGCTACGCAGCAGTCGCAATTGCTGGCCCCGTCGCCTGACAAGCGACCGCTCTCGCCAGCTCGTCGCAGTTGAGAGGTCGACCGATGCCGCTCGATTCGCATGTCCTGCAGCCGAACGCGTCAGGCAGCACGCACGAAGAAAAAAATCCCATGAACGAGCAGCAATCCGGCGCAGCGCGCAGCATCGACCTGAAAGGAACGCACTATGTGGCGCTGGATGGCCTGCGCGGGCTGGCAATTCTGCTCGTCGTCGTCTACCACTTCGGGTTGATGCATCAGGATGCGCACGGCAGCAGCCCCGGCGCGCTGCTCGGCTTCGCGCAGCTGGGGTGGATGGGCGTGGATCTGTTCTTCGTCCTGTCGGGGTTCCTCATCACCGGCATCCTGCTCGAGACGAAAGACCGTCCGCATTACTTCCGCAACTTCCTGATGCGCCGATTCCTGCGCATCTGGCCCATCTATTACCTCAATCTGCTGGTGTTCTTCGTAGTCGCACCGCTCCTGCTCAACGCCCTGCCGGACGAATTGCAGAGCATGCGCGACAAGCAGGCGTGGTTCTGGTTGTACGGCGCGAACTGGCTGTTCGCGCGTGAGGGCAGCTTCGAGACGACCGGCGGCGGCTACTTCTGGTCGCTCGCGGTCGAAGAGCAGTTCTACCTGGTCTGGCCGCTCGTCGTTTTCTGGTGCTCCCGCCGAAGTCTGGCCCTGACCTGCGTCGCGCTGTTCGTGGGGTCGGCCGTGCTCCGGATGACTCTCGTCCTGAACGGCGGGAACACCAATGCTGCGTACACGATGACGTTCACGCATCTGGAGCCGCTGGTCATGGGCGCATTTCTCGCGCTCGCGGTCCGCAGGGAAGCGAGCACGCAGGCGCTGGAGCGCGTACTCGCTGCGGGCGCTGTCGCGGGGCTGGCTGGACTGGCGTACGTAAGGCTCGCGGACGGCGACTTCTTTTTCTGGAGCCGTCACATGGCGAGCTACGGCTACACGCTGGCGGCGATCGTGTTCGGGTGCCTGCTGGTGCGCGTGTTCCGCTCGAAGGCGACGGGCTTCGGCGGACTGGCATTCCGCAATCGCTTCATGGTGGCGACCGGCAAGTACAGCTATGCGCTCTACCTGGCGCACGTGCCGATCGCGCACGCGATCTACGCGATCGTCGTTCGCGACAGCGTGATCGCGCGTTTCGGCTACGGCACGACCTACGTTCTGTTCTTCGCTGTCGCCTTCGCGGTTTCCTGGTTCGCAGCGTGGCTCAGTTGGCACGTGTTCGAGAAGCACGTGCTGCGCTTGAAGCAGTATTTCGCCTATCAGTGAGCCATGCGCAGCGCAATCTCCGTGTTGCCGGTGCTGACAGGCCGCGCGTTGTTCGGCGGTCCGCCCTGCCTGTTGCCGTCCGTGGCGGCGCTGGGCGCGGCGTCGTGGGTCGCTTCGGGCGAAGTCGCTATCAGGGGCGCACTGCTGCTCGCCGGAATCGGCGCAGGTGATGAGGTCCTGGTGCCGGCGTTCAATTGTCCCTCGATGGTCGCGCCGATCCGCGCGCTCGGGGCCACGCCGGTTTTCTATGGCATCCATGAGGACCTGAGCCTGAACCGCGGCGACCTCGATGCCCGGCTGACGCGCAGGACGCGCGCAATCATTGCGCCGCATCTGTTCGGTCGGATTCAACAGCTGGCAGAGCTGCGCGCACTTTGCGACAGCGCTCGCATCACGCTCATCGAGGACTGCGCCCATGCGTTCTTCGGCACGATCGGCGGGGCTGCAATCGGCTCGCGCGGACATTTCGCAATCGCGAGTCCCCGCAAATTCTTCCCGCTCGCCGAAGGCGGCCTGCTGATCGGCACCAGTCCGGTCGATCTGGGCGCGCGATTGCGGGACGCGTCGCCCACGCGCAGCGTTCGCGTGATGTGGGATGCGGTGGACCTGGCAGTGCGCAGCGGGCGATTGCCGGCTTTGCGCCCGCTCGTCGCGGGAGTTAAAACGCTGCGCCGCCGATCGCGGCACCCGGACCAGAGCGTCGCTGAACCCGACGCGCCGCGTGCGGCGCCGGCGGACTCAGCGGCCGCGTCTCGTATCGATGCCGCCGCCGCAGCGACGCGCTGGATGATTCGCCGCACGGCAACTGCCGCCGACATGCAGCTGCGCGAGCGCAATTTTCGTCAGCTGCGCGAAGCGCTCGCACCCGTCCGCGGCGTACGCGTACTCGATACGGCAGCGAGCGACGTCGTTGGGACGGTGCCCTATATGGTGCCGGTCGTGCTCAGTGCTCCGGCATCGCAATTCGCGCAGCTGAAAGCTATGGGCACGCCCATGTGGCGCTGGGAGTACAGCCAGACCGGCGTTTGCAAGACGACCGACTGGCTGGCACAGGCCATGATTCAGCTGCCCTGCCATCAGGCCATGGGCGACGCCGATCTGGCGCTGCTCGTCCGCAACGTCGAGGCCGCCTCGGCGCGACTTTGAACTACGGGGATAGCGACAGGCATGAGCACAGAATTCAGATGGAGCGTCAGCGCCGACGGCGGCAACGAGCGCTGGTGGCAAGAGTGGGATCGCTTGAACGCTGCATCCTTCGGGACGCACCCGCTGTTCGATTCCCGCGCCGCGCGGCTGCTGTGTCGACATTTCGGCGGCGCCGCGCTGCGCTATGCGTCGCTCGAATCGGGTGCCGGATGCGCGGCTCAGCTCATCCTCGAGCCGGACGGTTTCGGGCGCTGGCGCCTGTTCTGTCCTTCGCAGTCGGGCGTCGGCCTGGCTGTGTTCGGACCGGGCGTGGCCAGCCGCTGGCAGGAGTTGCATCGGCTGTTCAGGGCTTTGCCTGGTATCGGCTTCGCACTGACGCTGCCGTACCAGGACGGTCCGTATTCGTGGACCGCCCAGGCGAGCGGCAAGCTCGTGCACCGCATGACGCTGGGAACGACGATGACCGTCATCACGGATACCTTCGACGCGTATTGGGATGCACGTCCGAAGGAGCTGCGCGACAATCTGCGCAGAAGGATGAAGCGTCCTGGCAACGACGGCATCGCCGTGCGGCTCGCGCAGGTCCGCGAGGCGCCGCTCATTGCTGATGCCGTGGATCGGTACGCGGATCTGGAAAGCGCGGGCTGGAAAGGCAAGGAAGGCACTGCAGTGGGCCGCGCGAATGTCCAGGGCGCGTTCTATCGCGACCTGATGCGCGGCTACGCGGCATCCGGCGACGCCCGCGTCGCGGAGCTGTACTTCGATGAGAAGCTGGTCGCTTCGCGCATGCTGGTCGGCAGCGCCGGCATGCTGGTGATCCTCAAGACGACCTTCGACGAGGCGCTCAAGAACTACTCGCCGGGCCACCTGCAGCTGTACCTGCTGATGGGTGAGCTGATCGCGGAACGTCCCGGCCGGCC
>DATEKT010000160.1:0-24191 GCA_035277305.1 Steroidobacteraceae bacterium | reverse complement strand
CGGCGACGAGATCATGGCGACGTTCCCGACGGCGAACGACGCGCTCAATGCGGCGAGCCGCATGCAGCACGACATCCGCATCCACTCCGAGCTCAAGGTCGAGGGGCAGCCGATCGCGATCCGCATCGGCGGGCACTTCGGTCCGGTCGTGCTCGAGAACCGCGACATCTTCGGCGCCGCCGTGCACACCGCGAACCGCATGACCAGCCAGGCGAAGGCCGGCCAGATCATGATCACGAGCGCGATGGTCGAGCGGCTGGCGCCCGAGTGGCAGTCGGCCGTGCGCCAGATCGACGTCGCCACGCTGAAGGGCAAGACCAGCGAGGACGAGCTGTTCGAGGTGCTGTGGCAGAAGGAAGACGCGACCAGCATGTTGCCGGCGATCGCGCTCGGTAACGCTGCGTCGCGCGAGAAGCAGCGCGTGCGCCGGCTGCGCGTGCGCTTTCAGGGCGAGGAGATCGTCGTCGACGACAGCCGCACGAACATCGCCATCGGCCGCGCGGAAGAGAACGACATCGTCGTCAAGGGCAACCTGATCTCGCGGCTGCACGCGCGCATCGAGTTCAACCGCAACAAGTTCCTGCTGATCGACCAGAGCACGAATGGCACGTTCGTGACCACGCGCGAAGGCGAGGAAGCCTTCGTCCGGCGCGACAGCATGCAGCTGAAAGGCGAGGGCCTGATCGGCTTCGGGCGGGTGCCCGAGTCCGGGTCGTCGCTGACGGTCAAATACGTCTGCGAAGAGTAGTCAGCCCAGACGCTGCTGCACGTCGCGCAATTCCTCGCGCAACTTCGCCGGCACGCGCTCGCGGAACTCGTCCAGGTACTTGCCGATAGATTCGACCTCGTGGCGCCACGCGACCGGGTCCACGGACAGGAGCGTCTCGAGCGTCGCGCTGTCGATGTTCAGGCCGCTGACGTCCAGGTCCTGCTTGCGCGGCACGAAGCCGATCGGCGTCTCCTGAGCCTCGATCCTGTTGTCGCAGCGATCGGTGATCCAGCGCAGCACGCGCAGGTTCTCGCCGTACCCCGGCCACATGTAGCGGCCGTTCTTGTCCTGCCGGAACCAGTTGACGTGAAAGATGCGCGGCAACTTCGCGGCGCGGCCTTCGAACGACAGCCAGTGCTTCCAGTAGTCGCCGAAGTTGTAGCCGCAGAACGGCTTCATCGCCATCGAGTCGCGGCGGACGACGCCCATCTGGCCGACGGCCGCGGCGGTCGTCTCCGACGCCATGCCCGCGCCGACCAGCACACCGTGCGACCAGCTGCGCGCTTCGTACACGAGCGGCGCGACCTCGCGGCGGCGGCCGCCGAACAGGATCGCCGAGATCGGCACGCCTTCCGGAGCATCCGCGAGCTTCGAGTAGATCGGATTCTGTCTGGCCGAGACCGTGAAGCGCGCATTCGGATGCGCGGCGTGGCCGCTTCCCGGCGTGTACGGTTTGCCCTGCCAATCCTTCACGGGCGTGCCGCTGTCGAGACCTTCCCACCACGGCTGATCGTCGGCAGTGACCGCCACATTCGTGAAGATCGTGTCGTGCTGGATCATGTCGTAGGCGTTGAGGTTGGTCTTGCGGTTCGTGCCGGGCACGACGCCGAAGTAACCCGCCTCGGGATTGATCGCGCGAAGCTGCCCGTCCGGGCCGGGCTGCAGCCAGCAGATGTCATCGCCGACGGTCCAGATCTTCCAGCCGGGCATCGAAGCGGGCGGCACGAGCATCGCCAGGTTGGTCTTGCCGCAGGCCGACGGGAACGCGCCCGCGATGTAGTGCGTGCGTCCCTCGGGGCTCTGCACGCCCATGATCAGCATGTGCTCGGCGAGCCAGCCTTCGTCGCGCGCCTGCCAGCTCGCGATGCGCAGCGCGTGGCACTTCTTGCCCAGCAGCGCATTGCCGCCGTAGCCGGAGCCGACGCTCTTGATCGTGAGCTCTTCCGGAAAATGCATGATGAAGCGGCGGTCGGGATTGAGATCGCCGATCGAGTGCAGTCCCTTGACGAAGGTGCCGTCACGCTCGATGCGCTTCAGCGCGGGCGTGCCCATGCGCGTCATGATGCGCATGTTGACCACGACGTAGGCGCTGTCGGTGATCTCGACGCCGCAGCGCGCGAACGGCGAGTCGATCGGCCCCATGCAGTACGGGATCACGTACATCGTGCGGCCGCGCATCGCACCGTCGAACAGCGCGTCGACTTTGCGATGCGCTTCGGCGGGATCCATCCAGTGATTGTTCGGACCGGCGTCGTCGCGGTTGCGCGTGCAGACGAAGGTCAGGTGCTCGACGCGGGCGACGTCGGAGGGGCTCGAGCGATGCAGGTAACAATTCGGGTGGGTGGCCGGGTTGAGCTTGCTAAGATCGCCGCTGCGAAGCATCGCTTCGATCAGGTCCAAGTTTTCGGCGTCCGACCCGGTGCACCAGTGAATCGAATCAGGCTTGGTCAATCGCGCGACTTGCTCGACCCAACTTTGAAGCGTCGCATTCGACGTGCTCATTTAGACGGAATCCTCCGCGGCGTGCCGCAGCTGAAAACAGGCGCGGGATTATACCGGGCACTGGTGCAGAGTGATTGCGCCCTCGGCCCCACGGTGCAATAGTGCTGCGCTGTGGAATTTCAACAGATATCCTGCATAAAGTCAGGAAATTACATAGATTTCTGGTCTTCGGCGCCACCGTTTTCGCGGCCGGATTCCTGTCTTGCGCCAGCGCCCAGGAGCCTGCGGAAATCCAGACCGAGCTGGTGGCCGAAGTGCGGGAGAACGTCAGCACCACGCCCGGCCGCGAGGTTTTCCGCTTCGTCCCGGCGCGCATGCTGGAACAGGGCCAGGTCGTTTACTACACCGTGCGCATCACCAACCAGACGACCGTGCCCCTGCGTAACGTAGCTGTGGTGCAGCCCGTTCCGGCGAACACCGTGTACATCGCGGATTCCGCGGCGGGCCCGGGTGCCGCCGTGTCGTTCTCCGTCGACGGCGGCCAGTCGTTCGCTCCCGCCGACGCGCTCGTGGCTGCGAACGAAGGCTCGAAGCAGCCCGCGCAACCAGCGCAGTACACGCACATCCGCTGGCAGCTGCGAAATCCGCTCGCGCCCGGAGCAACCGCGCTGGCGCGCTTTCGCGCGACGTTCCAGTAGGCGCGCCGCACACCATGCACGACTACGCAGATCTGTTCGGAGCCGAAGGCCCGCTCGCCACCGCGATCCCCGGCTTCGCGACGCGCGAAGAGCAGATCGAGATGGCCGAGCAGGTGGCGATCGCGCTGCGCGCTCACGGGCGCCTGATCGTCGAGGCCGGTACGGGCACCGGCAAGACGTTCGCGTATCTCGTGCCGGCGCTGCTCTCCGGCCGTCGTGTCATCGTCTCGACCGGTACGCGAAACCTGCAGGATCAGCTGTTCCATCGCGATCTGCCGACAGTGGCGCGCGCGATCGGCCGGCCGGTGCGCGTCGCGCTGCTCAAGGGTCGCGCGAACTATCTCTGCATCCACCGGCTGGAGCTCGCCGAGCAGCAGGCGGCCGCGCGTGGTTTGCGCAGGGAAGTCGCGCGCGGCCTGCGAAAGGTGCGCGAATGGGCGCCCGTGACGCGGCAGGGCGATATCGCGGAGCTCACGCAGCTCAGCGACTCCGACCCGGTGTGGCAGTGGGTTACCTCGACACGCGACAACTGCCTCGGCCCGGAGTGTCCTTCGTTCGACCGCTGTCACGTCGTGCAGGCGCGTCGCGAAGCGCAGGCCGCGGACGTCGTCGTCGTCAATCATCACTTGCTGATGGCCGATCTCGTGCTGAAAGAGGAGGGCTTCGGCGACCTGCTGCCCGGCGCCGATGCGATCGTCATCGATGAAGCGCATCAGCTGCCGGAGATTGCCGCAAACTTTCTCGGCTTCGCGGTCTCGAGCCGCCAGCTGCAATCGCTGTCGCGCGATGTCGCCGCGGAGTTGCTCGCGACCGGCGCACGGCACGACGTGCCCGCGACATTCGCACAGACGCTCGATCGTCACCTGTTCGACCTGCAGGACGCGCTGCGCGGTCCGCGCGAGCGCACCGAGGCGAGAGAGTGGTCCGCGCACGTCGTCGAATCCATCGAGCAGTTGCAGGGGATGCTGAGCGAATTCGTTGCGGCGCTCGGCGAAGCGGCGAAGGACAGTACGGCGATCGCGGCGCTGCGCCGGCGCGGCGCGGAGCTGGCCGCGCGCCTGCGTATGCTGGTCGCGCAGGACGAAGAGGCCGCCAGCGTGCGGTGGGCGCAATCGACGACCCACGGCGTGACGCTGCACTACGTGCCGGTCGACGTCGCAGAACAACTCGGTGCGCTCGTCGAAGGGCACACCAGTGCGTGGATCTGCACGTCGGCGACGCTGGCCGTCGGGGACAGCTTCGATCACTTCATGGGTCGGCTCGGCATGCGTGAGGCGACGACCGTGCGCTTCGGCAGCCCGTTCAGCTACGAGCGGCAGACGCTGCTGTACCTGCCGCGTGGGCTCGATCCGCCGTCATCGCCGCGTCACACGGAGCAGGTCATCGATGCCGCGTTGCCGGTTCTGCAGGCGGCAGGCGGTCGCGCATTTCTCCTGTTCACCAGTCATCGCGCGCTGCGCGACGCCGCCGAAATTCTCTTGCGACGGCTTGGCCCGACTTTGCCATTCCCCGTGCTCGTGCAAGGCGACGGTCCGCGGGAGTCGTTGCTGTCGAAGTTTCGCGAGTACGGCAATGCCGTGCTGCTCGGGACGAGCAGCTTCTGGGAAGGCGTCGACGTGAAGGGCGCGGCACTCTCGGTCGTCGTGATCGACAAGTTGCCGTTCGCCGCGCCGGACGATCCGGTGCTGAAGGCGCGGCTCGACGCGATCGAGCAACGCGGCGGCAGCCCGTTCTTCGAAGAGCAGATTCCGCAGGCGGTGATTGCGTTGAAGCAGGGCGTCGGGCGGCTGATGCGCGACCCGAACGACTTCGGCGTCGTCATGCTGTGCGATCAGCGCCTGCGCACGCGCGCCTACGGCCGGATCTTTCTGGAGAGCCTGCCGCAGATGCCGCGCACCGAGCGGATCGAGGAAGTCGAGGAGTTCCTGTACGAGAAGCTCGCGGCAGTGGGCATTGCCTCTCAGGCGCCACGCCGGGCCGTGCCATGAAGCTGCTCGCCATCGATACGGCCACCGAGCGTTGCTCCGTCGCGCTGCTCATCGACGACCGCGTCATCGAGCGAGCGACGGAAACAGCACGCGGTCACGCCGACCTCGTGCTGCCGATGGTCGACGAGGTGCTGAAGGAAGCGGGTCTGACGCTGCAACAGCTCGACGGTCTCGCTTACGGTCGCGGGCCCGGAGGATTCACGGGAGTGAGAATTGCCGTCGGCGTCGCTCAGGGCCTCGCGTACGGCGCGCGGCTCGCAACTGTCGGAGTCTCGGATCTCGCGGCAGTCGCTCAGCAATTCGCCGTCGCGGGTGCGCGCATCCTCGTCTGCATGGATGCGCGCATGAACGAGGTCTACTGGTCGCGCTTCGAAACGATGCCGGACGGACTCGTGGCGCCGACCGCGCCCGAGCGCGTCGATCGGCCGGAAGCGGTGGCGGCGGGCGATGCGACCGTGTTCGCTGGAACCGGATTCAGGGCATATCCACAGCTGGCCACTGGACGGGCCGGAACCGCCGTTCACAGGACTGCCTTGCCTCACGCGCGTGACATAGTCCGGCTCGCAGCGGTCGAGTTCGAGGCGGGGCGCGGCGAGCCGGCCGACCAGGCCCGGCCGGTGTATCTGCGCGACCAGGTGGCCACCGTCAAGGCGCCGTAACATCCCGGCCACCCTTGGCGCGGGAAATTCATTTGGCTGTAATAATCCGTTGCTGTAATGAAGCAGCTGTTCCAGCTGTTACCTTGCTGTCACGATGACCGCCAAGCAGATTCTGATCGTCGAAGACGAGCGGCCGATCCGTGAAATGATTGCATTCGGATTGCGACGCAGCGGTTTCGAAGTTCGCGAAGCGCCGGACGCCGGCAGCGCGCGCGCCAGCGTCGCCGACCGCCGGCCCGACCTCGTGCTCATCGACTGGATGTTGCCGGACATGAGCGGGCTCGAGCTTACCCGCGCGCTCAAGCGCGACAAGGAAACGCAGGAAGTGCCGATCATCATGCTCACGGCGCGCGCCGAAGAGCAGGACAAGGTGATGGGCCTGGAAGGTGGCGCGGACGACTACGTCACCAAGCCATTCTCGCCGCGCGAGCTGCTCGCGCGCATCAACGCGGTCCTGCGCCGCTCCAATCACGGCGGCGGCGAGGAGCTGATCGAAGCCGACGGCCTGGTGCTGGACGCGGCCGGTCATCGCGTGATGGTCGGCGATCGCACGGTCCAGCTCGGCCCGACGGAATATAGGTTGCTCTCCTTCTTCATGACGCACGCGGAGCGGGTGTACAGTCGCGCCCAGTTGTTGGATCGAGTATGGGGCGGCAACGTTTATGTCGAGGAACGCACCGTCGACGTGCACATCCGCCGCCTGCGCAAGGCGCTCGAGGCATTCGCCTACGACCGCTTCATCCAGACCGTGCGCGGCTCGGGTTACAGGTTCTCGACGCGCGCGGAGTAGCGAGTCTTGAAGCTGCGCGGGTCCAGGCTGGTTGGGGCGATGACTCCGGCGGGCTGGCAGAGCATCTCGCGGCTGGGCGTGACTTTGCTCGCGGCCCTGCTGGTCGGCCTCGCAAGCGGGCGCATCGCGCTCGCTTTCGCAATCGTGCTCGCGATCTACGGCGCTGTGCAGCTCTGGAATCTGCTGCGCTTCGAGCACTGGCTGCGCCGCCGCCGCATCGAAGAGCCGCCGGACATCAGCGGCTTGTGGGGCGAAGTCGTCGCCATCGTCAGCCGCATCTATCGCCGTAAGCAATTCCATCGCGCGCGCGTCACCGCGCTGCTGCGTGAGTTCCGTCGACTCACCACTGCGATGCCGGAAGGCGCCGTGCTGCTCGGGCCGGAGCACGAGATCCTCTGGTTCAATCACCGCGCGGCGGAATGGCTCGGCCTCAAGCGCAAGCGCGATTTCGGCATGCGCATCGAGAACCTGGTGCGGCACCCGGACTTCGTCGAATACCTGCGCAGCGGCGAGGAGGTCGAGGGCGTCGTGGTGCAGGATCCCATCGACCTCGGCCGCTGGTTCTCATTCCACGTCGTGCGCACGGGCGTCGAGGAGCGCCAGCTGCTGATGGTGCGCGACGTCAGTCGCGAGCAGCAGCTGCAGTCGATGCGCAAGGATTTCGTGGCAAATGCGTCGCACGAGCTGCGTTCGCCGCTGACCGTAATCACGGGCTACCTCGACGCGCTCGCCGACGATCAGAAGCTCGATCCGACCTGGAGCGCGCCGATCCTGGAAATGCGCCGCCAGGCCGAGCGCATGAGCACGATCATCAACGATCTGCTGGAGCTGTCGAAGCTGGAGTCGGGCGAGCGGCCGCTCGATGTCGAGCCGATCGATATCCCGGGCATGCTCGCGCTGCTGCGCAAGGAGATGCTCGCCCTCGAACAGCGTCCGCGCGAGGTGCGGCTGACGCTCGACAGCGAGGCGTGGCTGAAGGGCGTGGAGAGCGAGATTCACTCGATCGTGTCGAATCTGCTCTCGAACGCAGTGAAGTACACGCCGGCGCAGGGCGAGGTCGAGCTGCGCTGGTGGACCGACGACGAAGGCGGGCACATTGCGGTGCGCGACACGGGCGTCGGCATTGCGCCCGAGCACATTCCGCGGCTGACGGAGCGCTTTTATCGTGTCGACTCCGGCCGCTCGCGCGATCTCGGCGGTTCGGGACTCGGCCTCGCGATCGTGCGACACGCGCTGCAGCGGCATGACGGCACGCTGACGATCGAGAGCATCGAAGGGCGCGGCAGCACATTCACGTGTCATTTTCCCGCGGAGCGCGTAGTGCCGCCGCCGGCTGAATTTCTGCCGGCCAAATTGTCGGGCTGATGCTGCGCAGGGATGCGCGAATGCCGCGGGCGCAGGAGGCGCTGGAGCGGCCCCGCCTCACATTCATCCAATCGTCACATCGCGCTCGCGCGCGCGCCGCTCACCTGCAATCTCTCTGTAACAAGTCGTCCGTATAACGTCTGCGCGTCACGCCTGACAACCAGATCAATACGGAGACTGTACCGTGAAGAACCTGATGATCGCGGCCGCCGTGGCCGCCGCCCTGTCACTGCCCGCCGGCGCATCCGCTGCCAGCTCGGACGACCTGGCGCAGATCCGCGAACAGCTTCAGGGGCTCATGCAGCGAGTCGACAAGCTCGAGCAGGAGAACCAGTCGCTGAAGAGCGAGAACCAGCAGTTGCAGGCGGACAGCGAGAAGCTCAAGGCCGAGGGCGACTACCTCAAGGCCGAAACGAAAGGACTGCGCAAAGACGCCGCTCAGAGCAGCGCCGCTGTCTCGGCAGTCAAAGGCGCGGACTGGGCCGGCAAGGTCGTGGTCAAAGGCGACGTGCGCTACCGATACGAAGGCATCAGCGACGAGACTCTCAACACGAGCGGCGTGCAGAACACTGCCGATCGCTATCGCGATCGCATCCGTGCGCGTCTCAGTGTCGAAGCCAGGGCGACCGACAACATTCTGGTCGGCATCGGTCTGACGACGACCGAAAACAATGATCCGCGCTCGGGGAATCAGACGCTCAGCGGCACGTTCACGAAGAAGGCCGTGGAGCTCGACCTGGCTTACTTCGACTGGAAATTCGCCAGCTGGGGCGACCTGATCGGCGGCAAGATGAAGCAACCTTTCTACAAGCCCGCGCAATCGACGCACTTGTGGGACAACGACATCACTCCTGAAGGTCTCGCGATCACCTTCAACAGGGGCATCTGGTTCGGCACTGCCTACAACTACTGGATCTCCGAGGTCTCCGGCGCCGAGAACACGGTGACCGCGGACTCCAGCGTTGCCGGCGCGCAAGTCGGCGTGAAACTGCCGATTGGCGCCTCGACGCTGACACTGGCTGCGCACTACTACGATTTGAGCGCGGGACAGGGCCGTCGCAACATCTTTTACAACTGCTCGGCCACGAGCAACGGCTGCGCGAACGGCAACACGACTATCGGCGCCGCGGGCGCCGGCGTCCTCGCCTTCGACTACGAAGTGGGCGAACTCGCCGCCGAGTTCAACACGAACCTCGGCACGCTGCCCCTGACGCTGTGGGGGCAATACGCGGAGAACCAGGATCCGGACGACCTGAACACTGCATGGTTCGCCGGATTCCGCTTCGGCACGGCGTCGAACGCGCGGACCTGGGAGCTCGGTGCAACGTACGGGATCATCGAGAAGGACGCGGTATTTGCGCAGTTCATCGACTCCGACTTCGCCGGCGGCGTTTCCGACTCCGAGGGCTGGGTCCTGCGAGCGGGCTACGTGCCGGTCAAGAACTGGACGCTCAACGCCTCCTATTTCATGAACAAGCTGAATCGCGACCGCGCCAACTCGGCCGCGCAGACGGATGTCGACTACGACCGCCTGCAGCTCGACTTCAACGTGAAGTTCTGAGACGGGCGTGTCTTGCGGACTGCGGGGGCTGCGGGTATACAGCCCCCATCAGTCACGCGAGCCCATCATGGAAAAGTCGGACCTTTCACATCACATCCTCAGCCGCTACAACGAAGAGCTGGAGCGCGTGCGCACCAGCGTGTTGCAGATGGGCGGGTTCGTGGAGGAGCAGCTGAAGCAGGCTGTGCTCGCGCTCGTGCAGGGCGACAGCCGGCTCGGCGAGCAGGTGGCGCGCGGCGACCAGAAGGTCAACGCGATGGAAGTCGCCATCGACGACGATTGCAGCCGCATCCTGGCGACGCGCTCGCCCGCCGCTTCCGACCTGCGACTCATCGTCGCGGTCATCAAGACGATCACCGACCTGGAGCGCATCGGCGACGAAGCGGAGAAGATCGGCTATATCGGCTCGCGGCTCGCAGCGGTCGAGCGGCCCGCCGATCGCTACCGCGAGATCAAGCACCTCGGGCGCCTGGTCGGCGACATGGTGCATGAAGCGCTCGACGCGTTCGCGCGCCTCGATCCGGAAGGCGCGGTGGCGATCGCGAAAAAGGACCGGCTGGTCGACGAGGAGTACGAAGCGATCCAGCGCCAGTGCATCACGTTCATGATGGAGGATCCGCGCACGATCCGCCGCGCACTGGACGTGCTGTGGGTGGCGCGTGCGCTGGAGCGCATCGGCGACCACGCCAAGAACGTGTGCGAGTACGTGGTCTACATGGTCCACGGCAAAGACATCCGTCACCTGTCGATCGACGAGGTGGAGAAGCACCTGCAGTCCCGCTCGCAAAGGAGCCAGGCGCACAGCGGTCAGAATCCGGAATCGGCGAGCCGCTAGATGCTGTCAGCGATCTCTCGCCGGTCCGGCAACGCGCTGGGCTTTCTGGCTTGCGCGGGTCTCATGGGTTACGCGCTGTACGCGCAATACGTGCTCGGCCTGGCGCCGTGCCCGCTGTGCATCTTCCAGCGCATCGCGACCATCGTCACCGGCGTCCTGTTTCTCATCGCCGCGTTGCATAACCCGCGCACGACCGGAGCACGCGTCTACGGCGCGCTGATCGGTCTTGCAGCGCTCGGCGGCGTGCTGATCTCGGCGCGTCACATCTGGATCCAGGCGCAGCCGCCCGGCACGGTCGCCGCCTGCGGCGCCGATCTGAACTACCTGATGGAAATCATGCCGGTCACGGACGTGGTGACCAAGGTGCTGACCGGTTCCGGAGAGTGCGGCCAGATCGACTGGACGTTGCTCGGGCTGTCGATGCCGTGGTGGGTGGCGTTCTCGCTCGGCGTGCTCGGCGCGTGGGCGCTCTTCGTGAACTATAAAAAGTCAGGCTGAAGCCAGCAGCTCCTGCATCACCCGCTCGTACATCGCCGACAACGTGCTCATGTCGGCGACGCGAACGTTCTCGTTCACCTTGTGGATCGTGGCGTTGATGACGCCGAGCTCCACGACCTGCGCGCCAGTCGGCGCGATGAAACGGCCATCGGACGTGCCGCCGGTGGTCGAGAGCTCCGGCTTGCGGCCGGTCATCTGCTTCACCACGCGCTCGACGGCGTGCGACAGCTCGCCGGGCGGCGTGAAGAAGGGCAGGCCGGAGACGAACCACTCCAGCGTGTAGTTCACCTTGTGGCGGTTGAACACTTCGGTGATCGTCTGCTGCAGCTTGTCGACGGTCTGCTCCGTCGAGAAGCGAATGTTGAAGCGTGCCTTCAGCTCGCCGGGGATGACGTTCGGCGCGCCGGTGCCGGCGGCGATGTTCGAGACCTGGAAGCTGGTCGGCTGGAAGTATTCGTTGCCTTTGTCCCAGACTCGCGCTGCGAGCTCGGCGAGCGCCGGCGCGACCGCGTGCACGGGGTTGTCGGCGAGGTGCGGATACGCGACGTGCCCTTGTATGCCGTGCACGGTGAGCTTGCCCGAGAGCGAGCCGCGGCGGCCGATCTTGACGGTGTCGCCGAGCGCGTCGGTGCTGCTCGGTTCGCCGACCACGCACCAATCGATCTTGTCGCCACGCGCCTCCAGCGCTTCGACGACGCGGCGCGTGCCGTCGACCGACGGACCTTCCTCATCGCTCGTCAGCAGGAACGCCAGCGTGCCGGTGTGCTCCGGGTGCGCGGCGATGAATCGTTCCGTCGCGGTGACCATCGCGGCAAGACCGCTCTTCATGTCCGCGGCCCCGCGGCCGTAGAGGATGCCGTCGCGAACGACCGGCTCGAACGGGTCGGTCTGCCATTCCTCGCGCGGTCCGGTCGGCACGACGTCCGTATGGCCTGCGAAGCACAGTACCGGCCGCGCACTGCCGTGCCGCGCCCACAGGTTCTCGACCGGCCCGAACGGCATGCGCTCGACGCGAAAGCCGAGCGCTCCCAGCCGCTGCCCGATCAGCTGCAGGCAGCCGTGGTCTTCGGGGCTGACGGAAGGACGGCGGATCAGGTCCTGGGCGAGGGCGAGCGTCGCGTCGGCGTCGGTCGGCAAAGTCGTGGCTCCGGGGTCGGCCAAGAAGGTGCGGGCGCGGTCTTATAGCGAAGACCTCCGGTGGCGGCAAGGCCGCACGGATCCCGGCTCTGTTACGCGCGTATTACAGGCGGGCCCGGGTGTCGCCGTTGCCGCAGTTCCCGGGGCGGCCGCTTGTAACATGGGTGTCATCGAATGCCTGCAGACTCCCCGCCAGTTGGCATGAGCACGAGGTCAAACCTTATGAAGTTTTGGAATTGGTTGGCGGCGTCGGCGGTCCTGGGCGGGCTCATGGCTTGCGGCGGCCCCACTCCTGCGCAAGCGCAGAGCGTCATCAAGATCGACGGTTCCAGTACCGTGTTCCCGATCGCCGAGGCGGTCGCCGAAGAGTTTCAGATCAGCAAGCGCGGCAAGGTCCGCGTGACCGTCGGCATCGCCGGCACCGGCGGCGGCTTCAAGCGCTTCTGCCGCGGCGAGACGGACATCTCGAACGCGTCGCGCCCGATCCTGAAGGAAGAGATGGAAGTCTGCCGCGCTGCGGGCATCAAGTACCTCGAGTTGCCGGTCGCGTTCGACGCGCTGAGCGTGGTCGTGAATCCGAAGAACGACTGGGTGAAGACTCTGACCATCGCCGATCTCAAGAAGATGTGGGAGCCGGGCGCGCAGGGCCGCGTGAAGACCTGGAATCAGATCCGCCCCGAGTGGCCCAATCAGCCGCTGATGCTGTTCGGCCCGGGAGCCGACTCCGGCACGTTCGACTACTTCACCGAGGCCGTGAACGGCAAGGCGAAGGCGAGCCGTGGCGACTACACCGCGAGCGAGGACGATAACGTGCTGGTGCAGGGCGTGGAGAACAACAAGAACGCGCTCGGCTATTTCGGCTACGCGTACTTCGTCGGTCACAAGGACAAGATGAAGGCTGTGCCGATCATCAATCCGAAGAACCAGCCGGTCAGCCCGAGCATCGAGGCAGTGAACGACGGCTCGTACCAGCCGCTGTCGCGCCCGCTGTTCATCTACGTGCGCGACACCGCCGCGCAGCGCCCGGAAGTGAAGGAGTTCATCGCCTTCTATCTCGGCGAAGGCGCCGACCTGGTGAAGGAAGTCGGCTACGTGCCGCTGCCCCCGCAGGCGTACAAGCTGGCCCTGCAGCACTTCAGTGGCGGCAAGCTCGGCACCGTGTTCGGCGGCATCCCGGAAGTGGGTGTCACGATCGACGCGCTGCTGGCCCGCGAAGGCAAGCTTTGACGTCAGCTCGAGGCCACCAGCGAACCAGCGGCCAGCCAGTCCCCCTCTGGCTCGCGGCTGGTAGCTGGTGGCTTGTTCCATTAAAGTGCGCAGCGCGAAGTGGGCTGCGCGCATGAAAAAATGAAATGACCTCCCCATCGAATCCAGCCATCTCGCGCAGCGCCCTGCGCTATCGCAAGGTGCGCGACCGCATCATCGAGGCGCTGCTGCTGGCCGCCGGGCTGGTCGCCGTCTTCACGACGCTGGCGATCGTTTCGATCCTGCTGTACGAGTCGAGCGCCTTCTTCGAGCACGTCTCGATCGTCGAATTCCTCACCGACACCATGTGGACGCCGCTGTTCGCGGACGCGCACTACGGCATCCTGCCGCTGGTGGCCGGCACGCTGACGACGACGATCGTTGCGCTGCTGGTCGCCGTGCCGCTCGGCACGATGATTGCGATCTATCTCAGCGAGTTCGCGCCGCATCAGTTGCGCGAGACAGTGAAACCGATCCTCGAGCTGCTCGGTGCGGTGCCGACGGTCGTGTACGGCTACTTCGCGCTGACGATGGTGACGCCGGTCCTGCAGTACCTCATGCCCGAGCTGCCGGGGTTCAACATGCTCAGCGCGGGCCTCGTGATCGGCCTGATGATCGTGCCGTACGTGAGCTCGGTGAGCGAAGACGCGATGCGCGCCGTGCCGCGCTACATGCGTGAAGGCTCGTACGCGATGGGCGCGACGCGGCTGCAGACTGCGTTGCGCGTCGTGGTGCCGGGCGCGTTCTCCGGCCTGGCGGCGGCGTTCATTCTCGGCATCTCGCGCGCCGTCGGCGAAACCATGGTCGTGGCGATCGCCGCGGGCATGCAGCCGAATTTCACGTTCGATCCGCGCCAGCCGGCGGCGACCATCACCGCGTACATCGTGCAGGTCAGCCTCGGCGATCTGCCTCACGGCAGCATCGGCTACCAGAGCATCTTCGCCGCGGGGTTGGTGTTGATGCTGCTGACGCTCATCTTCAACGTGGTCGGTTTCTCGCTGACGCGCCGGTTCCGGGAGGCTTACTGATGAGCGCGGGCGGCGCGGCTGCGTATCTCACCAACGAGGCCCTGCGGCGCGGGCTGGCGCGGCGCAAAGTGCTCGACCAGGTCTTCGTGATCGTCGGCCTGATCGTGATGCTCGCGTGCCTGGCCGTGCTCGCAGTGCTGTTCATCGACCTGGTGCGCGACGGCTCGGAGCGCTTCAGCTGGGAGTTCTTCACGAACTTCGCCTCGCGCAAGGCCGAGCGCGCGGGCATTCTCGCTGCGTGGGTCGGCACTTCGCTCATCATGCTGGTCACCGCGGTGTGCGCTGTGCCGGTCGGTGTAGCCGCGGCGATCTATCTCGAGGAATACGCGCCGAAGAACTGGTTCACGGCAATCCTCGAGATCAACGTCACCAATTTGGCCGGCGTGCCCTCGATCGTGTACGGCCTGCTGGCGCTCGGCTTGTTCGTGTACCAGTTCGATCTCGGGCAGAGCATTGCCGCGGCGGGCCTGACGCTCGCGCTGCTGATCCTGCCGATCGTGATCGTCGCGACGCGCGAATCGATTCGCGCGGTGCCGAAGGCGATCCGCGAAGCGGCCTACGGTCTCGGCGCGACGCGTTGGGAAGTGACCAAGGATCACGTGCTGCCGTATTCGACCGGCGGCATTCTCACCGGCATGATCCTCGGCCTGTCGCGCGCGATCGGCGAGACGGCGCCGATCATCACCATCGGCGCGCTCAGTTTCATCGCGTTCCTGCCGGAGTCCCCGGTCAAGGGCGAGTTCCCGTTCCTGTCGTTCCAGTGGCTCAGGGATCCGTTCACCGCGATGCCGATCCAGATGTTCAACTGGGTGTCGCGGCCCGACCAGGCGTTCCAGGCGAACGCCGCCGCCGCCGGTGCGATCCTGCTCGGCATGACTTTGATCATGAACGCGGTGGCGATCTGGATTCGCTACCGCTTTCGCAAGAAAATCAACTGGTGATCCTGCATGGAAACCGCCGTGGCCAACGAAGACGCCGCCCGTAACGCGCAAAATCCCGCTTCGCAGAGCGGCCCGTCGACGCCGCGCGTCACCATCGCTGTCGACGACACGCGCAAGGTGCGGACGCTGCACGTGAAGGCGGCCGTCGACAACCTGAGCTTCTACTATGGGCAGCACCGGGCGCTGAAGAACCTGACGATCCCGATCGCCGAGCGCCAGGTGACCGCGCTGATCGGTCCGTCGGGCTGCGGCAAGAGCACGTTCCTGCGCTGCTTCAACCGCATGCACGACCTGCAGCCGGACACCCGCTACGAAGGCAGCATCACGCTGCACCCGGACGACCTCAACCTGGTCGGTCCCGGCGTCGATCCGATCGAAGTGCGCATGCGCATCGGCATGGTGTTCCAGAAGCCGAACCCGTTTCCGAAGTCGATCTTCGAGAACGTCGCGTACGGCCTGCGCCTGCGCGGCCTGCGCAACCGCGCCACGCTCGCCGAGGAAGTCGAGAAAGCATTGCGCGGCTCGGCGCTGTGGGACGAGGTGAAGGATCGTTTGCAGGACTCGGCGCTTGCGCTGTCCGGCGGCCAGATGCAGCGCCTGTGCATCGCGCGCGCGCTGGCGACGACGCCGGAGATCCTGCTGTTCGACGAGCCCACCTCGGCGCTCGACCCGATCGCGACCGCTAAGATCGAAGAGCTGATCTCGACGCTGCGCGACCAGGTGACGGTGCTGATCGTCACGCACAACATGCAGCAGGCCGCGCGCGTGAGCGACTACACCGCGTTCATGTACCTCGGCGAGCTGATCGAGTTCGACGAGGCGGCGAAAATCTTCACGAACCCCGCGAAGAAAGCGACGGAAGACTACATCACCGGCCGTTATGGCTGAGCTCATCCTCGAGCGCGCCGCCATGATGTCCGACCCGATGGAAGGTCACACCGCGAAGGCGTTCGACGGCGCGCTGACGGAGCTGCGTCTGCACGCGGTTGGCATGGGTGGCCTGGTGATCGATCAGGTCTCGACCGCGGTGCGCGCGCTGCTCGACGCCGACGCGAACCTTGCACAGACCGTGCTGGCGCGCGAGTCGCAGGTCAACGACCTCGAGAGCACGATCGATCGCGAAGCATTCGAGCTCATCGCCCTGCATCAGCCGGTCGCCGGCGACCTGCGCATGGCGACTGCTGTGTCGCGCATGACTGTCGAGCTGGAGCGCGCTGGCGACGAGTCGAAGAAGATCGCGCGCTTCGCCGGACGCATGGCGGGAGGCGAGCCGCAAGGGCCGGTGCGTGCGGTCGCGCGCTATTTGCAGCACATGACGGAGTTGACCACCGGAATGCTGCGCGACGCCGTGCGCGCGCTGGATGAATCCAACGCCGAGCTGGCCGAGCGCGTCCGTGCGCGCGACTCAGAGCTCGACGCCGAATTTGCCGCAGCCTTGCGGCAGTTGCTGACCCTGGCGATGCAGGATCAGCGCTACCTCGGTGTCACGATCGACACCGTGTTCGCGCTCAAGGGTCTCGAGCGCATCGGCGATCACGCGAAGAACATCGCCGAGCAGGTGGTGTTCATCGCCAGCGGCCGCGACATGCGGCACAAAAAGAACTAGAAAGAGAACGTCATCACGAAGGCGACCGAGCCTGCGTCGCCGAACTCGTAGCTGCCCGAGCGCACCGTCGCGCCCAGCGACATGACATCGTTGACCCGCTTGTTGAAGTCGAGCGCCCAGAAGTACTCGTAGCCGCGCTGTCTGTCGGTCTCGACGTCGTCGTCGTGCAGCAGCCAGCCTTTTTCGCTCGTGAGCTCCCATTTGGAGCGGCCGACTTTCGGCACGATGTGCCAGCCCTCGCCGAGCTCGAACTGGTAGCCGAGCGCCACGTAGTCCTGGCGCAGCCGGAACTCGTCGTCGGCGTTGAAGAAGTCGAAGTTGCCGTAGGACTCGGTGCCGGCCTCGGCCATCAGGCCGATCGGCGTCACCACGGCGAACGACACGCCCAGCCCGCCGGTGTCGAGCTCGGCCAGGTCTTCGTCGACGTTGCGGAATTGGTCGAGCTTCAGCACGCCGCGGCCGAGGCGCGGGCTGATCTGAAACTCAGTGCGATCGGCAGCGAGCAGCGGAGTCGTCGTGCCCAGCGCACACACAGTCGCGACAGCCATGCAGAGCTTACGCATCGTGAAACCCCCTCGGTTTCCCAGGTTACTGGGGGCGGACGCTAGAGGTGTGCAGCGCGCGGGGGCAACCAATGGCAGCGGAGTGTCGTTTCCCGGTACAGGCAGGCACGCAATCCGCGACCGGGCGCTGAACCGTCGGTAAACGCTGCGCACGCGTGGACACTGCGGGAGCGGCGCGCAATCATCTGCCTACACGCAAATCCGAGGTACTGACGTGAGCGAAACGGCGCAGATCATTGACGTTCTGAAACGCACGCTGAAGACGCGCGGACTGACGTACAAAGATGTCGCACGGCGCGTCGGGCTCAGCGAAGGCTCGATCAAGCGTGTCTTTGCCGCGGAGACATTCACGCTGCAGCGGCTGGAGCAGATCTGCACGGCCATCGGCATCAGCATGGGCGAGCTGATGCGCGCGGCCGCCAACTCGCACGCGGCGGGCTCGCAGTATCTGACCCTGGAGCAGGAAGAACTGCTCGCCCGGGATTCACGCCTGCTCGCGTGCTTCTACCTGCTGCTCAATGGGCGCAGCAGCGGCGAGATCTGCCAACGCATGGACCTTTCCGAGCGCGGGCTGCGCGAGCTCTACGTGAAACTCGATGACGCGCGGCTAATCGAGCTGCAGCCACGGTTGAAGGCGCGACTGCGCGTGGGGCCGGTCGTGAGCTGGCGCGTCGATGGTCCGGTGCATCGCGTGTACGAGCGCCAGGTGAAGGCGGAATTTCTGCAATCGGAATTCCAGGGCACCGACCAGGTGCTGCACTTCCGTTCCGCCGAGCTGTCTGAGGCGTCGACGCGCGTGCTGGTGCGCAAGATCGAGCAGCTTGCGCGCGACTTTGCCGAGCTGGCGACGCTGGACGTCGGGCTACCGGCCGCGGAAAAGAAGAACGTCGCGATGGTCGCGGCGTTCCGGCCGTGGGTGTCGTCGATGTTTCAGGAGATCAAGCCGAAGGCTACAGGCGCAGCAACTCGTTGATGCTGACCTTGGAGCGCGTCTGCGCATCGACGCGCTTGACAATCACCGCGCAGCTCAGCGCGTACTTGCCGTCCTTCGACGGCAGCGAGCCCGGAACGACGACCGCACCCGCGGGCACGCGGCCGTACGAAACTTCATCGCGCTCGCGGTCGTAGATCCGCGTGCTGGCGCCGATGAACACGCCCATCGAGATGACGGCGCCTTCCTCGACGATCACGCCCTCGACGATTTCCGAGCGCGCGCCGATGAAGCAGTTGTCCTCGATGATCGTCGGTGCGGCCTGCAGCGGCTCGAGCACGCCGCCGAGTCCGGCGCCGCCGGACAGATGCACGTTGCGTCCGACCTGCGCGCACGAGCCGACCGTCGCCCACGTGTCGATCATCGTGCCTTCGCCGACGTAAGCGCCGACGTTGACGTAAGAAGGCATGAGCACGGTGTTGGCTGCGACATACGCGCCGCGCCGGACGACTGCGTGCGGTACGACGCGAACGCCTTCGCTGCGGAAGCGCGCGTCGTCGTAGTCGGCGTACTTGAGCGCAACCTTGTCGAAGAACTGCGTGAAGCCGGCATCGATCGGCTGGTTTTCGTTGAGCCGGAACGACAGCAGCACGGCCTTTTTCAGCCATTGATTGACGCGCCACTGCCCGTTCTGCTTCTCGGCGACGCGGGCCTTGCCGGTGTCGAGCAGCGAGATTGCCTGATCCACGGCGTCCCGCACTTCGGCGGGAACGCTCTTCGGGCCGAACTCGGTGCGGCGCTCGAACGCAGCATCGATCACGGAGGCAAGGGCGTCGGTCATCCGGCGGACTCCAGTAAATCGCGAATTCGTTGGGCGGCGTCGGCGCACTCGGGGACAGTGGCTACGAGCGAGATGCGCACGCGGCCGCGGCCCGGATTGCCATGCGGCGTGTCGCGCGCGATGTAGCTGCCGGGCAGCACCGTGACGTGCTTGCGCTCGAACAGTTGCCGCGCGAAGCGCTCGTCGTCCGGCACTTTCGGCCACAAATAGAAGCTGGCGTCCGGCGCATCGACTTCCAGCACCTTGCGCAGCACCGGCAACACCGCCGCGAACTTCTCGCGATACAGGCGACGGTTCTCGATGACGTGCTTGTCGTCATTCCACGCCGCGATGCTTGCGTGCTGAGTCGGCAATGGCAATGCGCAGCCGTGATACGTGCGGTATTGCAGGAACGCCTGGATCAGTCGCGCATCGCCGGCGACGAAGCCGGAGCGCAACCCAGGCACGCTGGAACGCTTCGACAGGCTGTGAAAGACGACGCAGCGCTCGAAGCCCGCATGACCGCTCGCGACCGCGGCTTGCAACAGTCCCGGCGGCGGTTTCGCTTCGTCGAGGTAGATCTCGCTGTAGCACTCGTCGGCAGCGATCACGAAGTCGTAGCGATCGGCGAGCGCGATCGCGCGCTGCAGATAGTCGATACCGGCGACAGCGCCCGTCGGATTCCCCGGCGAGCACAGGAACAGCACCTGGCAGCGCTCCCACACTTTCGGCGCAACGTCATCCAGATCCGGTAGCCAGGCATTTGTGCGGTCGTTGCCGAGGAAGTGCGGCTGCGCGCCGGCCAGCAGCGCTGCGCCTTCGTAGATCTGATAGAACGGATTCGGCATCACGACCAGCGGCGCGCGCGACACGTCGACCATTGCCTGCACGAACGCGAACAAGCCTTCGCGCGTGCCGTTGACGGGGATCAGCATCGTCTCCGGATCGACGGATCCAGGTTGCAACTGGAAGCGTCGCGCGAGCCACCCGGCCGCCGCCGCGCGCAGTTGCGGGATGCCCGCGGTCGTCGGATAGCTGCCGTAGCCCGCTTGATTCGCGATCAGTGCCTGCAATACGAACGGCGGCGGCTCGTGTCGCGGCTCGCCGATCGACATGGAGATGTGCGGCAACGACGCGGGCGGCTGTGCGCCCGCGAGCAGCGCGCGCAGGCGCTCGAACGGATAGGGCCGCAGCTGACCGAGCGCCGGGTTCATGCGCGACGATCGAGCGATTCGGTCAGGCGCTGCGCCAGCCGCTGTTGCGCTTCGCTCGTCAGCGGCCGGCCGGATTCGTCGGCGACGTAGAACACGTCTTCGGCGCGCTCGCCGACAGTCATGATCTTCGAGTTGTGAATGTCGACGTGCTCCGCCATGAACACCTTCGCGACGTGCGACAGCAGCCCCGGGCGGTCGCCGGCGATCAGCTCGACGATCGTGCGGCGTTTCACCTGATCCTCGCTGAACGTGATCTGCGTCGGCGTCGAGAACATGCGCACCTGGCGCGGTGCGCGGCGCGTGACGGTGACCGCGGTGTGATCTTCCTGCGACAGCACGTTCGCGAGCTGTCGCTGGATGTCGCGAATGCGGATCGGATCGCTGATCTCATCGCCGGTGTCTTCGAGCACGTGATACACGTCGAGGCTGAAGCCGTCCTCGGTCGGCGTGATGCGCGCATCGACGATCGTCAGGCCGAGCTGGTCGAGCAGGGCGGTCGTGCGCGCGAAGCTGTGCTGTCGGTGCGAGGTGTAGGTCGAGATGCCCGTGCCGCCGCGACCCGATTGCTGCTGCACGGACACGAGCGAGCCGCTGTCCGCGCTATCGCGCCGCGCGAGCATTGCGGTGTGCCACGCGATCTCTTCCGGCGTGTGACGCAGGAAGTACGAGTTGGTGAAGCGCTGCCACACGCCCTGCAGCGCCGCTTCGTCGAGTCCATCGCGCGTGATCAGCTCGCGCGCCCGTGCCTGAGTTTCGGCGATGAGCTGGTCCTGGTCGATCGGGCTGCCCAGGCCGCGGCGCAGCGCCTCGCGCGTGCGGTTGTAGAAGCCGGCGAACAGCGATGCTTTCCAGTTGTTCCACAGTTTCGGGTTCGTGCCGCGCACGTCTGCGACGGTCAGCACGTACAGATAGTCGAGGTGGTTCTGATCGCCGACCAGTTTCGCAAATTCGTGGATGACCTTCGGGTCCGAGATGTCCTTCTTCTGCGCCGTAACCGAAAGCACCAGGTGATGGCGCACCAGCCAGGCGACCTGGCGCGCGTCGTACAGCGACAGGCCCTGTTCGAGGCAGAACGCTTCGGCGTCGACGGCGCCGAGCTCGGAGTGATCGCCGCCGCGGCCCTTGGCGATGTCGTGGAAGATCGCCGCGAGATACGCGAGCTCCGGTTTCGGCAGCGCTTGCATGATGCGCGACAGCTCGGGGAACTCGTGGTCGTACTTGGCCATCGCCAGCCGCCGCAGATTGCTGACGACGAACAGCGTGTGCGCGTCCACGGTGTAAGCGTGGAACAGGTCGTACTGCATGCGGCCGACGATGCGGCCGAATGCCGGAATGTAGCGGCCGAGCACGCCGTAGAGGTTCATGCGCCGCAGCTCGTGCGTCACGCCGGTCGGGGCGCTCAGGATCTCGAAGAACAGGCGGTGATTGCGCGGATGCTGACGGAACTCCTCGTCGATCAGCCACAGGTGGCGCGTCAGCTGCCGGATCGTCGAGGCGCGCACGCCGCGGATCGCGGGGTTCTGCTCGATCACCACGAACAGCTCGAGCAGCGCCGACGGATAGCGGTCGAAGACGTCGTCGTGCGTGATCTCCAGGTAGTCGTTGCGGATCTGGAAGCGCGGGTTCACCGGTATCGGCGTGGCGTTCGGTCCGGTGAGAATGGCTTCGCGGAACAGCTGCAACAGCAATTCGTTGAGCAGGCTCACGTCCATCGCCGTGCGGTAGTAGCGCTGCATGAACTGCTCGACCGCCAGCGTGTAGGTCGCGTCCTCGTAGCCGAACATCTTCGCCAGCCGGATCTGGTGATCGAACAGCAGGCGGTCTTCGCGGCGGTTGGTGAGGACGTGCAGCGCGAAGCGGATCTTCCACAGGAACGCCTGCGCGGTCTTCAGCTTGCGCAGCTCGCTCTTCGCGAGGAAGCCGTGCTCGACCAGCTCCTCGAGCGAGTCGCCGCCGAAGTGGCGCTTCGCCACCCAGCCGATCGTCTGGATGTCGCGCAGTCCGCCCGGGCTCGATTTGACGTTCGGCTCGAGGTTGTACGCCGTGTCGTGATAACGGTGATGGCGCGCGGTCTGCTCGGCGACTTTCGCTTCGAAGAAATCGCGCGTGGGCCACACGCGCTCGGGCGCGAGCGCGCGGCGCATCGCTTCGAACAGCGACTCGGGGCCGAACAGCAGGCGCGCTTCGATCATCGTGGTCGCGACGCTCACGTCCGCGGCGCTCTCGCGCTGGCAATCGTCGATCGTGCGCACGCTGTGACCGACTTCGAGCCCGATGTCCCACATGAACGTGAGGAAGCTCTCGAGATGCGGCTGCCACGGCGCCGTCTCGCTCTTCGGCAGCAGCACCATGATGTCGATGTCGGAGCACAGGTTCAGCTCGCCGCGTCCATAGCCGCCCACTGCGATCAGCGCAAGCTCGCGCACGTGCTCGCCGAGGTGCAGCGTCCAGGCGGTCTTGAGCAACGCGTCGACCAGGCGCGCGCGGTCGCGCACCAGCCGTTCGACCGGCTCGTCTTCTTCGAACCGCTGCTTGAGGCGCTGGTCGCCTTCGGTGAGCGCGCCGCGGAAGGCGGCGATATCGGGTTTGCTGCCGCTGAGCGCGGCAGGCAATCCGGACAGGTAATCCCAGCCCGGATCGCTCACTGGGGTCGTGAGCTCGTCGAGGTCCTCGGGGGTGGTGACGGGCATGGCCGCAGCGCCTGTGGCTGCGGCTTCAGCGTTCGGCCGCGCCCAGCGTCAACACTTCGAAGCCGGTGTCGGTGACGAGCACGGTGTGCTCCCACTGCGCCGACAACGAGTGATCCTTCGTAATGACAGTCCAGCCGTCCGGCAGCAGCCGCACGTGCCGCTTGCCGGCGTTGACCATCGGCTCCACCGTGAACGTCATGCCGGCGCGCAACTGCAGATCCTGGCCATTGGCCGCGTAGTGGAGCACCTGCGGATCCTCGTGAAAGATCTGGCCGATACCGTGCCCGCAATATTCCCGCACGATCGACAGGTGCTGCGGCTCGACGAAGGCCTGGATCGCCGCGCCGATGTCGCCGAGGTGCGCGCCCGGGCGGACCTGGCGGATGCCGGTCCACATCGCCTCGTGCGTGACGTCGATGAGGCGCTGCGCGGCCGGCGCAATCTTGCCGACTGCGAACATGCGGCTCGTGTCGCCGTGCCAGCCGTCTTTGATGACCGTGATGTCGACGTTGACGATGTCGCCCTGCTTGAGGCGTTTGTCCGGGCTGGGAATGCCGTGGCAGACCACGTGGTTCACGGACGTGCAGATGGACTTGGGAAAGCCGCGGTAGTTGAGCGGGGCAGGGACCGCCTGCTGCACGTTCACGATGTACTCGTGGCAGCGCGCATTGAGCTCGTCGGTGGTGACGCCGGGCACGACATAAGGCCCGATCATGTCGAGCACTTCGGCCGCGAGACGGCCAGCCGTGCGCATCTGGTCCTGCTCCACCGGCGTCTTGATCGTCACCTGGCTGCCTCTCATGGCGGCCGTCCTCGCAGCGGCACTGTCATCGGAACTCGGCCAGCGGGGCAGGGATTGCAGGAAGCTGCGCATCTAGCGGGCTCCCGTGGCTGACGGTAAAAACTTTTGGACGATCATGGAGTTTATGGTATAAAGCGCGCGTTTTTTTCGCAACGAATTCCGGCCCCAAGATTCATTTCGAAGGGCCATAACTCTCACACCTTGCCGACACATGTGACGGGGTGCTTGCAACCCCCAGGTTAATTCTTGGGCTGCAGGTCGTCGCATGGGGCGGGTGGAGGCTCAACCCCTACAGGAGACTCGATCATGGCCAGCATGTCCATGCGGCAGATGCTGGAAGCGGGCGTCCACTTCGGACATCAGACCCGTTTCTGGAACCCCAAGATGGC